>JBEQBV010000026.1:0-23881 GCA_041639635.1 Novosphingobium sp.
CGGCACGTTCGAGCTGCGCCGAGGCTTTTCGCTTAATGAAGGCGAAAAGGTGCTGATGGTCGAAGACGTGGTCACCACCGGGCTATCCAGCCGCGAAGCGATCAAGGCCATCGAGGAAGCAGGCGGCGAAGTCATCGCAGCGGCGGCACTGGTGGATCGGTCCGCAGGCAGCGTCGATCTGGGCGTGCCGTTCTTTCCGCTTGTGGCTCTCAACTTCCCCACATACGCGCCAGACGAACTACCCCCGGAACTCGCAGCAACCGAGGCAGTCAAGCCCGGCAGCCGGGCAAAGCCCTGATGAGTGCGCCCGCAACGCCGCATCTGCGCCTCGGCGTAAACATCGATCATGTTGCGACCATCCGCAACGCACGTGGCGGGGATCATCCCGATCCCGTGCGCGCAGCTGAAATCGTGGCAGCGGTTGGCGGCGATGGCATCACGGCGCACTTGCGCGAAGACCGCCGCCATATCCGTGACGAGGATCTGGCCCGCATCCAGCAGGCCACCAATCTGCCACTGAATCTTGAAATGGCGGCAACGCCTGAAATGCTGGCCATAGCCCTGCGGCATAAGCCGCATGCCGCCTGCATCGTGCCCGAAAAGCGTGAGGAGCGCACCACCGAGGGCGGTCTTGACGCTGCGGGCATGCACAATACGCTGGCCCCGATTGCCGAGGAACTTCGCGCCGCAGGAATCCGCGTGTCGTTGTTCATCGAAGCAAACGAACGCCAACTCGACGCCGCATTGCGACTCGGCGCGCCAGTGGTCGAATTCCACACCGGCGAATATGCCCACGCCTTCCTCGATGGCGACGCTGCAAAGGTGGAGCGCGAGTTGCGCCGCATCAGCGATATGGCCGCACTGGCCGCAAAGAACGGAATTGAACCGCATGCGGGCCACGGCCTTACATTCGACAATGTCCAGCCCATCGCCGCGATCCCGCAGATCGCCGAGCTCAACATCGGGCACTATCTGATCGGTGAGGCAGTGTTCGTGGGCCTGGAAAATGCTATCCGCCGGATGCGTGATCTTATGGACGAAGCGCGGTAAGGCACGGTTTGTGATCCTCGCCATCGGCTCTGACCTTTGCAACATTGAGCGTATCCAGAACTCGCTCGACCGGTTCGGTGATCGCTTCATCAATCGCGTGTTCACCGATCTGGAAAAGGCCAAGGCTGCGCGCAGGCCCTATACAATGGCTGGAACCCTAGCGAAACGCTTTGCCGCCAAGGAAGCTTTTTCCAAGGCCGTCGGAACCGGTTTCAAGGCCGGTGTGTTCATGAAAGACATCGGCGTGGTCAACGCCCCATCGGGCGCGCCAACCTTGGCGCTGACCGGCGGGGCCGCTGCCCGCCTTATGGCAATCACGCCTGCAGGATACGAAGCCGTCGTCCATCTGACGCTGACCGATGATCATCCGTGGGCGCAGGCCTTTGTCGTGATCGAGGCGCGCCCCCTTTCCAGCCAACTGCACGAAACGCCCATCGCTTGACCGAGCCGCATTCTGCCGATCCCGCAGCCTCGCCTTTGCAGCAAGAGCCGCTTTCCCCACCCCCGCCGCCGCCCGAAACTGGGGTAGACTGGTGGGCGGAACTGCGCGGCCTTGCGCTGATGCTGCTGGCCGTGGTCGTGTTTCACAGCTTCATTGCCAAGCCGTTCTACATCCCATCAATCTCGATGATGCCCAATCTGCTGGTGGGTGATCGGCTGATCGTCTCGAAGTATCCTTATGGCTGGTCGTGGGTCTCGGCATCGTTCCATGTCCTGCCGCGCGGCACCTCGCGCGTGCTGCCCAAGACGCCCGAATATGGCGATATCGTAATCGCCGTGCCGCCAGATCGGGACGAGGACTATATCAAACGCGTGGTCGCCCTGCCCGGTGATCGGATTGCCGTGATTCATGGCCAGATCATCCTGAACGGCAGACTGGTTCCGCAACAGGCAGAGCCGCCTGTGCAGATTCCGGTCGATCCTCTGCTCTCATGCGATGGCGCACCGTGTTATGACATGTTCGAACGCTTTCGAACCCGCCTCAATAACGGGCGCGAAGTCTATGAATTGCCTGCCTTTCGTGAAACGCTCCCCAATGGTGCCAGCTATATGGTGATCGATCACATGGATCAGATGCTCGATAACTATCCCGAAACGCTGATCCCCCCCGGTCATGTCTTCCTGATGGGAGACAACCGCGATCATTCGGCTGACAGCCGGGCTCCTGTCGAAGAGCGCGGCCTTGGCGGGCCGGTGCCTTTGGCCAATGTCGGTGGCCGCGCAGAATTCGTCACCTTCTCGCTCGATGGCAGCGAAACGTTGAATCCGCTCACCTGGTGGTCCTCCTTGCGCGATGGCCGTGCCTGGACCAGACTGCGCCCGGAAATCCGCCGCCAGCCCGGCCTCGCCCCGGCTACATCGAACGAGGCACCAGCAAAGCGTTGATCAACACATGAACCAACCGCCGCCAACCATTCCGTCGGGACAGTCAACGCGCCCCGGCCCGGCGGACATCCGCGACAGTCTGGTGCGGCAGGAGGCAAAGAAGGCGGCGGTCTGGTTGGGTGTGGCCTCGCTTTTCGCGCTGGTTGTGCTGCTGGCTCAACCGATCATGGTGATTCTTGGCGGCATCGTGTTGGCCGCGATGATCGATGGCGGGCAGCGATTGATCGCAAAAGTCGCGCCATGGCTGCCGCGTGGCCTTCGCATCACAGTCATCCTGCTTGGCGCTTTCGCGTTCTTTGTCTGGCTCGTGATCTTTGCCGGTGGCGAAATTGCCGCCCAGGCGGCGCAATTGCCCAATGTGATTGAAACGCAACTCAGCCGCCTGACGGTCTGGGCGCAAAGTCACGGAATCACGACGCAGGACTTCAACCTGCAACAGATCGCCAGCCAGGTGCTCGGCAGCATCGGACAGGTGACCCGTGCCCTTGGCGGCATCTTTGGCGGCTTCACCACCGGCTTTCTGATCTTCATTCTGGCCATCTACTTCGTATTGGAACCGCACCTTTACCGCCGCGGCCTTGGCTGGATGCTGCCAGAACACAGTCGCGACCATTGGGAAGGCACGGCCCTTCGCATGGGCAAGGCGCTTCGCATGCTGTTGTTCGGTAGGTTGCTGGGCATGGCTGTGGAAGGCATTGCCACCTGGGCGCTGCTGGCTTGGTGGGGCGTTCCAATGGCCGCGTTGCTTGGCCTTCTCACCGGGCTGCTTGCGTTTCTGCCCAATATCGGCGCGCCGATTTCAGGTGTGCTGATGACGCTGGTTGGCTTCTCGGTCAGCAACGAAACCGGGCTGTTCTGCCTTATCGTTTATGTCGTGGTGCAAACGGTGGATGGCAACATCATCGTGCCGATGGTGGCCAAACGGACGGTTGACCTCGCCCCGGCGCTGGTGTTGGGCGCACAGCTGATGTTCGGGTTGTTGTTCGGCATTCTGGGGCTGATGCTGGCCGATCCTATCGTTGCCATGATCAAGATCGCGCTGGAACGTCAGGCTGAACGCAACACCCCTTTGAAATCTGAACCACCAGTACCTGTCATCTGAAGATCAATCACAGAGAATCAAAATGGCCCGCAAGTTTCTCTACATGATCGCTGTTCTTGCCGTGCTGGTGATTGCGGCACTGTTCATTCTGCGCATCTGGTCAACAGAGCTGACCCGCTTTGCCTTTGTCCCGCGCACTGCCTTTGCACGGCTCGAACCCTTGCCTTCGGGTGCATATGCCGGCAACGCCATGTGGTTTTCCCGGCCCGGCATTGGCAAGGATGATCCCTCGCAATGGTTGCCTGCCGGGGTAAGGCAGGCAACGGGCCCCGAAATTCAGAAGAATGCTGCCGTGTTCTTCATCCACCCCACCAGCTATCTGGCGCGTGAGGCGTGGAACGGCCCGCTAGACGATACCGACACGAACCGTCGTTCCAGCTACTATCTGCAAGGCATGGCCTCTGCTTTCAACGGGCAGGCGCAAATCTGGGCGCCGCGCTACCGTCAGGCCGCGTTCGGCGCGTTCCTCACCGACAAGGCCGAAGGGCAGATGGCTCTCGACACAGCCTACCTCGACGTGCGCCAGGCGTTTGACACATTTCTAGCCAGCGTGCCTGCCGATGCGCCGATCGTGCTGGCCGGTCACAGCCAGGGCGCGCTGCATCTGCTCCACCTGCTCAAGGATCGCGTGGCCGGAACCCCGCTCGCCGCGCGCGTGGTTGCTGCTTATCCTGTCGGCTGGCCAATTTCGATTGAGCACGATCTGCCCGCGCTGGGCCTGAACGCCTGCACTGCTGCTCAGCAGACCGGCTGCATCATGACCTGGTCCAGCTTTGCTGAACCGGCAGAACCCGAACTGATCCTCGAAGCCTATCGCACTCGTCCAGGCCTTGATGGAAAGCCCAAGGACAAGCGACCGGTCCTGTGCACCAACCCGCTGAACGGCGGGGCCAACGCAGCGGCATCAGCCAGCGCCAACCTCGGCACGCTCAAGCCTTCGGAAGACCTCAAGAGCGGGGAACTGATCGTCGGCGCGGTGCCTGCACGTTGCGATCCAGCCACCGGCATCCTGCTGATCGGCGATCCGCCCGAACTGGGCGCATATGTCCTCCCCGGCAACAACTACCACATTTATGATATCCCGCTGTTCTGGGCCAACTTACGCGCCGACGTCGCCCGCCGCGTTGCCGCTTGGCAGGCGGTGAAAAAGCCTGCTCAATGATCACCCAGTCAGCCCTTTCCATGCGCGATGCCCTGCCCGAAGGCGGTGCGCTGCTGGGCCTCGATACCGGCACCAAAACCATCGGCATTGCGCTGTGTGACACTGACTGGCGCTTTGCCACAGCCGGCAAGACGCTGCAGCGCGGCAAATTCACCGCCGACAAGGCAAAGCTGGCCGCCCTGATCGCCGAGCGCGCCGTGAAGGGCATCGTCATCGGTCTGCCACTCAACATGGACGGATCGGAAAGCCCCCGCTCCCAAGGCGCGCGTGCCGTTGCTCGCAATCTTGAGGACCTTGGCCTACCGATCCTGCTATGGGACGAACGCTGGACCACGCAGGCCGCCGAGCGCGCGATGATCGAACAGGATTTCAGCCGTGCAAAGCGCGCCACCCGCATCGATTCGCACGCCGCCGCGCTTATCCTTCAGGGTGCAATCGATGCGCTGGCCGGAAGCGCTTTCTGAGCGCAGCGCCTTTTAAGCGAACACTTAACCCGCTTGTCATCGCAGGCCGGCTGCGGCAGGGATAATCCATGGACAGCACACCTCAAAGCACTGCCGAGAATGGGGGCGGACGCCCGGCCATCCCGCCAGGCATGGCATTCGAACCTTCGCGCTTCGGCAAATTCATGATGAAGCACGGCCACACCGGCTTTGTCGGCATGGAATATCGCGGGCACGGCTCCAACTGGATAGAACTCGGCCTGCCTTGGCGTGAGGATCTGGTGGGCGATCCTGAAACGGGCGTGCTGGCCTCTGGCCCCATCATCAGCCTGCTCGACAACGCCACCTCGATGTCAGTCTGGGCCTTGCGCGGCGGCTTCCGACCACAGGTCACGCTTGATCTGCGTGTCGATTATGTCCGCGCTGCCAGGCCCGGCAAAACAATCATCGCCTGGGCCGAATGCTATCAGCTCAAAACATCGATGGCCTTCGTGCGCGGCATTGCCCACGATGGCGATATTGCCGATCCGGTCGCGCACGCGGCAGGCATCTTCATTCAAGTGGAGGCCGATGGTTGGTCAAGGGAATCGGAGCCCAAGGCATGACCGACCTTGCCACCCGCCTGCCGCCCTACGCACGCGCCATGGGCATGCGCATCGAAGGCCTGCTCGATGGCGCACCGTTGCTCGCCATGGATTTTTCCGACCGCGCAATGGGCCGACCCGGCTATTTGCACGGAGGCGCGATCGCAGGGCTGCTGGAAATCGCCGCGATCATGGCGCTCCACGCCGAATTGGGTGAGGAAGACAAAAAGGTGCGCTTCAAGCCCGTCAATATCTCGGTCGAATATCTGCGCGGCGGCATCACCGTGGAAACCTTCGCCCGCGGCGAAGTGATCCGCGCCGGCCGCCGCATCGCCAACGTCCGCGCCGAGGCTTGGCAAGCTGACCGCACCAAGCCGCTCGCCAGTTGCTGGATGAATTTCCTGATCAAGCCAAAGGCGTGAATATCCTCCCTGTTTTTGCGAAGCACAAACGGGGAGGTGGCATTCGCGCAAGCGAATGACGGAGGGGTTGCGTCCCCTCCACCACCAGCTTCGCTGGCGGTCCCCTCCTCGTTTGCACTTCGTGAAAACAGGGAGGATTGGTGCTCAATCCTCCACCACTTTCATCAACCGGCGCTCCAGCGGCGATAGCACGCCCGCCAGATCGTGCCCGCGCTTCAGCACCTGCCCCGCTTCGCCAAACAGCGCCCACATGCCCTGTTTGCCGCGCAACGCTGGCCGTTTTTCGATCCGCGCCGTAGGCCGCTCGGCCGTGCGTTTGAACGCGGCGAACACGGCGGCGTCCTTGCCGAAGTCCATTGCATAATCGCGCCAGAAACCGGCGGCGACCATGCGGCCATAAATGTCGAGGATCTTCAGCAGTTCCAGCCGCTCAAACCCCACTTGCTGCACCGTGCGCGGGGCGGGAAAGGGCACCACGCTGCCGGGCACCCCAGCATCAGGGCCAGTCCCGCTCAGCGGCGCGTCCTCCGGCCAACGGTTGTGGGTGTTGGTGCAGGCGTCTCGCCGTCACCCTGCGCCGCGATCAGCGCGGTCACTTGTGCCTTGAGCGCAGCCACTTCGGCCTCAAGATCGTCCACCCGGTTTCCGCCGTTCGGCTCGCAAGGCTCCTTGCAGGGCGTGCCATAGGGGATGAACTCCTTCAGCCACGTCTCTGCCGGAACCAGCGTGGAGCGCGCCTTCAGGCCGATCATCGTTGCGCCTTCGGGCACATCGTCGGTAACCACCGCATTGGCCCCCACGCGCGCGCGCGGCCCCACGGTGATCGGGCCCAAAATCTGCGCACCCGATCCGATGATCGCGTTGTCGCACAAAGTCGGGTGGCGCTTTCCGGGCACACCATTGGCCGGGTTGGTTCCACCCAAGGTAACGCACTGATAGATCGTCACATTGTCACCGATCTCGGCGGTTTCGCCGATCACGGTAAAGCCATGGTCGATAAACAAATGCTTACCAATCTTGGCACCGGGATGAATGTCGATCCCGGTCAGAAAGCGCGAAAAATGATTGACCGCGCGGGCCATGAAGAACAGCCGCTTGCCAAACAGCCAGTGCGCAATGCGATGATATCCCACCGCCCAAAGCCCCGGATACAGCAGGATTTCCCAGCGCGAACGCGGCGCAGGGTCGCGTGCGTGGATCGAATCCAGATAGGCTATCAGGCCGTTGAACATATCCCTGATTCTCTCTCTAAAACCACGCTAAAGCAAGCGTGGCTGGAACTCCCCGCAGCGCTCCGCCAATGCGTCGCGCGCAAGGGATATGGTGATGGGTGCTTTACGCTCAAGAGATAGCCGGTCAATAGTTTCAATCAGCAACTCGATTTCGGCATGGGACCGCTCCACCCGGGGCATCAGATAAGCCAGCACCTGATCTCCCAGCACAAGCCCGCGCCGCAGCGAAAGTTCCGTCACCAGACCTGCCATCAATTCGTCATCGGGCGGCGCAATTTCGATCAGCAGGGCAGAACCCAACCGCGAAGCCAGATCGGGCAGAGTGATATGCCAAGCCCCCGGGGCACGGTTCACCACCAGCAGCAGCGGCCGGCCATCGGCCTGCGCCCGGTTCCAGCGGTGGAACACTTCGTCCTCGGGCAGGCTGTCGGCCCCGTCGATCACCTCACCCGCCCCGCTTTCGGCAAACCAGCGCGCCAGCAGGCTTTTGCCCGAACGCGGCGGCCCGGCCAGAACGGCGGTGCGGAACGGCCAGCGCTCAGCCGCCTGAAGCGCTTCGATCACCGGCACAAGGCTTGGCCCCATGACTACCGTTTCGGCACCGCGCGCTGTCACCAGCGGAAGGGCAATCTGCGTCGACATGCGTCGCCTATACGCTCAATTCGCCTGACAGGTTACTTGCGAATCGAAAGCGCGCCTGCGCCCACAGTCACGCGATACCCCTGCGCCCGCAGCGCTGCTGCCAGCGCATCCAGCTCACCGGCAAACGTCACGCGCATCACCGATGTGCCGCCGATAGCGATCGATGTGGTGCTGGCACTCTTTACGCCAGCTGCACTTCTCACTGCCGCCATGCCAGCATCCACCGCCGCTGCGTCTTCCGTCGCAAATTGCACGGTGAAAGTGTTGATCGCCGCCGACGGTGCAGCCGTGACCGCATCCGCTTCGTCATCAACCGATTCGGCCTGCATGGTCACCGGTGCAGGCCCCAGCTTCTGGACAGTCTGGTCGATCAGCGCCTGATCGATCTGAGACACCATGTTCAGCGTCGGGTCGGGCTTCAGCACACCATTGGCCAGCGCCTGCGTGAAGATGCGGTCCAACTGGCCAATCGCCTGTTCCAGCATCTTGGGCACTTCGGCCTCATTCTTGGCGTTCAGCGTAAAGCTGCCCAGAAACCGGTTATCCGGGCCATAACGCGCGCTGAAAGTGCCTTTCACAGGGCCCCCGGGATATTCCCGCTCCAGCCGGGCAATCGGTATGATCACGTCCGATGCACCAAACTCGTCCAGAATCATCCGCCACCAATTGCGGCTACGCCGGTCTAACTGCCCTGCAGTCAGCAACAGCGATTCCGCACCCGCGCCGATGGGCCGCACATAATCGATCGCGCTGTTGCCGGTGCGGTATTCCGCCCACGCTTTTTGCCACGGGTTGCGCGTTTCAAACACCGTCGCCACGCCGCCCTGATGCAGCACCGGTATCACCAGCAGCGGCGCTGATCGCGCCTTCGCCCCGGTCATGCCCAGCCGCTCGCCGGTCCGCGCCCGGTCAAAAATCACGCCCAGCGTGGCAATGTAGCGACGCGGGCCGATCTGTTCGCGCTCCACCACCACTGCGGAAACCAACGATTCGATGGTTCCATCATCCAGACCCGGCGCAGCACCGCCGCTGCCGTTCGATTCCCACAGCTTGACCCATGCCATGCGCTGCGCTTCGCGCCACCCTTTGATCCGCGCGTCCTCGGCGTTGTCGCCGCTGACGTTCACTTCAATCCCGCGAATCTCGAAATCGCCGTTGCTGGCAATCGGCGGAATCCCGCGATCACCCTCGATCTGGGCAACCAGCATGGCCCCGCCCGCTGCCAGCAACAGCGCAAGGCAAAGGCCCAAGACCTTACGGCTCTTCACATTTTCCAAAGGCAGGCGCAGGGCGACCAAGGCAACTCCGAACTTCGTTGGGCCGCGATACTGGCCGAAAACTGGCCCGGAATTCGAATTCCGGTGGCGACGTCGCCGCTTTTGCCCAAAGGCAAGTGGAAATCCAAGCAAGAAAGCGCTAGTCGCCCGCGCTATGAGCGAACAGGATCAAAAGCCGCCCCAAAAACCGCAGGGCTACAGCTACGCCCAAGCCGGCGTGAACATCGCCGCGGGCAACGCCCTGGTCAAGGCCATCGGCCCCTTGGCCAAGTCCACCGCCCGCCCCGGCGCTGACGCGGAACTTGGCGGTTTCGGCGGCTTTTTCGATCTGAAGGCTGCCGGATACAAGGACCCGCTGCTGGTTGCTGGCAACGATGGCGTGGGCACCAAGGTAAAGCTTGCCATTGACCACGACCGGCATGACCAGATCGGCATTGATCTGGTTGCCATGTGCGTCAACGATCTGATCGTGCAAGGCGCAGAGCCGCTGTTCTTCCTCGATTATTTCGCCACGGGCCGTCTCGATAATGGCGTGGCCGAACGAGTCGTAGCGGGCATCGCAGAGGGCTGCCGCATTGCCGGATGCGCGCTGATCGGTGGTGAAACCGCTGAAATGCCGGGCATGTATGCCGATGGCGATTATGACCTTGCGGGTTTTTGCGTCGGGGCGGTGGAACGCGGCGAACAACTGACCGGTGATCGTGTGGCCGCAGGCAACGTCCTGTTGGGCCTTGCCTCCTCAGGCGTCCATTCCAACGGCTACTCGCTCGTCCGCCGCCTTGCCGCCGACAAGGGCTGGAAGCTGGACCGCCCTGCCCTGTTCGACAACGAACGCCTGCTGATCGATTTCCTGATCGAACCGACCCGGATCTACGTGAAGAGCCTTCTTCCGTTTATCCGCTCCGGCAGAATCAATGCGCTGGCTCACATCACAGGCGGCGGCTTGCTGGAAAACGTGCCCCGAGTCCTGCCCAAGGGCCTCCATGCGCGCATCGATGCCGATCGCTGGGAACAGAGCCGCCTGATGGCCTTCCTGCAGGCGCAGGGTCACATTGAACCGGCTGAAATGGCCCGCACTTTCAACTGCGGCATCGGCATGATCCTCGCGGTCGAACCAGAGCAAGCCGATTCGCTCACCGCCGATCTCACCGCAGCAGGCGAAACCGTCTACCGCGTGGGTGAGATCGTCGCGGGCGAAAAGGGCTGCACTGTTACGGGCAGCGTGGAAACATGGTCCGCACGCGGGGCGTGGGAAGCCACTCATGTTGGCTAATGCCTAAGAGAAATTCGTCACCCTGAACTTGTTTCAGGGTCCATCGTGCCGCATTCACAGGTCCCGCGTTCAGGAGGAATGGATGCTGAAACAAGTTCAGCATGACGAAACAGGGTGGCAGTCGTGACCCGCACCCCCGTCGCCGTCTTCATCTCCGGCAGCGGCACCAACATGGCTGCGCTGCTCTATGCCTCGCGCGCAGCAGACTGCCCTTACGAAATCGTCCTCGTCCTCTCCAACAACCCGGAAGCTTCGGGGTTGAAACTGGCTGAGGCCGAAGGCATTCCCACATTTGCCCTGCCCCACAAAGGCATCCCCCGCGCCGAACACGATGCACTGATGGAAGCGCAAGTGCTGCAACACGGCGCGCGCTACATCGCTCTTGCTGGCTACATGCGCATCCTCAGCCCCGAATTTGTGGGCCGGTGGGAAGGCCGGATGCTAAACATCCATCCCTCATTGCTGCCCAAATACAAAGGCCTGCACACCCACGATCGCGCTATCGAGGCAGGCGATCCGCACGGCGGCTGCACGGTCCACCTCGTCACCGCTGAACTCGACGACGGCCCGATCCTCGGCCAGACTCCGGTCGCGATCATTCCGGGCGACACGGGCGAAAGCCTCGCCGCGCGCGTCCTGTTCGCCGAACACCAACTCTATTCGCGTACCCTTGCCGCCTACGTCGCGCGCGAGAGCAGCGCGGATTGGCTGCTGGAGAAAGTGCGCGTCCTCGCCCTCGCCCTGCCCGAAGTGGAAGAGCGCGAAAGCCACGGCTCCCCCGGTTGGCGAGTGGGCGGCAAATACTTCGCCTATTTCAACGATCAGCACCACGGCACGCCGCACATTGCACTGCTGGTAAAAACCAGCGGACAAGACGAACTCGCCGCGCTGATCGAGCAGGACGAGGACGTGTGGTTCCGCCCCGCCTATTACGGCGCAAGTGGTTGGGCTGGCTTGATTCTCAACCGCGCGGATGTCGATTGGGATCACGCCGCAGAGTGGCTCCGCCGCAGCTGGGCCACCGTCGCCCCGCGCCGTCTTGCCGCAATGATGGACTTTTAACGCACCATGGCGCTCACCACCATCCGCCGCATTTACGCGCATGCCGGGCTGCAATCGTTTGTAGAGGCCAGCGGCGGGCTGTTCGTGGTTGGCTTTCTTGTAAAACAGGGCCTCAGCCCCTCTTACGCGCTGGCCAGCTTCGCGCTCGTCCTGCTCTCGCGCTTCGCCCTGCGCGCCGCCGTCCTCCCGCTGGCCCACGCCTACGGCTTGCGCACGGTGCTGCTGCTGGGTGTGGCTATCCGCGCCGCATCGTACATAATGTTGCCGTTTGTCAGTGGCTTGGGGCCGATGCTGGTCGGCTACATCCTCGTCTCAGGGCTCGGCAGCGTGCTCTATTGGACCGGCTACCACGCCTATGTCTCCGCCGCCGGTAGCAACGCCGAGATGGGGCGGCAGGTTTCGATCCAGCAGGCGGTGACCGCCACGGTCGGGATTATCGCACCGGTGGCGGGCGGATTCCTGCTCGGCTGGGCTGGAGCTACTGCGGGCTTTGTCATTATAGCTGTAATTCAATTGCTTGCAGGCCTACCCCTGCTTGGCGCGCCCAACCCTACGATTGACCCGCAATCTCGTGCAGACCCACACATCGTCCGCTTCGGGCGGCGCATCTACTTTGCCGAAGGGTTGCAATCGGGCTGCAGCAATGTCGTCTTCAACCTCGCATTGTTCGTAACCCTCGGGCAAAGCTTCGAAAACTTCGGCGGGGCGCTCGCACTGGCGGGCCTTGGCGCGGCAGCCGGAAGCCTGCTGATCGGCAAGCTGATCGACGGTGGCCGCACCACCCATTCGCTTGCCCTCGCCTATGGCCTTGGCGCAATCGTGATTGGAATCAAGGCCTTGGCCTGGAGCACCGCGCTGCCCGCGCTGGTCGCCACGGCGCTTGGCGCACTCGTCGCGCCGATGCTCGCCACCGCCATGCTCTCGCCGCTCTATGCGATGGCGCAGCGATCACAGTGCACCTTGCGGTTCAACATGGCGACCGAAGGCGGGTGGGATTTGGGCTGTTCGGTGGCCGCGCTGGTCGCGGCGATCATCCTTGGAACAGGTTTTGGCTATACCCTGCCGATCCTTCTCGGGCTTGGTGCAATAGCGGCCATTTGGCGGGGGCTTATGCAGTGGTATCGGCATCCTGCCGTCGCTTAGGTGCATCTAGGTGCATCTAGGTGCACTTCAGGATTGGCCAAGAAAAAGGGCCGCCGGAGTGATCCGGCGGCCCTGATTTTCAGCACTGGAGCTGGATCAGAAATCGTAACCCAGCGTCAGACCATACGTGCGCGGCGGCATCAGCGTACCGCCGATGGCACGGCTGGTCGATACCGAGAAGCTGCCTGCATAGACCAGTTCGTTGGTGATGTTGCGCACCCACGCGTTGGCCGAGAAGCGGCTGTCCGGTGCCTTGTACATGATGTTCGCATCCCACTGGATGTAGCCATCCTGCGCCAGACGATCATCGTTGAACTCGGTGTGGAACTGCTTGCTGCGGTAAGCAAAGTTCGTGCCCAGACGCACAACGCCGCCATTGCTGACGCCGATGTCATAAGTCGGCGCGACGTTGATGCTCCACTTCGGCGACATGCGCGTGGCGTTGCCCGACAGGTCCTTGACCAGCGCGGATTCCACAGCACCCGGTGCAAAGAGGCGCGGATCGAGCGGGTCAGATGCGGTGAAGTTGGTGAATTCCGAATGCAGGTAATTCACCGAAGCCGACAGCGTGAACGCATCGGTCGCGCGCCACAGCACATCGAGTTCGGCACCATAGGCTTCGGATTCGGCGGCG
Source organism: Novosphingobium sp. (assembly GCA_041639635.1). Taxonomy (GTDB): domain Bacteria; phylum Pseudomonadota; class Alphaproteobacteria; order Sphingomonadales; family Sphingomonadaceae; genus Novosphingobium. The sequence goes on from JBEQBV010000026.1 coordinate 13,413, forward strand.
TTGGTCAGCGTGCTGGTGAAGAACGGCGGGGCCGGGATCGGACGGGTCAGCGAGAACTGACCGTTCTTCAGACGCTGGAAGAACACGGCGAGGTTGGCGCTGAGCCCGCCTGCCGAATACTTCGCACCCACTTCAAAGGCTTCGACCTTTTCCGGATCCACGAACGGCAGCGGCTGCGTGGGCGACAGGCGGCGGGTGGAGCCGATCTCGGCCGTCCCGCTCTTGAAGCCGCGCGACCAGTTGCCGTACATCATCAAATCATCGTTCGGGCGGAATTCGATGCCGAGCGAGGGCGCAAAATCATCCCAGCTTTGCGTGTTGTTCCACTGCAGTGGATCGAGCACGAGCGCGTTCTGCGCAGGCACGCCAAGGCCGGTGTTGTTGCGCAGACGGCGCTCTTCCCAGCTGTAACGCGCGCCAGCCTTGACCGTGAACTGTTCCGACAAATCATAGGCCACGTTGGCAAATGCGGCATAGGCCCGGATGTCCAGCTGACCATCGAACTGGATGCGGAACGGATCGGTGTTGGTCAGCACGTCCAGACCGATGTGGTTTTCGGCGCGGACGTTTTCGTTCAGATAAAACAGGCCGAACACGCCGTGGAACTTGTCGGTATCGACGTTGGCCTGAAATTCCTGGCTGAACTGGTGCTGGAACACCGGCTGCCAGTGGTTGGCGCTGGAGCGCAGGGCGTTGGTTTCAGCCAGAGCATAGCCAAGGTAGGTCGACATATCGAAATCGTGGAAGAAGATCGCATCGAAGCTGCGATAGCTGGTCAGCGACTTCAGCGAGACGGCACTGCTGACATCAATCGTGGCGATGGCGGTCAGCGCCCACTGTTCACGATCGTTGATCGGATCGAAGTTGGTGGCGATATTGCGCGGGTTCGTGGCGAAGCGGGCCTGGCTGCCATCCTTGTTCAACCGCTCACCAAGGGCGCTGAGGCCATCGTTGGTTGTGATGTTGTCGTTCAGCACGCCGGGGAACGACACTTCACGGAACTTGATGGCCAGCGAACGATCATCTTCGCTGTGATATTCGCCGGTCAGCAGGATGTTGACCGTTTCGGTGGGCTGCAGGTCAAGGTGGGCACGGGCCGACCACTGATTGAGGTTGTCGATCTCGTTCCCGGTGAATTCGTTGACGCCAAAGCCATCGCGCTTGATGCGCTGCACGGCGAGACGGCCCCGCACGCCTTCGGCAATTGGGCCACCGATGGCTGCATCGGTCTGGATCAACAGAGCATCGCCGCCAAGAGTCTGGCGGATATAGCCATCAAGACGATCGGTCGGCTTGGCCGTGATCAGATTGACGGCACCGCCGGTGGCGTTGCGGCCATAGAGCGTGCCCTGCGGGCCGCGCAGCACTTCAACGCGCTCAAGATCGAACATCGAGCCGAGCTGGGCCTGCGCAAGGCTGACGACCACGCCATCGACATGCAGCGCGACCGAGGGATCGACGCCGGGCAGCGAGCTGGACAGGCCGATGCCGCGAATGAACAGCTTGGCAAAGTTGAAGTCGTTGCCGAAGCTGATCGAGGGAACCAGCGCCTGCAGGCCTTCAAGCGTGACGGTGTTGTTGGCAGCCAGCGCTTCGGTGCCGACAGCAGAAACCGAGAGCGACACGTCCGACAGCGACTGGGCGCGCTTTTGGGCGGTAACGATGATTTCGCCGCCAGCAGAGCCTTCAGCAGCCTGCGGCTGATCAGCATCCTGCGCGAAGGCGGGCTGGGAAATGGCAAAAGCGGCAGCAGCGACAAGGCTGGTGCGCGCGAGCAGGCGCGCAGAAGCGCGGTTGATAAACATCAGGTATCCTCCCTGAGAAGCCAACATGGCTTCAGCATGTCCCCATTGCAGGACTTCGGAAGCGCTACCATCTGTAAGCGGGGCCTACAATTATGGCTATTAGTCATAACAACCGATTGACAACGGAGCGTTGCCAAGACGCAACATTCCACCAAAGGACAGGTTTACCGAGCGCAAAGCCAAAAGGGCCGGAAGCATTGCTGCCCCGGCCCCTTGCAATCAGTCAGGCTTTTTGATTAGCCGACGATTTCTTCCGGCTTGAAGAAGTAGGCGATTTCGATCGCCGCGTTCTCATCCGAATCCGAACCGTGGACGGTGTTGGCTTCGATCGATTCTGCCAGTTCCTTGCGGATCGTGCCGGGTTCAGCGTTCGCCGGGTTGGTGGCGCCCATGATGTCACGGTTGCGCTGCATCGCGTTTTCACCTTCGAGCACCTGCACCACGACCGGGCCGGAGATCATGAATTCAACGAGATCGTTGAAAAACGGACGCTCGCGGTGAACGGCGTAGAAGCCTTCGGCCTGTTCGCGGCTCATGTGAATGCGCTTTGAAGCGACGACGCGCAGGCCGGCTTCTTCCAGCATCTTGGTGACCGCACCGGTCAGGTTGCGGCGCGTGGCATCGGGCTTGATGATCGAAAAGGTGCGGGTAACCGCCATGGGACTTGTCCTTATTGCATGTGCGAAATCGTTGGGCGCGCCCCTAGCGGGGTTTGCCTTGGACCGCAAGAACGGCGTGATTTGGCGAAAAATGCTTGGGAACGGTTGAAGCAATTTAATCGGTCGCTTAACGTCTGTCCGGAAGAAGACGTTGGGAGATTCGGATGGCCGGGATGCTAGAAGGCAAAGTCGTTGCCGTGACCGGTGCGGGGCGCGGGATCGGGCGCGAGGTGGCCCTACTCTGCGCGCGTGAAGGGGCTGCGGTGGTGGTCAACGATCCCGGCGTGGCGCAGGCGGGCGATGGCGCTGATGCTGGGCCTGCTGAGGCGACTGTGGCCGATATCGTGGCGGCCGGCGGCAGGGCCTGGGCCAATCTGGCCAGTGTGGCCGATCCGGCAGGGGCCGCCACGATCATTGAGGATGCGGTGCAGCGGTTTGGCCGGATCGACGCGGTGGTGAACAATGCTGGCATCCTGCGCGACACGATCTGGCACAAGATGAGCTACGAGGACTGGACCAGCGTCATCGACGTGAACCTGACCGGTGCGTTCAATGTGTCGAAGGCGGCGACGCCATACTTCCGTGAGCAGGAATCGGGCAGTTTCATCCACTTCACCTCTACCAGCGGGCTGATCGGCAATGTGGGGCAGGCCAATTACTCTGCCGCCAAGCTGGGCCTTGTTGCGCTATCGCATTCCATCGCGCTCGACATGGCGCGCTGGGGCGTGCGGTCAAACTGCGTCGCGCCCTTTGCGTGGAGCCGGATGACCGCTTCGATCCCGGCAGAAACGCCCGCGCAAAAGGAACGGGTGGAGCGGCTGAAGGCCATGAGCGCCGACAAGATCGCGCCGCTGGTGGCTTTCCTTGCTTCGGACGCGGCAAAGGATGTGAACAACCAGATCTTCTCGGTGCGCAAGAACGAGATCGTGCTGTTTTCCAAGCCGCGCCCGGCACGCTCGATGGTCAAGCTGGAGGGGTGGACGCCTGCCAGCATTGCCGAGGAATTGATGCCCGCGTTCAGGGCAGGCTTTGCGCGCGCCGATGAAGTGACCGCCCACGTCTTCCCCTATGATCCGGTCTGAGGAATATTCGAGATGGCCACTGTAAACCCCGGAATGGACCCGGAAATCTTCGACCAGTTCATCGACCAGCTGCGCCGCTATGTGCGCGAACGGCTGATCCCGGCTGAGGATGACGTGATCGCCAATGATCGCATCCCGGACGATATCCTGAGCGAGATGCGCGAGATGGGGCTGTTTGGCATCACCATTCCCGAAGAGTTCGGCGGGGCGGGCATGAATGTCAGCCAGTATATCGAGACGGTCAAGCAGATGAGCTATGCCGCGCCTGCCTATCGCTCCACGATGTCGATCAACATCGGCATGACCGGCAGCGCGATCAAGAATTTCGGCACCGCAGAGCAGAAGGCCGAATGGCTGCCGCGCATCGCCAGTGGCGAAATTGCGTGTTTTGGCCTGACCGAGCCGGGATCGGGTTCGGACAGCGCGGCGATGCAGACGATGGCGGTGCGCGACGGCAATGGTTACCGGCTGACCGGCACCAAGCGATACATCACCAACAGTCCGAGCGCGAAGATCGGGCTGATCATGGCGCGCACTTCCAAAGAGGCCTTGGCAAAGAACGCGCACGTTTCGGCCTTCATCGTGGATATGACCACGCCGGGGGTCACCATCGGCAAGCCTGACAAGAAGATGGGGCAATCGGGCGCGCATATTGCCGATGTGATCATGGAGGACGTGCATGTGCCCGGATCGGCGCTGGTGGGCGGCGAGGAAGGCCGGGGCTTTCAGATTGCGATGCAGAGCCTTGATAACGGGAGGCTTTCGGTGGCAGGCATGGGCGTGGGCATGGGCCGCCGCGCGCTCGACACCGCGCTGCGCTATGCCACCGAGCGCAAGGCTTTTGGTGAGCCGATTGCCAATTTTCAGCTGATTCAGGCGATGCTGGCCGATAGCGAGGCCGAGCTTTATGCTGCCGAATGCATGATCGCCGATGCCTGTGCGCGGGCGGACCAGGGCGAGAATATCCAGCGCAAGGCGGCGGCGGCCAAGCTGTTCTCGTCCGAGGCCTGCGGGCGCGTGGTGGACCGCTGCGTGCAGGTGTTTGGCGGGGCGGGCTACTTGGCCGAATATCCGGCGGAGCGGTTCTTCCGCGATGCGCGGATTTTGCGCATCTATGAAGGCACCAGCCAGATCATGCAGTTGCAGATCGCCAAGAGTTTGTTGCGGGAGTTTGCCAGCGAAGGGGCAGTTTGGTGATTTACCGAGGGTGCCCCTCCACCATGCTGCGCATGGTCCCCCTCCCCGTGCCGGGGAGGAATTAGGTGTACCAGTTGCTCAGCGGCCTTTCGATTGTCGAGGTGTCGTCGTTCGTCGCCTCGCCCAGCGCGGGTCTTTACTGTGCGCAGATGGGAGCGGAGGTGATCCGCATCGATGACCTGCGCGGGGGGCTGGATTACAAGCGTTACATGCTGACGCGCGAAGGGCGGTCGCTTTCGTGGGAGAACCTGAACCGCGCGAAAAAGAGCGTGGCGCTGGATTTGCAGACGGCAGAGGGGCGTGAGCTGGCGGTGGAGCTGGCGCGCACGGTGGGTCAGGTCATCACCAACCTGCCGACAGAGAGCTTCATGGCGCATGACAAGCTTGCGGCGGGGCGGCCCGATCTGGTTTCGGTGCGGATCATGGGGTGGCACGATGGGCGGCAGGCGATGGATTTTACCGTCAATGCCGCCACCGGCTATCCGCTGATGACCGGGCCGGAGGAGTGGGACGCAGCAGGTGCGCCACCGGTGAACCAGATTCTGCCCGCTTGGGATTTCATCACCGGGGCCTATTGCGCGTTTGCCTTGCTGGCGGGGCTGCGGCACCGCGATACGACCGGGGAAGGCAGCGAATTGCGCGTGCCGTTGGGCGATGTGGCGATTGGCACGGCGTTCAACGCAGGCGCTGCACCGGAAATGCTCTATCGCGGGGCGGATCGGGAGCGGATCGGCAATGCCATTTGGGGCGCGTTCGGGCGCGATTTCCTAAGCCGTGATGGCAAGCGCTTCATGGTGGCGGTGCTGACGGCCAAGCAATGGCGGGCGACAGTGGAGGCTTTCGGGCTGACCGAGGACGTGGCGGCGCTGGAGGCGGAGCTTGGCGTAAGTCTGGCGGACAGCGACCATTGGCGCTTTGTGCACCGGCACCGCCTGTTTTCGATGTTTCAGGAAGTGGCAGAGCGGTTCGACTATGCCGACATGGCCGCGCGGCTGACGCGGGCGGGGGCGACGTTTGAGCGGTATCGCACGATGTTTGAAATGGCGCGGGATGCGGAACTTGTGACGGGCAACCCGCTGTTTGGCCCCTCGCCCGCCAATCCCAGCGGTTTTGAATATCCGGCGCCGCGCAGCTTTGCGAACATTCCGGGGCGCGAGGCCGGGGCTCCGGCAGCTGCTCCGTTTCTTGGAGAGCATAGTGAGCAGGTCTTGGCCGAGCGATTGGGCATGGCTTCGGGCCAGATCGCCGCGCTGATCGACCGGGGCGTGGTGGGGACGAGTGACCGCAAATAGGACTAATTCACATCCCAACCCCGCTCAGCCTGAGCTTGTCGAAGGCCGCCAGCGTGGCTTGTTCATCATGGGGCTTCGACAGGCTCAGCCTGAGCGGGATTTAGGGGAAGAGAGGTGAGAGCATGACCCTTCGAAGAGCCGCAATCGTCGCCCCTATCCGCACGGCTGTGGGGAAGTTTGGCGGGGCACTGGCTTCCGTGACTGCGGGAGAACTAGGCGCGGTGGTGCTGAAAGCGCTAATGGAGCGCACGCAGATCGACCCGGCGCGGGTGGATGATGTGGTGTTTGCGCAAGGCTATGGCAGCGGGGAAGCGCCGTGCATTGCGCACTGGTCTTGGCTGCTGGCGGGGCTGCCTGAGGCGGTGCCCGGATATCAGCTTGACCGGCGCTGCGGTTCGGGGCTGCAGGCCATCGTCAACGCGGCGATGATGGTGCAGACGGGGGTTTCCGATGTTGTCGTGGCGGGCGGCGTGGAGTCCATGTCCAACGTGGAGCACTATACCACCGATGTGCGTAAGGGCGTGCGGGCGGGGTCGCTGACGCTGCATGACCGGCTGACGCGCGGGCGGGTGATGAGCCAGCCAGTGGAGCGCTATGGCGTGATCTCGGGCATGATCGAGACGGCGGAGAATCTGGCGAAGGGCTTTGGCATCAGCCGCGAGGCTTGCGATGCTTATGCCGCGCGCAGCCATCAACGCGCGGCGGCGGCTTGGGCTGGCGGGTTGTTTGATGATGAACTGGTGCCTGTGCCGGTGCCGCAACGGAAAGGCGATCCGGTGCTGTTCGCGCATGACGAGGGCTATCGCGCCGATGCTACGGCGGAATCGCTGGGCAAGCTGCGGGCGCTGGAAGGCGGCGTGGTGACGGCGGGCAATGCCAGCCAGCAGAACGATGCGGCGGCGGCGTGTCTGGTAGTGGCCGAAGACCAGCTGGAGGAACTGGGGCTGGAGCCGATTGCGTGGTTCCATTCTTGGGCGGCGGCGGGGTGTGATCCTTCGCGCATGGGCTATGGCCCGGTGCCTGCGACCGAGCGGCTGTTTGCGCGCAATGGGCTTTCGTGGGGCGATATCGATCTGATCGAGCTGAACGAGGCCTTTGCGCCACAAGTGCTGGCCTGCCTGAAAGGCTGGGGCTGGTCTGACGATGACAGCCGCCATGCGATGCTCAACGTCAATGGATCGGGCATTTCGCTGGGGCACCCGATTGGGGCGACTGGCGGACGCATTCTGGCGAACCTGACGCGCGAGTTGCAGCGGCGTGGGCAGCGCTATGGGCTTGAGACGATGTGCATTGGCGGTGGGCAAGGGATTGCCGCCGTGTTCGAGGCGGCACGATGATCCTGTCCCCCTATGACAGCGAAGACCATGGCGACATCCGCGAGGGCGTGCGCAAGCTCTGCGCGCAGTATCCGGGTGAATACTGGCGCAAGCTGGATGAGCAGCGCGAGTATCCGACCGAGTTCGTCAACGCGCTGACGCAGGCAGGTTGGCTTTCGGTGCTTATCCCCGAGGAGTACGGCGGGTCGGGGCTTGGCCTGAGTGCGGCGGCGGCGATCCTTGAGACGATACAGGCCGAAGGCGGCAATGGCGGGGCCTGCCATGCGCAGATGTACATCATGGGCACGATCCTGCGGCATGGCTCGGAGGCGCAGAAGCGCCAGTATCTGCCGAAGATTGCGAGTGGTGAGTTGCGGTTGCAGGCCTTTGCCGTGACCGAGCCGACAAGTGGGACCGATACTACCAGTTTGCGCACTTTCGCCCGCCGCGAAGGCGATGAATACGTGGTCAATGGCCAGAAAATCTGGACCAGCCGCGCCGAGCATTCGGACCTGATGCTGCTGCTGGCGCGCACCACGCCGCGCGATGAGGTGGCGAAGAAAACCGAGGGGCTTTCGGTGTTCATCGTCGACATGCGCGAGGTGGTGGGCAAATCGCTGACCATTCGCCCGATCCGCACGATGATGAACCACGCGACGACCGAAGTGTTCTTTGACAACATGCGCATTCCGGCGGCAAACCTGCTGGGCGAGGAAGGCAAGGGCTTTCGCTATATCCTGTCGGGCATGAATGCCGAGCGGGTGCTGATTGCGGCCGAATGCGTGGGCGATGCCAAATGGTTTACGCAGCGCTCGGTCGAGTATGCCAAGGAGCGGCAAGTGTTTGGCCGCGCCATCGGGGCCAATCAGGGCGTCGCCTTCCCCATCGCCAAGGCTTATGCCCAGATGCGCGCGGCGGAACTGATGGTGCGTGAAGCGGCGCGGATGTATGAGGCGGGGCTGCCGATGGGGGCCGAGGCCAACATGGCCAAGATGTTGGCTGCCGATGCATCGTGGGAGGCGGGCAACGCCTGCGTGCAAACGCATGGCGGGTTCGGTTTTGCCGAGGAATACGATGTGGAACGCAAGCTGCGCGAGACACGGTTGTATCAAGTCGCGCCGATCAGCACGAACCTGATTCTGGCGCATCTGGCCGAGCATGTGCTGGGGTTGCCGCGCAGTTACTGAAAATCGCACCCGCATGTGCGGGGGGTCTTTGGTTTGGCTGGATTCTCGCCTTCGCGGGAATGACGAAGTTTCCATAAAATCGTCATTCCCGCGACGGCGGGAATCCAGAAGGCCACAGCGCTACCCTCCCGGCGCAGCCGTCGTTTCCACCAGCCCGCCACCCAGCGCACGGTAGAGTTCGACCATGTTGCTGGCCTTGGTCAGCCGCGCTGCGATCAGCGATTGCTGCGCGTTGTACAGTGTGCGCTGCGCGTCGAGCGGTTCGAGAAAGTTGGCGACGCCGGAATCGTAGCGCAGCTTGCTAAGGCGATAGGCGGTTGTGGCGTTGGCTTCGAGGCTGGTCTGCGCGCGGAGGCTTTCATCGATGGTGCCGCGCCGCGCGAGGGCATCGGCCACTTCGCGGAAGGCCACCTGGATGGCGCGTTCATACGTGGCGAGCGCGGCATCGCGGGTGGCTTTGGTGGCCTTGAGGTTGTTGGCGGTGGCACCACCATCGAAAATGCGCTGGCCGAGCGCGGTGTTGGCGGTTTTCTGGAAAGACGGGCTGTCAAAAATGCGGGTGAGGCCCGGCGAGGCAAAGCCGAACAGGCCGGTGATCGACAGTCGCGGGAAGAACGCCGCGCGGGCCGCGCCGATATTGGCATAGGCCGCGCGCAAGGTGTGTTCTGCCGACAGCACATCCGGGCGGCGCAACAGAATGTCGGACGACAGGCCCACGGGCAGCGAACCAAGCACCTGATCGCCTGCGCCCAGCGTGGCGGGCAGCAGATCATCGGGGAGCGGACCGCCGGTGATCAGTTCAAGCGCATTGCGGGCCTGCGCCAGATTGGTCTGCAAGTCTGCCACATTGGATTCGGCGGTGTTGAGCAGAGACGTTGCCGTGGCCACTTCAAGCTTTGTGCCGATACCATTGGCTTCGCGCCGCACGTTGAGGGCAAGCGTGTCCTTGCGCGTGGCAACGGTTTCCTGCGCGATCCGCAAGGCATCGGCGGTGGCGGCATAGCTGAGCCACGCACTGGCGGTTTCGGCCACCAGCGCAATTTGCGTGGATTTCCGGCCCTCATCCGTGGCCAGCCAGGTTTGAAAGCCTGCTTCGCTGAGATTGCGCAAGCGGCCCCACAGGTCGATCTCGTAGGAACTTGATCCTGCCTGCACGAGGAAATTGTCGGTCACGCGGCCTTGTGTGCCCTGCACCGCTGACAGCGTGGCCGAACCATTGACGATGGGAAACAGGGCCGCGCGGTTGACGCGATAGAGCGCCCGGGCGCGTTCCACATTGGCCAGCGAGGCGCGCAAGTTGCGGTTATCGGCCAAGGATCGGGCGATGACCTGTTGCAGGCGCGGATCGGTGAAGAAGTCGCGCCAGCCGATGGCGTCGACTTGCGCTTCTGCGGTTGTCAGCGCGGGATAGGCGGTCCCTTGCGGAAGCGCTGGGGCAACCGGTGCATCCGGGCGGACATACTTCGGCGCGAAATTGCAGGAAGCCAGCGCGAGAGCGGGAAGCGTGGCGAGAAGCAGGCGCAGCTTCATGCTGGCTCTCCTTCTGGGAGCGCGGCCTCTTCGGCAGGCTGTTTGCGCTTGAACGCACCCTTCACCAGCACGAAGAACACCGGCACGAGGAATACCGCAAGGAAAGTTGCCGAAAGCATACCGCCCATCACACCCGTGCCGATGGCGCGGCGACCGTTGGCCCCTGCCCCGCTGGCCAGGACCAGCGGCAGCACGCCCGCAATGAAGGCGACGCTGGTCATGATGATCGGACGCAGGCGCAAGCGCGCACCTTCGAGCGCGGCCGCCACTGGCGTTGCGCCCTTCTGCATGGCGAATTCGGCGAATTCGACGATCAGGATCGCATTCTTGGCGGACAGGCCGATGGTGGTGAGCAGCGCCACCTGAAAATAGATGTCGTTGTCATACCCGCGCAGCGTGAC
>JBEQBV010000027.1:0-22999 GCA_041639635.1 Novosphingobium sp.
GCGCATTGCTATGTATGAGCCCGAGATCGCCGGAAATGTCGGCGCTGTCCTGCGCCTCGGGGCGTGCTTTGGTACGCCGGTGGATCTGATCGAGCCGATGGGCTTTGTCTGGGATGATCGCCGGGTACGGCGTACGGCCATGGACTATATCGATCATGTCGATATCACACGCCATTCAGATTTCGCAGCGTTCCGCGCCAGCCTCGGCCCGCAGCGGGTAATCCTGTTCACGACCAAAGGCAGCCAGTCGCTGCATGACTTTGCCTTTCGGCCCGATGATGTGCTTTTGTTCGGCAAGGAAAGTTCCGGAGTGCCTGCAGAAGTTGCGCAAAGTTGCGATGCCCGGGTGCTGATCCCAATCCGGCCAGAAGTCCGCTCGCTCAATCTGGCAATAGCGTCTGCCGTCGCACTAGGAGAGGCGTTGCGGCAGACCGATGGCCTGCCGCGTTAACCACCCCTGAAAATTACATTTTCTTCTTCTTGCCCATCGGTGCAGCCGGAACCTTGGCGGCCGTCGCCTCAATCTCGATCAGGAACTGCGGTCCGGCCAGCGCCGCCACTTGCACGGTCGAGCGTGCGACGAGGTTCGGGTTGGCAGTTGTGCCGAAGAATTCGCGGTATCCGGCGTTGAACCCGGCAAAGTCCATCTTGCCGCCCAACTTGGGATCACCCACCACAAAAACCGTCAGCTTGACCACGTCAGACATGGCATAGCCCTGCTTGGCCAGCGCGGCTTCGATCTTCTTGAATGTGCTGACAGTCTGCGTCTTGGTGTCGCCATAGGCTTCCATGCTTTCGGTCTTGGCCGGATCGATCGGGCTGGCCAGCTGCCCGCTGAGCATCAGCCATTCGGCATCGGCAGGCACTGTCACGCCGTTCAGGATGATGGCGGGGCCAGGATTGGTGTGGCGCACGATGGTGCCCGCATTGGCAGCAGATATGCCCAGCGCTGCGGCAAGAACCGGCGCCGTGAGCAGCGCAGCAGCCTGCAGGGGTTTCGGGAGCTTCATCATCGTCCTATCCTTTCCTGTGAATCTGTCTGGCCTCTGGGCTGGTCTTGCTCAGCGCACTGCGCTCACTTGCGCTGCGGTCACCTTGTCGCGGTATTTGTTGCCAAAATTGGTGCGCACATAGTTCACGACACTGGCCACCTGTTCGTCGGTCATCATCCGGCCAACGCCGGGCATACCGTGCATGCCCTTCAGCACGACATAAACCGCATAATCGCCCGATGCGATGTTCTGGTTGCGGGCGAGCGCCGGATAAAATCCCGCACCCTGCGCGCCTTTGCCATCGGGCATGTGGCATCCGGCGCAGACCCGGCGATACATCTTTTCACCATCGGGCTCGCCAAAGCGGGCAGGCGATTGAAATGCACCGTCCGCATCACCGGGAAGAAGGGAACCCGGCTTTCCTGCCCGACCCGCTGCATCAGCCGCTGTCTGCGCTACTGCTGATGCCGCCATGCTGCCAAGCGCCAGCACTGCTGCGGCGGCCAGAACCATCGATCCATGCTTCATCATCACGCTCCCTTATCCTGCCATGACCCGCTGGTGCAGCCGCCCGATGGCATCGAGCGCCGAAGTGATCCCGCCCTCCTGCCAAGCCGGAATGTACGAGGCATGTTCGCCTGCCAGCATGATGCGCCCGTCGATCTGGCACAGGTTCTTGTAATGCTCGGCACGCATCTCGTCCGTCCATTGGCCAAAGCAGCCTTGCGTCCACGGCACGCGATGCCAGCCCACGGCAATGCCATTGAGGAATTCGTCCTTGTATTGCGGATGGATGCGGCTGCCCCATTCCACCGTTCGCGCCACGCGCTCTGCCGGAGGCAGGGAAGTGAACTCGAACGCGAATGCGCCAAAGCCATAGGCTCCCAGCAATGATGCCGGGCCTGCCGACCCATAATTGGTGCTGGGATAGCTGATCTGGCCAATCGGCAGGTCGGTCATCGTGATCCCGCCATAGATCTGCTCGTCCTGTTCCCAGAACCGGCGCTTGAATTCCAGCCCCACCTTCAGCGATGCGGCATACGGCACAGCGCCGATGGCAGCGGCCATATCGGCACCAACGTTCATCTCGATCTGGCTCAGAATCGAAAGCGGGATCGTGCAGATGCACCAGTCGGCCTGCGCAGTCAGCTTTTCGCCGGTCTTGGTGTCCACATAAGATGCGGTCACGCCCTTTTCGTCCTGCTTGATCGCAGTGACCTTGCTGTTCAGCCGCACCACATCGCCCACTTTCTTGGCAAAGGCGCGCGGGACCATGTCCATGCCGCCCACCGGCTGGAAGATCGCGGTGTGGTGGGTGGAATTCATGCTGTCGGTAATGTGGCTCCACATGCCCGATCGCAGCACGGTCTCAAACGTCATCGGCTCGGAAGCAATCGGTTCAGCCGTCAGCCCGCCGCCGGGCATCTTCGCCCAGCCCCGCCGCGCGCTGGAAGCAGGCCCGGCTACATAGCGGAAATTCTTATCCAGCGCCCCGATCTCGCGCAGCGCCTCCAGCACAATCTCGCCATCTTCCTTGGTCACACTGTCAGCCAAAGCATCCTTCTTCACCGCCTTGACCATCAGTTCGCTGACATGGCCCATGAAGTCTGCCTGAATGTGCCGGAAGCGCTGCGGCTTTCCGTCAAAAGCATTCGCGGAATGGATATAGGCGTTGTAATTCAGTTGCATGAACGGTTCGAGCGCGACGCCCAGTTCATGGCAGTAATGCATAATCGCATAATGGTTGTGCGGAATGCGCCACGGGCCGGGGTTGATGTAGTTCCCTTCGGCAAAATCGCAGGTCTGCACCGCGCCGCCCAGTTCGGTGTATGTGTCACCCCCGCGCAACGTCCATGAACGGCCGCCAACCTTGTCGTTGAATTCCAGCACCTGCACCTTGTATCCGGCGCGGCGCAATTCATAGGCGGCAGTCAATCCCGCCACCCCTGCGCCAAGGATCAGGACCGAGGCCCCCTTGGACCCGCCATCCAGCACCGGCACGCCCTTGAACGGCGAAGCGTGGACCTGGCCAAGATTGGACATGGCGAAGTACATCGCTGCAGCGCCCCCAGTGCGACCGATAAGGGCAAGAAGATCGCGCTTCCTCATCGGCAGCGCTGTATCAAATGTCATCCAGACGCCCTTTGGACTGAAAGTCAGGCTGTGCGCTCTTCGCAAGTATGTGATTGCGCGCCGGAGCATCGATCGCGAATACGGCGATCAGCGCAGATTGCCCGTTTGGGCAAAGGTTGCCGGGTGGGAACAACCTGTCCCCACACAGCCTTCTTGCTCGGTGATCAGAAACGTGCCGAAGCGCGCACGTACCAGAAGCCAACCTGCTGACCGGTCGGAGCCGTATCCGGATAGATCGACCCGTTCAGCGCGCCACCCGCCAGGCGATACTTTTCGGCAAATGTCATGCCCACTTCCAGATCGCCGCTGGCCTGCGCGCCGAACTTCTTCGACCAGTTCGATTGCAGATAAAGCGCTGCCGCTTCTGCTGCGGTCACGCCCGGCGTTGCGCCGATGCCGGAGGTTACCGGATCGAAGAACGTCGTGTAGCTGCCGAAGTAGTTGACGCGGGCAATGGCATCAAATGTGCCGTCGGTCCAGCTGGAGGACAGCACTGCACGCCAGCGTGGCTGTGACAGTTCGATGTTGCCCACGCGTACATCGTCCACCGGTGAAAGCGTGATCGTGCGGCCCCTGGCCAGCGCACCAGTGATCGTCCGGCGCTCAAGCACCTTGGTGTTGTTGTAGTTTACAGCAAGGCTGGAACTGAAGCGACCAATCCCGGTGTTGGCGCGGTGCGAAAGCACCATGTCCACGCCCTGTGTGCGGGTCTTGAAGGCATTCGTGAAGTATCGCACCGCATCCAGTTCTGCTGCCTCAGGAATGCCCTGCGCCAGCAGGAATGCCACATCGGCCGCCGGGTTGATATTTCCCGGTAATGCCGATGCGGTCCTTCACGGTGATGTTGTAGTAATCGAGCGTCAGGTTGAACCCGCTGCCCGGTGTCAACACCAGACAGCCCGAGAAGCTGGTCGACTTCTCCGGCTTCAGCGGCTGGGCAAGGTAGAACTGGCCAATAGCGCTGTCAGGCCGCGCGGTCAGAATGCCAAGCGGCACAACCGAGTTGAACGGGAAGCCGGTAGTCAGGTTCTGGGTGTTCTGCTGGCCAGATGTCGGGGCGCGGAAACCGGTGGATGCGGCACCGCGCAGGACGATCATGTCGTTGACTTCCCAGCGCGCGCTGAACTTGCCGTTCACCGTATCGCCGAAATCGTCAAAGTAGTCGTAACGACCGGCAAGGCCGATATCGAGGCCCTCGACCAAAGTCGCTTCAAAATCGAGATAGCCCGAGTAGTTGTTGCGACCGCTCTCTCCTACCGAACCGGGGCCAAAGCATTGGAAGCCGTTCGATCCGGGAAGGCCGGTAGCAATACGTTGTGTACCATTCACGAGCACCGGTGTAGGAGCCGAAGCACCCGGCGTTGAGCACGCCACGGGAGTGCCTGCCAGCGTGCACTGAACCAGCCGCTGTGAGGCATAAGGCCCAACCTGCCACGAAGCCTGATCTGGTTGAGCGGGGTCGAGCCTCCCAGCACATCCTCCATGACTCGCCGTGTCGTATGATGTGCGAGCATCGTTCGGGCTGACCTGCGTTTGGTCGGATCGTTCAGGAATCGCTCGTAGCTATCCGACAGGGTGAGGGTCACGATGTCGCTTTGCTCAACCTTCACTGGCTGGACTGGAATGGATCGACGCGCAATCGTTCTGGGGACTGGGGCAGTAGGAACCTGATCGAGGGTTAGGCGCTCCTCGTACTTCAGCCCTGCCTCCCGGCGCGCGGCCTCGAACATGGCGTCGATCTCAAACTCAGCTTTTCGAGCGAGGCGGATGGCAAGCGAGAGGCTGTCCGTACACAGTGACCGTTTCACATGGCTTTTGCCAAACGAGGCCCGCAGATCGAGCGGCACACGGACCCGAAATTGGTAGATCGATCCACGTAGTGACAGTCCTCGAACAGACCGTTTGTGACCCAACCGTGTGACCCGCTGGTGTGCCCCAAACACACAATTCTGACAGCTCGGTGGCGGAAAACTGCCGATTTTCAGATGTTTGTGGAGAATTGGAGCGGGTGAAGGGAATCGAACCCTCGTATTCAGCTTGGGAAGCTGCTGCTCTACCATTGAGCTACACCCGCTCGCGGCCATGTGCAGGCGCGATGGCCGTCTGTGACCGACGCAGCGCCCTCTGCCACGGTCGGGGGCTAGCCGTCAACCGCAAGGCATTACAGCCAGATCATATCTGCCGGCGCGAACGGCGTATCGACGCGCTGCGCAATGCCGTGGAAGCTGCAATCCAAAGCCATTCGGCATGTCTGTTTCGCACTTGCAAACAAAGGCGTTGACGAACTTTTGACACTTGTCCAGTCTTGTCTCGATGACGCATTCGATTCCCTTCGAATGCAGCAATTCTCAGGGGAAATTGCGACAATGAGCGTGTCCCATTCAGTTGAGCGTGAACCCGCAAGCCTCTCCACTTCGACCACCCACAAACGCCCGCTGCGTTGGCATCTTGTGCAATTTCTTGCACTCACCGCCCTGCCTGCCTCGATCGTGCTGGCACAAGCGGCAAAGGAGCCGGCGCGCGATCCTTCAAACCCGGTGGAAACTGAAACCGGCATTCCGGTGAAAGACGCGCTGGTCATGGAAAAATGTGGCAGTTGCCACACCGCAGATGCCAAGGGCAACCTTTCGCGCATTTCCTGGGTCCGCACCACGCCCGAAGGTTGGGCGCAAGTGATCCGCCGCATGTCTGCGCTCAATGGCCTGTCGCTGACGCCGGTTGAAGCCAAGGCCGTGATCCGCTCGCTGTCCAGCACCCACGGCCTTGCGCCCGAAGAGGCCAAGCCGGTGTCCTACTTTGCCGAACACCGTATCATCAACGAAACCAACATTCCCAACGAAACGATCCGCCAGTCGTGCGCGGCGTGTCATGGCTTTGCCCAGCCGCTGTCGTGGCGGCGATCCAAAGCGGAATGGAGCCTGCTGCGCAATCTGCACGTGGCCATGTATTCACAGGCCGACGCCCAGTTCCGCAAGCCGGTGGAAGACCCGACGCAGCCCGCGCCCGCCAATGGCGCGCCCAAGCCGCTGCCGGTGGAGGTGGCGCTTGAATATATGAACAAGGTCGCGCCGTTGACCACGCCGGAATGGACCAAGTGGCAGGCACGCCAGCAATCGGCCAAGCTTGGCGGCAAGTGGCTGGTCAACGCCATGCTGCCCGGCAAGGGGCTTTATGTGGGGGAAATGATCGTCACTCCGGCAAGCGCCGAAGATGACTATACCACCGCTATCACGCTGAAATCTCTGGCCGATGGCTCCACCCTCACCCGCAGCGGCAAGGGGCTGGTCTATACCGGCTATTCGTGGCGCGGCACCTCCTCCAGCGGCGCCAAGGGCACGCGCCCTGATGCTCCGGCTGACCACGAAACGCGTGAGACGATGCAGTTTGCGCCTGATCGCAAGTCTGCTGAAGGGCGCTGGTTCTGGGGTGAATACAAGGAGTTCGGCTTCAGCGTCAAGCTGACCCGCGCGTCTGCCGAACCGACTGTCTCCGCCGTCTGGCCCTATGCTCTGAAGGCCGGAGCCAAGGGCACAACGCTCAAATTGATCGGCGATGCGTTCCCGGCGGGCCTTAAGGCTGCTGACATTGATCTGGGCAAGGGCGTGACGGTGACGAAAGTCGTCTCTGCCAGCCCGACTGAAGCGGTGCTGATGGTAGATGTGGCCGCCGATGCTGCCGTGGGGGCGCACGATGTCGGCCTTGGCGGATCGGTGCTGGCCGCTGGCCTGCCGGTCTACAAGAAGGTCGACTATCTGAAAGTGACGCCCGAAACCGCCATCGCCCGCCTTGGCGGCAGCGAAAAGCACACCCCCGGCCATGCCCAATTCGATGCCATCGGCTATGACGCCGGTCTCGACGGCAAGCCCTATACCTCCGATGACGTGGCGCTTGGCCCTGTCGATGTGACCTGGGGCATGGAAGAGCTGCAGACCGTCTACTACGACGATGACGTCAACTATGTCGGGAAGTTGAACCAGACCGCGCTATTCACCCCCGCCATCGATGGCCCTAACCCTGAACGCAAGTGGGGCCGCAACAATTATGGCGAAGTCTGGGTGGTGGCGACGGCCAAGAACGCCTTTGACTCGCTGGGCAAGCCTCTGAAAGGCAAGTCTTTCCTGATCGTTACCGTACCTGCCTACAAGCGCTGGGATCAGCCGGAGGTGGCCAAGTGACCACCGTTCTCGCCCCCAAGTACCGCCGCGGTGACATCCATCTGTTCGAAGCCGATGGCGCAGGGTTCGTCTATCTCGCTTCGGCTGGCGCGATCTTCGCGCTCGATGAAGGCGCGGCCAGTGTCATGGCCGTGCTGGGCGAGCGCCAGATGGCCTATGGCGAAATGGTCGCCGCGCTGGTCGAGAAAGGCTATTCGCGCGCCGATGCCGAAGATCTGATCCGCGAATTGCGCGCCGTGCGCGGGATCGTTTCAGACGAAATCCGCGAAGCGCCGCTGGCCCCTCCCGCCCCGCCGGAAGACTATCCGCTGCAGGCGCTGGTGCTCAACGTCACCAACCAGTGCAACCTGGCCTGCACCTACTGCTACGAATTCGGCGCGGACAAGATCGCCACGCCCGCGGGCAAGCCCAAGTACATGTCACTGGAAACGGCCAAGACCTCGGTCGATTTCCTGCTCAAGAGTTCGGGCGAGCGCGAGGTGCCGCACATCACGTTCTTTGGCGGTGAAACGCTGATGAACTTCAAGCTGCTACGCGATGTGGTGCTCTATGCCAACGATGCCGCGGCGGCGGTGGGCAAGCGCATGACCTACAGCCTGACCACCAACGCCACGCTGCTGACCGACGAGATCATCCAGTTCCTGTCGGATCAGGCGGTGGGCGTTACCGTATCAATGGACGGCCCGCCCGATCTGCAGGACAAGCGCCGCGTCTACAAGAACGGCAAGGGTTCCTATGCGGTTATGGAACCGCGCCTGCGCAAGTTGATCGCCGGGCACAAGACCCGCGCAATCACCGCCCGCGTCACGCTGACCGAAGGCGTGACCGATGTGATCCGCATCTATCGCCACCTGAAGGACGATCTGGGCTTTCACGAAGTGGGCTTTGCACCGGTCACGGACTCGGGCCAGCAGGCCTATACGCTCGATGCCGATGGCATGGACACGGTGGTGTCGGCCTTCCACGAACTCGCCGCCGAATGGCTCAGCTATGCGCTGCGCGGCGAGATGCACGGGTTTTCGAACGTGTCCGAAACGATCAGCGAACTGATCCAAGGCACCAACAAATCGCACCCCTGCGGCGCAGGGCTTGGCCTTGTTGGCGTCAGCCCATCGGGCGACATTTCGCCATGCCACCGCTTTACCGATGCCGATACCCATGTGCTGGGCCATGTCACGACCGGGCTCGACAAGGAAAAGCGCACCGATTTCCTGACGCGCGGCCATGTTGGCGCGAAATACGAATGCTCCACCTGTTGGGCGCGGCCGCTCTGCGCGGGCGGGTGCCATCATGAGGCTTTCGTCCGCTATGGCGATACCGGGCACGCGAACCTGCATTATTGCGACTGGATCCGCGAATGGACCGATGCCTGCCTGAAAATCTACGGCACTGTCGCCCAGCGCAATCCTGAGTTTCTTGAACGCTTTGCTGCACGAAAGGGCTTATCATGAAGCACCTGAAACCCCTGAACAAAAGAGCACTGCGGATCGAGGAGACGATTGCCTCGACCGAGGAAGATGTGATCGCGCTGCAAAAGCCGATGCACACGCCGATGGGCTGCTCGATCTCGTTCTCGCCGGGGTGGGAAGTCGATGCCGGCGGCGGTACGGCGGGCCTGTGCCAGCCGGCTGAGCGTGACATCTATGACTGCTACGTCACCTGCTTCTGGCCGGTGCAGGTGCCCGATCACGTGAATTACTCGCCCGATTGGGCCAGCAATTGCGCGACGGCAGCCAAGGACTGGCGCAGCCTCGACATCATCTTCCCTTGAGGGCCGCCGCCTTCCTTTCCTGATCACTCTTCACCGGAAGACTGGACCCATGAAGAAACTTGGCCTTGCCATTACTGCTTTTGCCGTTGGGGCTACCCCGGCGCAGGCATCTACACTGTTCATGGGGTCCTATCCCGACAAGATGCTGGTGCTGGACGAAGCGACCGGCGCGGTGAAGGACCGGCTGACGCTGGCATCGGGCCTGCCCACATCGATGCGCCTCTCAAACGATCAGAAGAAGATTTACGTTACCACGATCACGACCAGCGGAATCGAAGTGATCGATACGGCGACCAAGAAGGTCACCAACTCGTTCAGCCTGAATACGCCAACCGTGCGCTATCGCTTCAACGGAGGCGTGCCCGATCCTTCGGGCAAGTTCTTCTACACTATGATGCAGAAGTTCGAGAAGTTGCAGGATCGCTGGACCGTCAGCCCGCAGATGTTCGGCGTGATCGATCTGACGAAGAAGGCCGTGGTGCGCACCGCGAGCGTCCCTGATGAAGACGTGCGGACCGGGGCCGGGCGCGCCAACTACATGATGTCGCTGGATGGCAAGACGATGTTCCTGATCCGCGACAAGGTGCTGGTGGTGGATACCGCCGCCTTAAAAGTGACCGACCGGCTGGAGTTTTCAAAGCCCGAAGCGACCGGGATCGAGGGCGTGAGCTTTGGCGGTGGCGTGGAAACGCTGCGCAACCCGGCGGAATATGTTTCGATGTTCACCGCGCAAGACCCCTATATCCGCAACAAAGTTTACGGCGTGGGCCGTTTCAATCTGGCCACCAAGGCGTTTGATTTCCGCCCAATTGGCCCTGCTCCGGTTGGTGGCGGGATGGCCGGTTTGCAGGTTTCCAACGATATGAAGGAAGGCTGGACTGTCGTTACGCAGGAGAAGGTCGGCAACAAGCGGTGCGAGTTCTGGCATCTGGATCTGACCACCAATCTGGTCAAGAACAAGGCTGAGTTCCCGTGCCGCACGCGCTTCCAGTTCGGCATGTCGGGCGATGGCAAGATGCTGTATATCTACGGCGCGAGCTATGACATCGAGATGTACGATGCGCAGACGCTTCAGCACATCAAGACCATCGATCTGGGCAACGACACCACCGGCGCGGGGATGATCATTACCCAGTGACCTTGAGGCTGTGAACAGCAAAGAAATCCTGTCGAGAGCAGCCCTTCACCTGAGGGGGCAAGGTGTAGCGGTGGCTACGGCCGCGCACCTGCTGCAACGGGCCGGGTTTGCGTTTGCGCGCGAACCCGGCCTTCGCCGTCCGGTGCCGGTGATCATGCTGAGCGATGCGGCACTGGCCCTGTTGCGTGATGTGTTCGGCAATACCGCGCTATTTGCGGACAAGCCCCGGATTGAGCGCCGTGTGGTGCGCTGGGGAAGCGGTGAAGCGGTGGCAATGCCGCATGGTGCGGTGGTTGTTTCAGAGGATGATCTCAACTCTGTTCTTGATATGTTTCCCCGGGGAAACGAGCCGAAGGCGAGTTCAGCGAAGTCCGTAAGGATGAAGCTAGACAGCTGTCATCCCAGTGATCAAATCCAACAATCCAATGATTTCAATGGTGATTTTACCCTTTATGCGATGTCACCGTTTCCTGATGGGGAAACACTGCGTTTCGGAGAGCGACTTTCCGCAACCGCCCGTGTGACTTTGAAAGCCGACGCCCCTGCCGGCACCTGCTGGGTTGAAGCGGTTGATGCAGGCTGGCTGTTTCTGATCCCCGATAGCTTTGGGCAGGCGTGGCTGCTGACGGTTGGGGGCGATCCGCAAGCGCTGGCGTTAGACGCACCACTGATCGGCCCCTTGATAGAAAGCCTTGAACCGTCCGGCGGCCAGTTTGACACCAGCCCGCGCATGTTGGCGCAATTGGCAGGAGATGGCTGGCTGGCTTGCGGAACCGCGGCCATCGCTTTTGATCCGATCTGCGGCGATGGCACTGCGCAGGCCGTGCGTGAAGGGATTTTGGCGGCAGGCGTGATCGGTGCGCTGGCGCGGGGCGAAGAGCCAAGCGATCTGGCCACGCATTATCATTCGCTGCTGCTGGCATCGTTGCGGCGGCACTTGCAACTATCGTTGCCGTTCTATGCCAATGGCGGCGCGGGGCCATGGTGGCACGAGCAATATGCGGCGGCGCGCGAAGGCTATGACCGCACCACCGCGCTGCTCAGCCGCTTGCCCGAACCGCGCTTTGCCTTGCACGGCTTCGATCTGATCCGGCGGGGACAAGCGGCTTGACCCCGCCCCCCAAGATTGCGCCGTGGAGCACATACAAGCGGCTTTGGCCCTGGCTGCGGCCCTATGCGCCGCGTCTTGTGCTGGTCCTGCTCGGCAGCCTCCTCGCCACGGGGCTGACGCTGGCGCAGCCGTGGATTTCCAAGCTGATGATCGACGAAGCGCTGATGAAGCGCGACTGGGACATGCTGTTAAAGATCGCCGCGCTGATGGTGGGGGCAACGGTGGGCGGCTTTGCGGTCAACGCGCTGGTTTCATACCACTATGTCGGGCTTTCCGCGCAAATGCTGTTCGACATGCGGGTGGACCTGTTGCGGCACCTGCAACGGCTGTCCCCGCGCTTTTACGGCAGTTTCCGGCTGGGCGATCTGATGTCGCGGCTGAACAGCGATGTTTCGGACGTGCAGCGCGTGGCGGGCGATACGCTGCTTTCGGTGCTAAGCAACGTGCTGTTCTTTACAGGCTCCGTGGCGATGATGCTGTGGCTGGACTGGAAGCTGTTTCTGGTCGGCACAGTGCTGGTGCCGCTGGCGGTGGGCAGCTTCCTGCATTTCCAGCGCAAGATGACCGACTTTACGCGGCAGATGCGCGAAAGTGGTGCGGACATTGGCAGCCTGCTGGCCGATACGATCATCGGCATGCGCACCGTCAACGCGCTGGGGGCCGAAAGCCACGAGGCCGAGCGTTTTGGCAAGGCCAATGGCGGGTTTGTGGCCACGATGCTGAAGATGCAGACCGTCTCGTTCCTGACCGGCGCCCTGCCCGGCACGATCGTGACCGCATCGAGCGCGGCGGTGATCCTTTATGGCGGGAAGCAGATCATCGATGGCACAATGACCATCGGCGCGCTGGTGGCGTTCATCACCTATCACGGACGGCTGCTGGCCCCGGTGCAGGCGCTGATGGGGCTGACCGCCAGCCTTGCCATGGCGCGGGTGGCGCTGGCGCGGATTTTCGAGCTGTTCGATACCCAACCCGAAGTGGTCGAAGCAGCGTCTCCGTGGCCGCTGCCGGGCGTAACGCGCGAGATCCGGCTGGAAGGTGTGACGATGCACCACGGGCGCGAACCCGTGCTGGCGGGGGCAACCCTGACCATACCGGCAGGCTCGCTCACCGCGATCATCGGGCCATCGGGCGCGGGCAAATCAACACTAGCCGATTTGCTGGTGCGCTTCCTTGATCCGGTGGAGGGCCGCGTGACCATCGATGGGGCGGACTTGCGCGAATTGTCGTTGGCTGATTTGCGCGCGCGGGTGCTGCTGGTGGATCAGGCCCCGTTTCTGTTCAACGCCAGCATCGCGCAAAACATCGCGTTTGCGCGCGCCGAGGCAACCGATGCCGAAATTGCTGCGGCCGCCAGCGCCGCCGGGCTGGATGGCCTGATCGCGCGCCTGCCGGATGGCCTTGCAACCCGCACCGGAGAGCGCGGCCTTGCCCTGTCTGCTGGTGAACGCCATCGCATCGCCATTGCCCGCGCGCTGCTGCGCCAGCCCGACGTGCTGATCCTTGACGAGCCGACCGCGGCGCTGGACGAGGCGACCGAGCAACTGGTCGCCAAAGGCCTGCGCCGCGCCCTGCCCCATGCCACGCTGATCGTGATCACGCACAAGCCAGCCCTTGCCGATATGGCCGATCACGTGATCCGGCTGGAGCATGGACGCGCGCGGATTGACCCGCAGGTTTCTGCCCATGGCTAGGCGTATCGCGGTGATCGACAGCGGAGTACATCCCACCCATCCGCATATTTGCGCAGCGCAACTTTTGCCGGGGCTTTCTGTTCTAGCCGATGGCACCGTGCTGCGCGATCCAGCCGAAAGCATCGACAAACTGGGCCACGGCACGGCGGTGACGGCGGCGATTCAGGAGCTTTCCCCTGAAGCTGAAATTCTGCCGATCCGCGTGTTCCGCGATGGTTTGCGCGCATCGGCGCGGGCGTTGGCGACGGGTATTCGGCAGGCGCTGGAGGCGCGTTGCGATCTTATCAACCTCAGCCTTGGCACGACCAATACCGCGCATGGTGATGTCTTGGCAGTGCTGACGCAGGAAGCGGCAGAGCAAGGCGCGCTGATCGTGGCGGCGTTCGAGGCGGAGGGCGCACCATGCTGGCCGGGGTGCCTGCCGCACGTGCTGGGCGTGGGGCTGGACTGGGACTTGCCGCGCGGGGAACTCACGGCGTGTCCAGACCGGAGCATCGTCATGGCATCAGGCTATCCCCGCCCGATCCCCGGCGTGGAGCAGCGCCGCAACCTTTATGGCGTAAGCTTTGCCGTGGCACAGGCAACCGGGTGGATTGGCGCACGTGACGGGCTGAAAACGCGCGCAGATGTTTTGACTTCGCTGAAGGTTGGCGCGGATCTGTAACAAGAGTTACGCATGGTTTGGCCCGAATGGCCAGATTGATTTCGCAACGAAACATTCGGCACAAGAGGTATTCCGAACCCGGTAACCAACAGGGGAAGTCGTTGGCGCAGCAAAAGACACAGATCGTTGTTGTGGGCGGCGGCGCTGGCGGGCTGGAACTGGTGCGCAAGCTGGGCGCGAAGTTCGGGCGCAAACGCCATGATATCATCCTGATCGACCGCAATCTGACGCACATCTGGAAGCCGCTGCTGCATGAAGTGGCCGCCGGATCGCTCGACGCCAATCTGGATGAGGTGGGCTATGGCGGGCATGCGGTGCGCTGGGGCTATCGCTTTTTCAACGGCAGCATCGAAAGCATCGATCGCACCGCCCGCACGATCACGACCGCGCCGCTGCACGATGAACATGGCGAGGAAGTGATTGGCCGCCACACTATCCGCTATGACTATCTGGTGCTGGCCATCGGCGGCATTTCCAACGATTTTGGCGTTCCGGGCGTGCGCGAACATGCGATGTTTCTGGAAGACCGTCCTCAGGCGGACCGGTTCCGGCAAAAGCTGCTGAACGCCTGCCTGCGCACCAATCATGCCCACCAGACCGGCGATGCCGATGCTTGCGTGCGGGTGAGCATTGTCGGCGGAGGGGCGACCGGGGTGGAACTGGCCGCAGAGCTTTACAATGCGGCCAAGGCCTTGCGCCATTATGGGCTTGAGGTGTTCGACGAAACCAAGCTGCAAGTATCGCTGATTGAGGCAGGCCCGCGCATTTTGCCTGCGTTGGATGAAACGCTGGCGATGAAGGCCAAGCAGGAACTGGAGAATCTCGGCGTCCACGTACTCGACAACACGCAGGTCACGCGGCTGGAGGATCGCGCGGTTCACACCGGCAGCGGCGCAGTGATTGAAGCGGACCTAATCGTGTGGGCCGCGGGCGTGAAGGGCGCGGATGAAATCACCACGATGAGCGATCTGGAGCTGGCACGCGGCAACAAGATCGTGGTGCGGCCTACGCTGCAAACCGTCACCGACGACCGGATCTATGCACTTGGCGATTGTGCATTCTGCATGTTGCCGGGCCGGGAACAGCCGATCCCGCCGCGCGCCCAATCGGCGCACCAGATGGCCAGTCTGATCTTTGCCAATCTGGTCCGTGCGCAAGAGGACAAGCCTCTGAAAGATTTCGTCTATCAGGATCACGGATCGCTCGTATCGCTCAGCCGCTTTTCCACCGTGGGCAGCCTGATGGGCAATCTGGTGGGCGGGCGAATGCGCGTGGATGGCTGGATCGCGCGGACGGTCTATATCTCGCTCTATCGCATGCATCTGATCGCGATTCATGGGTGGTGGCGCGGGGTTGGCCTGATCATGCTGGGGCATGTGAATCAGATCGTGCGGCCGAAGTTGAAGCTGCATTGAGCGGACAGCAACGCCGATTGGCCTGCGTCTTTTAACGTACACAGTTTAGCGTTTCCCAAGACTAGGCTTGGGTCATGATCCAGCCGGCCCGCAACCTTATCCCGCCGCAAGCCTTGGCCGAGGCCGAGGCGTTGCTGGACAAGCAGCCGCATCTGGCGCTGGGAAAGGCTGAGGCGATGTTGCGCAGCGCGCCGGGATTTCCTCCGGCGGAGTTTCTGGCGGCGCGGGCCTTGCGGCGCATGGGCAAAGCGCGGCAGGCGCTGGTCAAGCTGGATGGGCTTGCCCGCAGCGGAGGGCGCGTGCCCGCCGTGTTCTGGGAACTGGGGCAAGTCGCCAGCGAACTGGGCGATACCACGCGAGCTATTGCCGCGCTTGAAGCGCTGACACAAATGCAGCCGATGGTCGGATCGGGCTGGTTCCTGCTGGCGCGGCAATTGCGCAAGGCCAAGCGGGAACAGGATGCCTGGCGGGCCGATCTTTCAGGCGTCCATGCCTCATCCCGCGACAAGGAATTGCTGCAGGCAGCGGTTGCGGTCAACGACGGTGATCTGACCGCGGCAGAGGCCATGCTGGCCGCGCGGCTGGCACGCAATGCCGATGATGCCCCTGCCCTGCGACTTTATGGCGAGATCGCCTGGCGACGCGGCGAGATGACGCCCGCGCTGGAACGGGTGGAAAAGGCCGTGGCGCTGGCCCCCGGGTTTGATCTGGCGCGCGATTTCCTGATCCGGTTGCTGTTGCAGACCAACCGGCTGCCCGAAGCGCTTGATCATGCCGAAGTGCTGATCCGTTCGCCGATCCCTTCGCCCGGGCACAAGCTGATCCTTGCCTCGGTGCTGGTGCGGCTGGGCCATCAAGAGCGCGCGGCAGGGCTTTACCGCGAGCTGCTGGCCGATAAGCCTGACGAGGCGCAAGTCTGGCAGAACCTTGGCCATGTGTTGAAAACGCTGGGCGAACAAGCCGAGGCGGTGGATGCCTATCGCGCCGCCGTTTCGCGGCAAGCCACGATGGGCGAGGCGTGGTGGAGCCTGGCCAATCTGAAGACCGTGAAGCTGGGGCCAGACGACATCGCCGCAATGGAAGCGGCGCTGGCAACGCTCGATCCTGAGGACGAGGCGCGCCGCGAGGACATTTTCCACCTGCACTTTTCGCTGGGCAAGGCGCTGGAAGATGCCAAGCGCCATGAAGCTTCGTTTGCGCATTATGCCAAGGGCAATACCCTTCGCCGCACGCTGATCCGGCATGATGCGGATGCGTTTTCCGCCGAAGTGCGGGCGGCGCAAAGGACGTTTACCGCCGCTTTCATCGCGCAGATGGGAGACGGCGGGTTCCCTGCCCCGGACCCGATCTTTGTGGTGGGTCTGCCGCGATCCGGCTCCACGCTGGTCGAACAGATTCTGGCCAGCCATTCGGCCATCGAAGGGACGATGGAACTGCCCGAGATGATGATGATCGCCGCGCGTTTGCAATCGCGGGTGGACGAGGGCGAGTTTCCTGACTTTGCCAGCATGATTGCTGAGCTGACCCCTGCTGATCGCACGCGGTTGGGCGAGGAATACATCGAGCGCACGCGGGTGCATCGGCAGACCGACCGGCCGCTGTTCATCGACAAGATGCCCAACAACTGGCAGCACGTGGGTCTGATCCGATTGATCCTGCCGAATGCCAAGGTCGTGGACGCGCGGCGGCACCCGCTGTCGTGCTGCTTTTCGGGCTGGAAACAGCACTTCGCGCGCGGGCAGACGTTTACCTACGATCTCGCCGATATCGGGCAGTATTACCGCGACTACGTGGCGATGATGGCGGCGTGGGATGCGCAGATGCCGGGCACGGTGCACCGCGTGATCTATGAACGGATGGTGGCCGATACCGAAACCGAAGTGCGGCGCGTACTGGACTATCTCGGCCTGCCGTTTGAACCGGCGTGCCTTGAATTCTACAACAATGACCGCGCGGTGCGTACCGCCAGTTCCGAACAGGTGCGCCAGCCGATCTTCAAGGATGGGCTGGAGGCGTGGAAGCCCTATGAGCCGTGGCTGGGGCCTTTGAAGGCGGCGCTGGGTCCGGTGCTGGAGAGTTACCCGGACGCGCCTGCGGCGTGAAGTTGCACACCCCCTCACCGAACTGCGCCTACGCCCTTCGACAAGCTCAGGATAAACTTCCGGCTTAGCCGGAAAGCGGGGGCCTCAGGCCTGTTACACCACCTTTCCGTAACGCCACCGAGGTCCCCGCCTTCGCGAGGACGCGGGGGGAGCAGGGTTACATAGGTTTGGAGGTTTGGGGCGCAGATGGGCAAACCACTCCTCTGAAGAGGAGGGAGCTTCTGCCCAACATCACATGACAAAAAATGGCCCCCACGGTTTCCCGTGGAGGCCAGTGGGTACTCGCAGGATAAACTTGTGTGAAATCAGTAGCGCTGGCCCCAGCGGATGCCGAAGAACTGCGGCTTGATGATAAATGTGCGCGATGAGCCAGAGCAGAAATCGATCGAGCAGAACGTGTTCTTGGTCAGCTCGCCGCGCTTGTCGAAGGCGTTCTGGATGAACAGGTCAAGCGTCCAGTTCTCCTTCCTTACGCCCGCCGAAAAGTCGAAGCTGACAAAGCCCGGCGTGTTGCCATAGAGCGCGTTCTGATCGACGTTGAGATCCTGCGTGGCTCCGGTCTGATAGAGGGCAGCGCCTTGCACATAGAACCGCGCATCACCCCAGTCTCCGTCATAGCGCACCGATGTGGTGCCCTTGAACTTGGGCTGGCGCGGCAGGCGGGTGCCTTTGGCCGCAGCAACCGACGGGGTTTGACCATTTGTGTTCGGAACCGGCGTGCCCACCGCGCAAGTGGCGAGCTGGGCAATGGTTTCATTGGCGCGATCGGCCACGAAGTTGCAGAAGTCTTCCTTCAGCTTGCCGTCGTTGTAGGCGCCCGAACTGGAAATGGTGAACTGGCCCAGCTTCAGGTCGGCATCATATTCGATACCCTTAACCTGTGCCTTGCCGGCGTTGCCGGTATATCCAGCGCCCTGTGCACCGGCGACGACCACGCCGTACTGGATATTGTTCCACTCTTCGAGATAGATCGCAGCGTTGAACCGGAACACGTTGTTCCATGTTCCCTTGAAGCCGAGTTCGAAGTTGGTCAGCTCTTCCGACTTGAATGCAGGAGCAGCCACGATCACGCTGGGAAGCGTATCGGTTGCACGAATACGCAGCGGGCGGTTGTAGCCACCGGGTCGGAAGCCGGTGGAATAGTTGGCATAGACCATCTTGTCCGGTTCGAACTGCCAATTCAGCGCAACCTTGTGCGTCTCTCCTTCTTCACGATAGCGACCGATGCTTTGTGGATCGAGGCGGTTGATGTTGCGGCACTGAAGGCGCTCTGCCGGTAGTGGCAGCGGGCAGCCTACTGCCCCAGTCGGCAGGAAGATCGACGGCGCGCTGCGGGCCGAGGCCGCAACCCCGGCAAAGCCGGTGACATCATAGCGCGTCCAGAAATAGCGGATGCCGCCGGTGACCTTCAGTTCGGGCGTGATATTGTAATGCCCTTCGGCAAAGACCGCATAGTCCGACCAGTTGTTGTTCTGTTCGGTCATGTAGAAAGCGTCACGCTTTACTGCGGGTGAGCCAAGCACCATGGTCCCGCCTTGCGCGGTGGGAATACCGAAGCCCGTAAGGCTGGTTGCGTTTCCTTGGCAGTTCGGCGTGCCATCGCTGTTGAAAGTCACGCTGTAAGCGCATGATCTGGTATAGCCGACAGCATCACCAAGGCCGTGGATGCCGTAGTCGTTATTCACTTCATTGTTCTGGCGATGATAGAAACCGCCCAGAGTCACATCGAACGGCCAGGACTTTGGCGTGGAAATGCGCAGTTCTTGCGTGAACTTCCGTTCATTGCGCAGGCCGCTGTAGAACTGGGTCGGGTTGAGCAGGCTAGTGCAGCGCAGCGACGCGCCACTGCCGGTGCAGCCATTCTTGTCGAAGATCTGCAGGTAGTTTTCGTACCCGCCACCGAAACCGTCATAGGTGACGGTGTAGTAAGTGTAGTCATTCAGTAGCTTGATCTGGCGCTGATAGTAACCCGTGGCCGAGACGACATCCCAGTCACCGATATGGCCATGGATGCTGAGAGCGGCTTGATAGAACTTGTCGTTCTGGCTGGTACGGTCATAGTCGTGGACCTCAAGATCGCCCACGCGCGGGTCAAAGCCGAAGTAGCCATCGGCGATTTGCTGCTGAGCGGTGATCGAAGGCATGATATCCCAGCCGTCCATCGGCTGCCACAACACCTGCAGGCGGCCACCATAGCCTTCGATCGTATTGTAATCGTCTTGCGCAATGTCGGAGTTGTCGAGCGTGAAGCTGGTCAACGGGTTGGTATCGCCCAGAGTCAGGACTGATGGACTGCCATTGTTGAACCGGCCGTTGTTGGGCTTGTTGTCGATATAGCCGCCGTCCTTGCGGTAGAAGCCCATCGCGCGCACCGCCAGCGTATCGGTGATCGGCACGTTGATGAAGCTTTGGTACTGGCCGCCGAAATCGCCCTTGCCGTACTTGTTCACTTCGGCGTCATAGCCGAACTCGAACTTGTCGGTCTTGGGCTTTGCCGTGATGAAGCGGATCGTCCCGGCCAAGGAACCGGCGCCATATAGCGTGCCTTGCGGGCCGGACAGGGCCTCGATACGTTCAAGGTCATAAGCCATGATATCGGGCAAGCCAGTGCCGGTGATCGGGATATCGTCGATGTAATAGCCGACCGATTCACGCGCACCACCTGCGGGCACGATGCCTCGGAAATAGGGCGTGTTGCGGCCCGGGCCGATGCCGGCAAAGGTGACCGAGGGTAGGAGCGCGGCAAAATCGGTCAAGCCTTTGACCTGACGCTGGCCGAGCACGTCCGCGCTCAAGGCCTGCATCGAGATCGGTACTTTCTGGATCGAGGTGGCCGTGCGCGTGGCGGTGACGACGATTTCGCCAAGGCCACCTTCGCCTGCATCAGCCTGCGGTTCAGCGGCGGGGGCCATGGCTTCCTGCGGCTCTTCAGCCGCACGAACTGCCAGCGGCAGCACCGTTGTGGAAAGGATGGTAGTGGCCGCCAGAATTCTCATGGCGCGTGACCGGACCCGAATGTCTTTTCTCATAGTGGCTCAACCCCCTGGTGTTGCTTCTGGCGTTCCCGCCCTCCCCTGACATCACTCTCCCGCAAGTCGTGGCGCCGTCTTTTTGCTGCAACGCAGCAAGTCCAAAACGCGGCGCTAGGCGTTCCGGTTGGAAAAGGCATGACTTGCCCATGGCCAAAAGACAGGGCTGTCTTTTGCCCCGCAACGCCTGCGCTGCGGTGATCTGGTGCTTGGCATTACCCCTTCGACGAGCGCGGCCTTTTGGCCATTCCATGACGCTCGTCCGGGATTGATAATGCTGCAGGGCAACATGGAGTCAACGCCCTTTTGCAGTGTCGCAACACCCTTTTTGGACAAACGACAAGTGTTCAGGCCGCAGGCAACGCAAAAACGGCGCCTGGATCGCTCCAGACGCCGCTGCGGTATTTGCTGAGAGGCTTGTCCTACCAGTTGCCCGTGTTCGGCATGCTGGCCCATGGTTCTTGCGGCGGAAGATGGCCATCCTGAAGCAATTCGACCGAAATGCCATCGGGCGATTTGACGAAGGCCATGTGGCCATCGCGTGGGGGGCGGTGAACGATGTGTCCGGCATCCATGATGCGCTGGCAGGTTTCGTAGATGTTATCGACGCGATAGGCCAGATGGCCGAAATTGCGCCCGCCGGTGTAGACTTCTGCAGATGAGCCATCCTCGGGCGGCCAATTGTAGGTCAGTTCAACTTCGGCCACGCCTTCCTCACCCGGTGCTGCCAGAAAGATCAGCGTGAAACGGCCCTGTTCGCTGGAAAAGCGGCGCACCTCTTTCAAGCCAATCAGCTCAAAAAAAGCTATGGTTGCGTCCGGGTCGGTTACCCGGATCATGGTGTGGAGAAACTTGGTCACGGCTGGAACCTCTTCGTTCAAAAACGGTTCATCGATAGAATTGCACATCTTGACGCGCCGCAGGAACGCGCGGTGCGAGGGAGATTACGATGCAGTCCGAAGATAGGGACAATGATGACCAGCCCCAAGGTGGCATGAGGCGTTTTGTTCCGCTGGGCGGAAGGGCGCTGCTCCCAGCTGTGATCCTGACGGCAGGGCTGGTGATCGGCGGCTGGTTCATCGGCGATGGCTTTCGCCGCGCCAAAGTGGCGGACCGATCGGTTACTGTGCGCGGGCTGGCAGAGCGCGAAGTGACCGCCGATCTTGCCACTTGGACACTGGCCTATTCGGCCACCGCTCCTGATATGGCCAGTGCGCAGGCGAGCGTTGATCGCGATAGCCAATCCATCCGCACGTTCTTTGGGGAACTGGGCTTTCCGGCAGAGGCGCTGCAGCCCACCGGCGTTAACGTCCAAAGCTTCAACAACAATGGCGTGATCAGCTTTACCGTGCGCCAGCGCATGACA
The DNA here is from genome assembly GCA_041639635.1 of Novosphingobium sp. Lineage (GTDB taxonomy): Bacteria > Pseudomonadota > Alphaproteobacteria > Sphingomonadales > Sphingomonadaceae > Novosphingobium. The sequence continues at coordinate 21,591 of JBEQBV010000027.1, forward strand.
TTGCGCACCATCGATGTGGAGCGCGCACAGAAAGCGGTGAAGCGGCAGTTCGACCTCGTCCGGCGCGGGGTGATGCTGGAGGAAGGGTCAGGCATGGCCTACACCTTTACCAAGCTGAACGCGATCAAGCCCGATATGGTGGCAGCGGCCACCAGGGATGCACGTTCTGCCGCAGAGCAATTTGCGCGTGATAGTGGCGCTTCGGTGGACGGGATCAAAACGGCCAGCCAGGGCTATTTCGAGATCACCGCGCGCGATGGCGATGGCGGCGGTTGGGGCGTTTCGGACAGCCCATACAAGAAGGTGCGCGTCGTCACCACGATCGATTTCTATCTGCGATAGGTAATCCTGCGGAACAGGCCCGAAAGACGGCGGTTGTTGCATCGCGTGCAACTTGGCCCCATATCGCGCCGGTACGAGGCATCATGTTCAACAAACTGCGTTCCCTGTTCACATCAAGTGCGGAAATTCCGGCAGAACCACCCACTGTGATCGCTCGCGTGCCAGTCGGCCAGCGCGTGTACGCGGTGGGAGACATTCACGGACGGCTGGACCTTTTCGAGCTGCTACTACATCGTATCGAGGCCGATGATTCCAGCCGAGGTCCTGCCGAAACGACGCTGATCCTGTTGGGCGATCTGATTGACCGCGGGCCAGACAGCCGCGCGGTGGTTGACCGTGCCATGGAGCTTGTGAAGACCGGCAACGTGCGCGTTCTGGCGGGCAATCACGAGGAAATGCTGCTGGTCAGCATGCAAAGCGAAGAGGCGCTGCGCCATTTCCTGCGCCATGGCGGTAAGGAAACGCTGTTTAGCTATGGCTTGAAGCCAGACGAATACAGCAAGTCGACGCTGGAGGACCTGATCGAACGCATGGAGAATCTGGTGCCGAATAGGCACATCGATTTCTTCAATGCGATGGAAGACCGGATCGTGATTGGCGATTACCTGTTCGTCCATGCCGGCATTCGCCCCGGCGTTCCCGTAGAGGAACAGACCCGGTCAGACTTGCGCTGGATTCGTCAGGAGTTTCTGCAGCATGACCAATGGCATGGCCATATGGTGGTGCATGGCCACACCATCACCGAAGAGCCCGCAATCCTGCCCAACCGCATCGGCATCGATACCGGCGCCTACGCCTCGGGGCGGTTGACCGCGCTGGGCATCGAAGGGGGGGACCGCTGGTTCGTTTCTGCCGAGATTGCCCCCGAAACACGCGAAGCGGCCTGAGCCGCGCGGCAAACGCAAAAAGGGTGGGGACTTCTTCGCGGCTGCAGCAATTTTTCAAAGACGTTGCCAATTTGCAACTTTGGCCGATTTCTTGTTACTTGGGAACGTTTGCAGCAACATTCTTTCACGCAGGAAACCCTCTACGCAATAGCATTGCCTTCACACTGACACCCAGTGTCT
>JBEQBV010000028.1:0-22711 GCA_041639635.1 Novosphingobium sp.
TCACCTTCGGGCAGAGCCAGCACTTGCCCGGTCTTGAAGGTCAGGTTCCAGCGGCGATTACCGACCCACTCAGCCTCTGACACTTGTGGCTTGAGCGCAGGCGCAGCATCGAGCAGGCGCGACAAGTTCTGCACCCGCTTGCCCACGCCAAGACCATTCAGCACTAGCATCCCCTTGGCCCGGTCTGGCTTCACCGTTTCCAGTTCGGTGCCGGTATCATCGATCAGTACCAGCCGGTCTGGCTTGCGCAGCACCGCATGCGGGCTGCGCTCAACAATATCGATTACCAGCGTATCGGGCAGCTTGCGCGAAACGCGGGCATCCTTGACCCATGAAATGGCGTTCAATTCCTCACGCAGGCCCGCAAGATCGAGCGTGGTCATCGCGCGGTCGTTCTGACCGAGGACCTTTTCGTAAATCTTTTGCTCGTTCATCCGGTTGACGCCGCGCACTTCAAGATGGCTGACCTTAAACCCGGCGTCAGACGCGATCAGTGCGGCCTGTTCCGATGCCAGCGCGGGCACGCCAGCGATGACTGCGACGGTCCAGACAATTGCGGCAGTTGCTGCAAGAATCAGCGCCATGGCGATCTTGTGCAGAGTCTCTTCACTGAACGGCACCCACACCATCACGCTATCAAACAGCGATCCGGTCTGCTTGCGCGCGGTCTGCACCTTGCGCTGGGTCGTACGCGCAGCAGCAGCGCGCCGCACGCCCTTTCCGCCACCACGCTTGATCGTCTGCGCCATGGTTCAGACCTTTCTTCCGTCAGCTTTCGCGTCGTTAAGGGCTTCGGCGATGATTGCTTCGACCAGATCAGGATAGTCCATGCCCAGCGCCTTGGCCTGTTCTGGCACTAGGCTGAGCGGGGTCATGCCGGGTTGGGTGTTCACTTCGAGCAGGAACAGCCCTTCGACGCCCTGTTCATCGTCCCAGCGGAAGTCAGAGCGGCTCGTGCCCTTGCAGCCAAGCAATTGGTGCGAACGCAGCGCGATCTGCTTGCAAGCCTCGGTGATTTCTTCGGGGATGTCCGCCGGGCAGATATGGTCAGTCATGCCATCAGTGTACTTGGCATCGAAATCGTAGAAGCCGGACTTGGGCCGCAGTTCGGTGACTAGCAGTGCCCTGTCGCCAATAACAGCGGTGGTCAATTCGCGCCCCCGGATGAACGGCTCGGCCAGAAGTTCTTCGAATTCCTGCCAAGGCCCGCGCGCGTCGGCGCTGATCGGGTTGCCATAGTTGCCATCTGCCGTGACAATGGCGACGCCGACCGAGGAGCCTTCGTTGACCGGTTTCAGCACATAGGGACGCGGCAAGGGATCGCCTTGGTGCAGTTCTTCGGTGCGCACGATGCGTCCGCCCGGCATCGGAACGCCATGCGGCACCAACGCTTGCTTGGTCAGTTCCTTGTCGATTGCGATGACCGAGGTGGCAAGGCCCGAATGGGTGTAGGTCAGGCCCATGATGTCCATCAGGCCCTGAATCGAACCGTCCTCACCGGGCGTGCCGTGGAGGGCGTTGAACACGACATCAGGCTTGGCTTCAGCCAAACGTAGCGCCACTTCGCGATCCATATCGATCCGCGTAACCTTGTGGCCCTTGGACTCGAGCGCTTTGGCTACGCCCTCGCCCGACATGAGGCTGACGGGGCGTTCGCTCGACCAGCCGCCCATCAACACCGCGACATGAAGTTTCGGAAGCGTCACGGTCTGCCAATCCTCTTGATTTCCCATTCGAGCTCGACGCCCGACATATCCTTCACACGCTTGCGCACTTCTTCGCCCAGCGCCTCGATCTCGCTGCTGGTGGCCTCGCCGGTGTTGATCAGGAAGTTGGTGTGCTTTTCGCTCACCTGCGCGCCGCCCATCGTCAACCCGCGGCATCCGGCCTTGTCCACCAGTTCCCAAGCCTTGTTACCATCGGGATTTTTGAACGTGGAGCCGCCAGTCTTGGAGCGCAGCGGCTGCGAGGCTTCGCGCGCGGCGCTGATGCGGTCCATTTCGGCCTGAATGTCTTCAGGTTTGCCCGGCTCACCCCGGAACCGCGCGGCAACGACAATGCAGCCATCGGTCAGATCCGAGTGACGGTAGGTATAGCCCAGTTCGCTAAGCGGCAGGGTTGCAATCTCGCCCGAGCGGATCACCACGTCGCAATCGACAAGCACGTCCTTGACCTCGCGCCCATAGGCCCCGCCGTTCATGCGCACGAAGCCCCCAACTGTGCCGGGGATGGAGCGCAGGAATTCAAGTCCGGCAATGCCGTTGTCGCGCGCGGTCGAGGACACGAGAATGCCGCTGGCTCCGCCGCCACAGTTGAGGGTGACTTCATCGACCTTCTCGACCTTGGCGAAAGCCTTGCCGAGGCGGATGACCACACCCGGAACGCCACCATCGCGGACGATCAAGTTCGACCCGAGGCCAAGCGCCATGACCGGAACGTCTGGCGCTAGATTCGCGAGAAAGTCTTGCAGATCGACAATGTCCTTGGGCTCGAACAGCCAGTCAGCCGTGCCGCCGGACTTGAACCAGACCAGTGGTGCAAGCGGTGCGTTAGGGGTGAGTTTGCCGCGAACTGATGGCAGCGTCAGGGTGGTCACCCCTGCCCCCTTTCGCGCGCAATCGCATCGGCAAGGCCCGCGGCCCACTTGGTGATATCGCCCGCACCGAGACAGACGACCATATCCCCAGCCTGCACCGTTGCGGCGAGTTCCTTGGCAAGTGCGTCAGCCCCAGCCGTCAGGTGTGCCGAGCGGTGCCCGCGCGCCTTGATGCCTTCGACCATCGCGGCGCTGTCCACGCCCTCGATCGGCTGCTCGCCCGCGGGATAAACCGGCGCAGCATAGACCACATCAGCGTCATTGAACGCGCCCTGAAAGTCTTCCATGTGATCGCGCAACCGTGTGAAGCGGTGCGGCTGAACGACTGCGATCACGCGGCCCTGAACGCCTTCGCGCGCAGCAGCAAGCACGGCGCGGATTTCCACCGGGTGATGGCCGTAGTCATCGATCACGGTGACGACCCCAGAGTCCATGGCCACTTCGCCAACCTTGGTGAAGCGGCGTTTGACCCCGCCGAACTTGGCAAAGCCGGTGCGGATCAACCCTTCTGAAACGCCCATTTCCACCGCGACGGCCACCGCAGCGAGCGCATTCTGGACGTTGTGGCGGCCCGGCATCGGCAGTTCGATGCCCTCGATCCGGCGGAACGAGCCATCGCGCTGGCGCAGCACAGCGGTAAAGCGATTGCCACCGGGGATCGGTGTCACTGCCTCGCCACGCACATCGGCTTGCGCGGAGAACCCGTAAGTCACCACCCGGCGGTCGCGCACTTTGGGGATGATTGCCTGCACTTCAGGGTGATCGATGCACAGCATCGCCGCGCCATAGAACGGCACGTTTTCAATGAATTCGACGAAGGCGGACTTCACCTTGTCAAAGCTGCCGTAATGGTCAAGGTGCTCGGGATCAATGTTGGTGACGACGGCCAGTGTGCCATCGAGCCGCAGGAACGAGCCGTCGCTCTCGTCAGCCTCAACCACCATCCACTCGCTGTCACCGAGGCGCGCGTTGGAGCCGTAGGAGTTGATGATGCCGCCATTGATCACGGTCGGATCAACGCCGCCTGCATCGAGCAGGCAGGCGACCATTGAAGTGGTGGTGGTCTTCCCATGGGTGCCAGCCACAGCGACCGTGTTCTTGAGCCGCATCAGTTCGGCCAGCATTTCGGCACGGCGGACCACGGGGATGCGGTTTTCCAGCGCAGCGACGACTTCGGGATTGTCACGCTTCACAGCGGTCGAAGTGACCACGACGGCCACGCCGTCGACGTTCTCGGTCTTCTGACCGATCATCACCTTGATGCCACGTTCGCGCAGACCTTCGACGACATAGCTTTCGGCCATGTCCGAACCCTGCACGGTGTAGCCCATGTTGTGCATCACTTCGGCAATGCCCGACATGCCAATGCCGCCGATGCCGACGAAGTGGATCGTGCCGATTTCAGTACCGACGCCCTTCACTTGATTTCTCCATTGGCGTGAGCGCGCTTGGCCAATTGTTTCTGTCCTGAAAGAACGGCGCTGCGCTTATCCACGCGGATCACATCCATGATCGGGTCGCCGCCGAAGCTTTCGACCAGATCGGCAAGGTCGCTAACCGCGTTCGGCAAGCCGCAATTCCACGCCGCATGCGCGGCATTGGCCAGAGTCTGCGGGTGCTGTGCCATGACCTGAATCTGTTTGGCGAGTTCCTTGGGGGTGAAACCTGTTTGGCGGATGGCACGGGCACCGCCGGCTGTCACCATTTCGCGCGTGTTGGCGGCCTGATGATCGTCGGTCGCGATGGGCAGCGGGATCAGGATGGCCGGGCGGCCCACGGCGGTCAGTTCAGCAATCGTCGAAGCCCCGGCGCGGCCAATGAAGAGATGCGCGCCTGCCAGACGGGCCTGCATGTCTTCAAAATAGGTGCCAAGTTCAGCCGGAATTTCATGCGTGGCGTAGCGTGCGCGCACGGCTTCAAGGTCCTCAGGACGGCACTGCTGCGTCACCTGCAAGCGGTGGCGCAAGGCCGGTGGCAGCATCGCCAGGCCATCGGGCACAACCTCCGACAGGATCGACGCGCCCTGACTGCCACCAGTCACCAACACGCGGAACAGGCTGTCCTCGGTAAATTCGGGGAAAGCCTCACCGCGCAAGGCCAGCACTTCAGGCCGCACCGGATTGCCCACGCGGTGGACTTTGCCCCACAGCTTGGGATCGAGCTGGTCAACCTCACCATAGGCGGTGGCGATGGCATCGACCCGGCCCGAGAGGAACCGGTTGACCCGGCCAAGCACGGCGTTCTGTTCGTGGATTACCGTCGGGATCTTCGCCGCACGTGCTGCCAGCAAGGCAGGCAGTGCCGGATACCCGCCAAAGCCGATGACGCAGGACGGCTGAAAGCTTTCAAACAGGCGCAGCGCCATCGCGCGGCCCTGCCAGATGGCGCGCAAACCCTTGGCCAGCGCAACCGGGTTCTTGGCCAGACGACCGGCGGGAAGCACGTGGGCGGGCATGAAATCGGGCTTGCCGGGGATCATCGCCCCGCGTTCATCGGTGACCAGCGCAACATGGTGGCCGCGCCGGTCCAACTCGATGGCAAGCGCAAAGGCGGGGATCAGGTGGCCGCCGGTACCGCCAGCAGCCAGCACGAAATGCCGGGAAACACCGATGGCCGGGTTGGGGGTGTTCATTTGCGCACCAGTTCTGCAATGTCGAACTTCTCGCGCGACAGGTAGGGATTGCGGCGCGTGATCGCCAGCAGCAGCCCCACACCAAGGAGCAGCGCAATCGTGGATGATCCGCCATAGCTGATAAGCGGCAAGGTCATGCCTTTCGAAGGGAACAGTTGCACGTTTACAAGGATGTTGATGAACGCCTGCCCTACCAGCTGCGCAGTCAATCCGGCAGCGGCAAGGATGGTGAACATGTCATCCTCATCCAGCAGTCGCATCAGCACGCGCAGCGCGATTGCACAATAGATCAGGACGATCACCGCACAGGCAATCAGCCCGAATTCCTCACCGATCACCGAAAAGATATAGTCGGTATGTGCTTCGGGCAGAGCATTCTTGCGGCTGCCGAGCCACAGGCCGGTCCCGCTCCATCCGCCATTGGTGAGCGTGCGCATGGCCAGATCGACCTGATCGAATTCGCTGCCGCCGGAAATGAAATTGTCGATGCGATGCGTGGCGTTGGGATAGAACAGATAGGCTGCGACGACTGCCAGCACACCGGCGCCAAGCGACCAGACGATCTTGTTGACCGAAAGACCGGACAGAAGAACCAGCACGAACCACACGCCGCCGAACAGCACGGTCGATCCGAAATCGGGCTGCGCCATCAGCAAGGCCCCTACCAGCCCCATGATGCCGACTGTGACCGGAATGACCGGAATGTTCGGATCGCGCACGCGCCATGACAGGATCCATGCCAGTGCAATCGCAAAGCCGGGCTTGAGGAATTCAGACGGTTGCAGGCTGAAGCCCAGCCACAGCCAGCGCCGTGCGCCCTTAACTTCGCTGCCCACCAACGGCACCAACATCAGGCCGATCACCATTGCCACCGCCAGCAAAATCGCCGCGCGCCGCGCCGCTTCCTTGGGCAGTACCGAGGCAAAGAACATCGCCACCAGACCCACCGCCACCCAGCGCAGGTGAATCCAGAAGAAATAGAGATCGCCCAACGACTTCTTGGCCGTGGAAAGACGATGCGCGCTGGCTGGAGACGATGCCGCAACCGCAATGCAGCCGATGGCCACCAGCGACAGGATCAGCGTCAGCAGCACACGATCAATCTCGCGCCACCAGATCAGCAGTTCGCTGCGACGGCTGCGGCGAAAACGCGCGCCATGGCCCATAACACGCACCCCGCCATCGGGGGTGGGGGTGGTGACCAGGCGGGTGGGCGTGGGCGCAGTGCTCATAAAGCTGTGCTCATGTGCCGGTTCCCAGAGGGCAGGGAGAGTTGCGGTCTTCGATCAGGGCCTCAACGATCTGGCGGAAGCTGTCCCCGCGCGCTTCGAAATCGCGGAACTGATCAAAACTGGCACAAGCCGGAGACAGCATGACGACATCGCCGGGGTGCGCCGCTTCCATCGCCTGACGCACCGCATCGCACATCATCTCGCTGCGCGTGACGGGCATGACCGGTTCAAGGATGTCGGCGAACATCGGCCCCGCTTCGCCAATGGTATAGGCGGCTACGACATTGCCAAAATAGGGCGCGCACTCGTCGAGATTGTCGCTCTTGGGCAGCCCGCCAAGAATCCAGTGGATGCGCGGATAAGCCCCAAGTGCTGGCGCAGTAGAAGCAGCATTGGTCGCCTTGCTGTCGTTGACGAACAACACCCCGTTCGCCTCGGCAACCCGCTCCATCCGATGCGGCAGGCCGATGAAGCTGGCGAGCGCGGGCCGCCAAACATCCTCGCCGATGCCAAGCTGGCGCGCGATCTCCACGGCAATCGCCGCGTTCTGCAGGTTGTGCGGGCCTTGCAGCGAGGGCCAAGCGGCCTGTCCTTCAAGCGCATCGGGCTGAACCACGTGGACGAAACCAGCATCATGGGTCGCCGACGTTTCGCGGGCGATCCTAAGGGTATGCTCGTCACCGCAACCAAATACGGCGGGGTGCTTCGCCGACTGCATCTGGAACAGGCGCGCCTTTGCGGCAGCGTAACCGGAAAAACCATCATACCGATCAAGGTGGTCAGGGCTCAGGTTGATCAACGCCGCCACATCGCAATCGAGGCCGTGCGTCAGATCAATCTGATAGCTCGAAAGCTCCAGCACATAGACGCCTCCTGCTGCCAATGGCTCCTGTCCCAACACCGGCAGGCCGATATTGCCGCCAAGCCGTGCTTCAAGTCCTGCTGCCTTGCAAATGTGGTGGACCAGCATCGTGGTGGTCGATTTGCCGTTGGTGCCTGTAATTCCAACCACGCGATGCGGTAGCAGATCGGCCCGAGCCTGTGCGAACAATTCGATATCGCCAATCACCGGCACGCCGAACGACGCAGCATGAGCAGCGAGGGGATGGCGGTTCAACGGAACCCCCGGGCTGACAACCACGCCAGCAAAGCCGCTCAGATCGATCGCCAAGGGATCGGCTATCTGACAGCGCCCTTCATAGGCTGCGCGCGGTTCCTCGCGGCTGTCCCATACGGTGACTTCTGCCCCGCCTGCCAGCAGCGCCTCGACGCTGGCCTGCCCCGAACGGGCAAGTCCGAGCACCGCAAAGCGCTTGCCGGAAAAGGCGGGCGAGACGATCATCGCACCTTCAGCGTGGCAAGGCCGATCAGCGCCAGCACGATCGACACGATCCAGAAGCGGATCACGACAGTCGATTCCTTCCAGCCCAACTGTTCGAAGTGGTGGTGGATCGGCGCCATTCGGAACACGCGCTTTCCGGTGCGCTTGTAGACCGCAACCTGCACGATCACCGATACGGCCTCCATCACGAACAGCCCGCCGACGATGGCCAGCACGATCTCATGATGCGCGGCCACTGCGATAACGCCCAGCGCGCCGCCAAGTGCAAGGCTTCCGGTATCCCCCATGAACACGGCGGCAGGCGGCGCGTTGAACCACAGGAAGGCTAGCCCTGCCCCCATCATCGCCGCGCAGAAGATCGCGAGTTCACCCGCGCCCTTCACATGCGGGATGCCAAGGTAGCTGGAATAGTCTACGCGGCCTGCCAGATAGGCGATGATAGCGAACGTGCCCGCCGCAATGATCACCGGCATGATCGCCAGGCCATCCAGCCCATCCGTCAGGTTCACGGCATTGCCAGCGCCCACGATCACGAAGATGGCAAAGAGATAATAGAACGGCCCCAGCGGAATATAGAGGTTGCTGAACACCGGCACGTAGAGGTTCGTTTCCCCCACGGCGAGCCATGCTGCCAGCGCGGCCACAACAAATTCCCCGGCCAGACGGACCTTTGCCGGAACGCCCTTGTGCGCGTACTTCGTGACCTTGTCGTAATCGTCGAGGAAGCCAATCAGGCCGAAGCCCAGCGTCACGACGACGCAGGCCCATAGCAGGCGGCTGGTCATGTCCATCCACAGCAGCAGCGAGAGCAGCAGCGCCGTTACGATCATCAACCCGCCCATTGTGGGCGTGCCGCGCTTGGCCAAGTGGGATTGTGGCCCGTCTTCACGGATCGGCTGACCCTTGCCCTGCCGCACCCGCAGCATGTTGATAAAGCGCGGCCCGATGATCAGCCCGATCAGCAGCGCGGTGAGCAGGGTTATGCCCGCGCGGAAAGTCTGATAACGGACGAGGTTGCTGAAACCTTCAAAATTCAGCCATTCGGCCAGCTGATAGAGCATTCACTGTTCCCTGGCGGCAAGTGAACGCACGATCGCGCCCAGCCCTACCGAATTCGACCCCTTGACGAGCAGGGCATCACCCCCACGCACGCCATCGGCCGCGAGGCAATCTGCTGCTTCGGCCGCAGTCTGCACATGCGTTACATCGATTCGACCGGCAAGCGATGATGCGCCGCTTTTCCCCAGCGCTTGCGCCAATGCGGCCATTTCGGTCCCGACCAGCACCAGCTTGTCCACTTTGCCCTCTGCAATCGGCCCGGCAAGCTCTGCGTGATAGCGCGCTTCTTCTACGCCGAGTTCCTTCATCGCGCCCAGGATGGCCACGCGCCGGGCTGCAGGCGTTGCTCCTAATTGGCGCAAGGTGACGGCCATGGACGCCGGATTGGCGTTATAGCTTTCATCGATCAGCAGCGCTTTGCCGGAACCATCACCGCCTTGCGCCGCGATAGTGTGGCGTACGCCACGCCCGGCAAGGCCTTCCATTTCGGCCAGCGCCAGGCCGGCTGCCCCCAGATCGCCGCCAATCGCCTCAACCGCGGCCATGATCGCCAGCGAGTTGGCGACCCAGTGTTCGCCGGGCTGTGCGATCGTGTAGCACACCTTCCGCCCGCCAAGATCGGCGGTGACGAGCGTTCCTCCGTGCGCTGCGGCCACGGCATCGATAAGACGCGCATCGGCATCGGCATGGCGTCCAAAGCTTACCACCCGCTGCGCATGCTGCACGGCCTTGGCGCGCAGGCGTTCATAGTGGCGATTGTCGTGCGGGATGATGGCAACGCCGCCATGCTCCAGCCCTTCAAAAATCTCGGCCTTGGCATCAGCGATGCCTTCCTCGCCCGCAAAATGGCCGATGTGTGCCGGGGCAATCGTGGTAATGATCGCCACGTGCGGGCGCACCAGTTGCGTCAGCGCAGACAGTTCACCCGCATGGTTCATGCCCATTTCGAACACGCCAAAGCTGGTGCGCGCCGGCATCCGTGCTAGGCTTAACGGCACGCCCACATGGTTGTTGTAGCTCTTGACCGAACGGTGCGCGCTGCCCCGGCTTGCCCGGTCAAGCGCCGCATAGAGCGCTTCCTTGACCCCGGTTTTCCCTGCAGAACCTGTGACGCCGATGATCCCTGCGTCGACCCGCGCGCGCGCCGCTTTGCCAAGGTCCTCCAACGCGGTTGCGGTGTTGGCAACCAGCACGTGCGGGCCGAAGCTGGCATGTTCCACCACCGCGCCCGATGCGCCGCGTGCAGCAGCGCCTTCAAGGTAGCGATGCCCGTCCGAAGCCTCGCCCTTCAGCGCAAAGAACAGATCGCCTTCCACCACTTCGCGGCTGTCGATCTCGACGCCGGAAACTGAAAAGTGTGCGCTGGCCCGACCGCCGGTGGCGCGGGCGATGTCCTCGCTGGTCCAAAGCGCAAGACCCGCCGCATCCGACGGGTCTTCTGGCCATGAGATAAGCGCGGGATGGGCGGTCATGTCGTGCACTCCCTTGCGACCTGTACGTCATCGAACGGCAGGATGCGCATTGCCTCGCCCCTGCCAATAATCTGACCCTGTTCGTGCCCCTTGCCTGCAATCAGGACTATATCATCGCGCCCGGCCTCGGCAATGGCAGCAGCAATGGCGGTGCGGCGATCACCAATCTCGCGCGCCTTGCCATCGCAGCCGGCCAAGACTGCAGCGCGGATCGTGGCAGCGTCCTCACCGCGCGGATTGTCATCGGTGACGACGACCACATCGGACCCGGCGCAAGCGGCGCGGCCCATCTCCGGGCGCTTGCCCCCATCGCGGTCGCCGCCAGCGCCAAATACGGTAATCAATCGTCCAGCGGTGTGTGGCCGCAGGGCACTGATAGCGGCTTCAATGGCATCAGGCGTATGGGCATAGTCGACGTATACCGGCGCGCCCGCGCGATTGATAGCGGCACGTTCAAGCCGTCCGCGCACAGGCTGTAACCTCGCCAGCGCCTCGAAGACCTTGTCGGCATCGCTGCCCGAAGCGATGACAAGGCCGGCCGATACCAGCGCGTTGGCGGCTTGATAGGCCCCGATCAGCGGCAGCGTGATCTTGCGCGCTTTACCCTGCCATTCGATCTCAAGCGTCTGGCCAAGCTGGGTTGGCGCGCGTCCCACAAGGCGGATCGTGGTGCCGCCGGTGCCGACCGAGAATAGCTGCAGGCCTCGGCGCTTTGCATGTTCTGCCGCGCGGGCCGACCATTCGTCGTCCATCCACACCACTGCCGTGCCGCCATCGGCCACGACGTGATCGAACAGCCGCATCTTGGCCGCGAAATAGTCTTCCATCGTGGCGTGGTAATCGAGATGATCACGGCTCAGGTTGGTAAAGCCGCCTGCCACCACGCGCAGGCCTTCGTTGCGGTACTGCGAAAGGCCATGGCTCGACGCCTCATAGGCAACGTGGCTTACGCCTTCGCGGGCGAGGCCGGTCATGTTCGCAAGGAACGTGACGATATCAGGCGTGGTCAGGCCGGTGGAGGTGCTGTCGTCAGCGGTGGTGACGCCCAGTGTGCCGATCGAGGCGGCCGACTGGCCCAGCATACGCCAGATCTGGCGGGTCATTTCGACCGTGGAGGTCTTGCCGTTGGTGCCGGTGACCGCGACGACCGTTTCCGGCACCGGTTGAAAGAAGCGCGCGGCCAGCATGGCAAAGGCGCGGCGCGGTTCGGCATCGGCGATGTGGATGGCGCCTTCGACTTTTGCCTCTGGCCGGGCGACGACCGCCACAGCGCCAGACTTTACGGCATCGGCGATGAAATCCTCGCCATTGAAGCGCGCGCCCGGAAATGCGCCGAAGATCGTGCCCGGCGCAACCTTGCGGTGATCGATGGCAAAGCCGGTGACGTTGGCATCACCGCCAGCAGCCGGAAACCCCGCCGCTTCGCAGATCGCCGCCAGCTTCATTCGCCATTCCCGTTGCCGACCAATGGCGAAAGGTCGGAGATATCGATATCGCGCGTGTCATCGGGCACGACGCCAAGGAACGGGCCGATGCGCGGCACCAGACGGCCCACTATGGGGCCAGCATTCCACGCTGCCGTGCGCTGATAGGATGTCGCTGCCGTGCCCTTGGGTTCATCGAGCATGGCGATGACCACATAGCGCGGCTTGTCCATCGGGAAGGCCGCTGCGAATGTCGCGACCAGCGAAGTGCGGTTGTAACCACCCTTCCCGCCGGGCTTTTCAGCCGAGCCGGTCTTGCCCCCGACACGGAAGCCGGGCGCATTGGCAGATTTGCCAGTGCCATTGACCACGATCATCCGCAGCAACTGGCGCATGCGCGCGCTGGTGGATGCCTTGAACACGCGGCGGCCTTCGGGGGCCTTGGCCGGATCGACCTTGTAGAGCGTGGCCGGACGCCACACGCCACCGTTCACCATCGCCGCATAGGCCGCCGCGAGGTGAAGTGGCGTGACCGCGATGCCGTGGCCATAGCTGACCGTCATCGTGGTGATCCGCGCCCATTCGCCGGTCTTTTCGTGACCGCGTGGCCAAAGCGGGAAGCCGCGCGCGGGCAGTTCGATATAGGGGCGCTCGTTCATGCCCAGCGCGGCCATGGTCTTCTTGAGCGCAGGACCACCAAGCTTGTCCGCTACTTGTGCGGTCACGATGTTCGATGAATGGATCAGCGATTCGGGAACGTTGAGCGAAGCTCCGAAGCTGTGGCTGTCACGAATGCGGAAGCCGCCGATTTCGAGCGGGCGATCCGCCGGATAGCGCACCGACAGATCGGTTACCACGCCGGCGTCGATGGCGGCCGCCACCGAGAGTGGCTTGAAAGTCGATCCGAGCTCGTAAACCTGATTGGTGACCTTGTTGAACACCAGATCGTTGTAGGCCATGTCCGAACGGTTGGGATTGAACGAGGGCAGCGAGGCAAGCGCAATGACTTCGCCAGTATCAACGTCCAGAATGATCCCGGCGGCACCCTTGGCCTCGGTCTCCAGCATGCCGCGACCCAGTTCATCCTCGAGCGCACCTTGGGCGCGCATGTCGATGGACAGCGACACCGGAACTGCGCGCTTGGCGGGATCGAGCAGGTCTTTTTCCAGCACCTGCTCCATACCGACATGGCCTTTGCCTTCGCCATCGACATAGCCAAGGACATGCGCGCCAAGCGAGCCTTGCGGATAATAGCGCTGATTTTCGCGCGGGAATTCCAGAGCAGGTTCGCCCAGCGCGAAGATGCGGTTGGCCTCTTCGGGCATGATCCGCGCGCGCAGATAGCTGGGACGATTGGATTTCAGACGCCGCAGCAGATCGGCATAATCTGCATCCGGAAATATCTGCATCAGGGCCGCAGCAACTTCTTCCGGCGATTTGACGAGCGGAGATCCGTTTTCGCCAAAGGCCTTGGGATTGTACCACAAGGCATAAGCCGGAAACGCGCGGGCAAGCGGCGCTCCATTGCGGTCCACGATCTCACCACGCGGCGGCAGCAGCGCCTCGGCCAAGGAACGACGTTCAGGAGCGCCTTCGAAAAAGCCTAACTGCACAATGCGCGCAAACGCGGCCAAGGCCGCACAGACGAACAGGAACGCGACTACAAGCACGCGCACTTTGGCTTCCACCAGCGAACGCTGGCGGACGTTGGCCAGAGTGACCCGACCCGAGGCGATAGCGGCAGAAGCGGTCAGTGCGTTCACAGGACTGACTTAGCCTCCTTACCCTTTGCCACGCGAGAAGAGCCCGTCGAAGCCTTGTCTTTCTTTGCCTTTTCTAAAGGCTTGGAGGCCTTGCTTGCCTGCTTGGCTGGGGCGGCAGTCGATGCCTTTGTTGCCCACTTACCGGCAGCTTTGGCCGCTGACTTTGCATCCACCTTACCCGAGGGCTTCGCGGTCGGCTTGCGAACCTCTAGCTCTTCCTTGTCGGAGGCTGTCGCCGTGCGCACAGGCTTGCGAGGGCGCGATTCAACAGCCTTGCCCAAGCGTTCGTTCAAGGTTTCGACGGCTTCTGCGTGATCGGCCACGGTCGTGCTGCTGGCCTTTGCCAATGCGGCTCCACCCTTGGTAGCCGCATCGTCATGCTCAGCCAGTTCCGCCAGCGGCTTTCCTGAAAGCGGCGACACCATCGCCGGGAATGCCGCCGATGCGATCACCGCATCATCCACGCTCGCCACGCGGATCGGGGCCGGAGCATTGGGCACGCTGGGTACGCTGAAAGCGGCCAGTTGGCGTTCGCCTTCCAGGTATTGTCCGGCGAGCGGAGCGGCATAGCCGAATTCGACATCGTTCCAGGTCTTCAGTTGCTGCTGGTTGGCCCGCGTCTCGAACTCGGTTTCAAGATACATCTTTTCCTGCTTCAACGCGACGATCCGCGCTTCGGCATGATGAATCTGGCTGCGCAGCGCATTCACACGGAAGGCCAGCACCATCACCATCGCAAGGCAAAGGCCCAGCAATACCAGCCATCCGACCGAGCGCAAGCGATTGGCAGAAGCGATCATGCCGCAGCCCTCCCCGTGGCTGCGCGCGCAGGTGCTGCGGTGCGGACCGCCCAGCGCAAGGTGGCGGAGCGCGCACGCGGGTTGCGCGCTTCTTCTTCTGAAGTGGGGCGGATTGCGGCCGATGGCTTTTCGAACACGGCGACCGACTTTTGCGCCATCTGCGGCATATGGCGTGAACCCGCCGGCATCGCCCCTGCCGCTTCGCGCAGGAACTGTTTGACGATACGGTCTTCCAGACTGTGGAAACTGACCACGGCGATGCGACCACCGGGTGCGAGCACTTTTTCTGCCGCAGCAAGCCCTGCCACCAGCTCGTCCAGCTCACCATTCACGTGGATGCGCACCGCCTGAAAGCTGCGCGTGGCCGGGTCCTTTTGAGCTTTCGGGCCTTTGATATCGGGGCGATAGCCAACCGCCTTGCGAACGACGGTGGCGAACTGACCAGTTGTGGTAAGCGGACGGGCGGCCACGACAGCGCGGGCAATGCGGCGCGACTGGCGTTCCTCGCCGTAGCGATAGAGCACGTCTGCGATATCTTCCTCAGCCGCTTCATTCAGGAAATCCGCCGCAGTTGGACCGTCCTGTGACATTCGCATGTCTAACGGCCCGTCCGAGGAAAACGCAAATCCGCGCGCTGCCTGATCAAGCTGCATCGAGCTGACGCCGATATCGAAGACCACACCCTGAACGCTGGCAATTCCGGCATCGGCAAGCCCTTCTGCCAGTTCGGAAAAGCGGCGCGGGTGCAGGATCAGACGCGGATCTTTTCCACAGGTTTCTCCCCAGACCTGTCCAGCCGCAATCGCGTCCGGATCGCGGTCAAAGGCATGCACGGTTGCGCCGGTGCCAAGGATCGAGCGGGTATAGCCGCCTGCGCCAAAAGTTGCGTCTACGATCAGATCACCGGGCTGTGGGTTCAGCGCGGCCAGCACTTCGTCAATCAGCACGGGAATGTGCGGGGCGCGCGTGGTGTCAGCGGGGGCCACTTCAGGGGCGATCATTTGCGCTTGCCCTTTGCGGCTTCGGCCATCTTGGCGCGGCAACCGGCCTGAGCGATCGCCCAAGCTGCGTCCTGTTCAAACAGAATACGCGGGTTCCAGATGGTGATCTGACGGCCACCACCATGGAAATAGAGGCCGTCCTCCACTTGCCCGAGTTCGGACAGGTAATCGGGCAGGACAAACCGGCCGCTATCATCATAGCTGACGCGGGTGAAGCCGTAGACCTGGCCTTCTGCAGCATCGCGATCGAAATCGAGGCCAAGCCGCAGTTTCTTTTCCTCTTCGCGATCAATCTCGGCAGCGAAATCGGCAAGGCGGGAGAGGCCGAAGCCAGTGAGGCATGGCAGACGGGGATGCTTGTCGAGGCAGAGCACGCGCTGATTCGCAGAAGCAGTAAAGATATCGGAGCGGAAATCGGCAGGCAGGACAAAGCGGCCCTTTTCGCCGCGTGGCGAAAAGCCCTGTCCTACGAGATTTACCGACCCTCCCGTCACGCCGACCACCCCGCTCGCGGACGAAAAACTCCATGGCCCGGCCCCACGCCTGCGCGCAGAGCCGACTCATCCCCCGCGGATGCGACTGGAGTTCGTCCCGATAGCCCACACTACTAACGCGGGACCGGGCGGGCGAAAAGGGGAAAATGCGGGAAAATGCGGACTAGCTATGAATCCGTAGCATTTTTTCTACTTACTAACTCATCAGTAACCATGCCCTGCCGCAAATAGTGGAACACAATGGCCAAAGAATCAGTCCGTTATCGACAGACCGCAAATCGGGAAACGATGCATTCCCGCATTTTCCCGCCTGCGGGGCCGGATCAGCGTGCAAAAGCATCATCGAGAAGGCTCCTAAGTCCTGAAATGCGGTTTGCTCCCGCGTCACCGCTTTCCAGAAGCGCGGCATCGGCCACCAGCATGGCCCGCCCTTTCCCCACGCGGCACCTCGCGATCAGCCCGGAAGCATCGATCCGGCAATCAGCGTCCTGACCTCCTGCAACTGGTGCAAATTGCCCGGGAAGATTTACCGGCAAACGCTCTCCCGCGTTTTCCCGCTCACCAGCGGGTTGATCCTGATCGAAACGGAGTTCGAGGCCCCAGCGTGCCAAGATCGGCGATACAAGTGCCACGTCCTGCGGCCTGCGCCGGTCCCCCAGCGGATAAACGCTATCCTGCGTGAGCATCGGGTCAGCAAAGAACAGCACTTTGCCGCCACCGCGCACCCATGAATCCAGCACGACATTTTCCTCAGGGGCCAAGGGGCGTGGCTGGGCGATGATCAAATGGCGGATGGGCGAAAGCTCCAGCAGCGTATCGAGCGGGATCACTCGCCCTTTCTCTGCCATCACAGAGCGCGCCCAGTGCGGTGGGTCAGCGCTGTCGAGCACGCCTTTCAGGTCGCCGGATTCACTCCAGAGGATCGGCAAGCTGGTAAAGAGGCCAAGGTCTTGATCGGCGGCTTTTCCGCGCGAAGAAGCGTACCAAGCGATACTGGCAATCGCTGCCGATAGCGCCAGCGCCAGAATTACAAGACGGCGCATCGCCGATCAGGGCTGAGGCGCGTTGACCGATGGCGCGGGCGCAGGCGGCGCAGGCGAAATCGTGACAGTGGGCTTTTCTTTGGCAGAGACCGGAAGCTTGGGCGCTACACCCATGTCCGCCAGCGGGTCCTTGGCCGAAGTGGCGCTGGCTTCGACCACGGGAGCCGCCGTATTTACCGCGCTTTCGTCGATGTATTTTGCCCGATCCATGATCACGTTGGCAAGGCTGACCAGCAACAGCATCCCGGCAAGCCCGAACAGGCCGACCTGCAACCGATGGACAGCCTGCGCCCGCATTTCACGCATAGTGGGAGGCACATGCGCCAAAACGCTGGCGACAGCCGCTGCCGCCTGCTGCTCTGTCGGAGTGGCGGTTGCCTGCTTTCTGCCGGGAAGGCCGAACTTTGCCATTGCGGCAGGTTAGCCTATTGCTCCAGCCAAGGGAAGACCGGCAGCCCTTTCGCCTTCAACCAATCAGGATTGTAGAGCGAGGACAGGTACCGGAAGCCGGTATCGCAAAGAATCGTGGCAACGCGGCTGCCCTTGCCCAGTTGCTTTGCCAGCGCCACCGCTCCTGCCACGTTGATACCGCTCGACAAGCCAAGGCACAGGCCTTCATCGGCCAGCAGGCGCTCTACCCAATAGAGGCCTTCCTCGTCAGAAATGCGGAACTGGGTGTCGATGGGCGCGCCATCGAGGTTGGCGGTGATGCGGCCCTGCCCGATACCTTCGGCAACCGAAGACCCTTCGGCCTTCAGCTCACCATTGGCGTAATAGTTGTAGAGCGCTGCGCCGTGCGGATCGGTCAGCGCAATGGTCACGTTCTCGTCAAAAGCCTTGAGGCCCATGCCGACACCCGCGATGGTGCCGCCGGTGCCCGCAGCGCAAGTGAAGCCATCGATACGGTGCTCCATCTGCTCCCAGATTTCCGGCGCAGTACTTTCGATATGAGCGCGGCGGTTGGCGATGTTATCGAACTGGTTGGCCCAGACTGCGCCTTCGGTTTCCTCGGCGATGCGGCGCGAGGTGTGGACGAAGTGGCCAGGGTTGGAGAATGGCGCAGCAGGGACGAGCACCAGTTCGGCCCGCAGGGCGCGCAAGGTGTCCATCTTCTCGCGCGATTGCGTTTCGGGCATGACGATAACCGATTTGTAGCCACGCGCATTGGCGACCAGAGCAAGGCCGATGCCGGTGTTCCCTGCCGTGCCTTCGACAATCGTCCCGCCGGGCTTGAGCACGCCGCGTTCTTCGGCATCGCGCACAATCCACAGCGCGGCGCGGTCCTTTACCGAAGCGCCGGGATTGGCGAATTCGCACTTGCCATAAATCTCGGCGCCTGCCGCCTCGCTCGGGCCTTTCAGCAGGACGAGTGGCGTGTTGCCGATGAGGGAAATGGTATCGGTTGCAATCTGTGGAGCGTTCATAAGCCGTGAATTAGGGACTGTTTGCGCGAATGCCAACGCAATTGCGCTTTTCGGCGGTGAAGCGGATTTACTCGCGCCCGGCCCTGATAGCCGCGCCACCGGCAAATGGCGCGACGGCCAGCGCGACAAGGCTGCAGGCCGCCAACAGTGCAAGCCCACCCTCCCCGTCCGGCTGCAGAGAACCTGCGCCGAAGATCAGGAGCGGCACCGCCATCGGGATCGCCAGCAGACCGCCAAGCGCTGCGCCCGCACGCATTCCGGCGGTCAGTGCGGCAATCGTGACGCCAATCGCCGCCAGCCCCGGTGTGCCGAGCAGCAGGCCCAGTTCCACCGTCCACAACTGTTGTGCATCGAGCGAGAGCAGCCCAGCTGAGAGCGGCGCAGCAAGCATCAGCGGCACGCCAAAGCTCAACCAGTGTGCCAGCACACGCACAGCCAGCAGTGCCTCTTCGGATATACCGCGCAAGGCCCACTGGTCGAACAGGCCTGCCTCCACGTCTGGCTCTACCAGACGGTCGAGCGGCAGAATCGCTGCGAGCAGCGCCGCCACCCAGATCACCCCTGCCCCAGTCCGCGCCAGCAGTCGCGCATCCGGCCCGACCGCGAAGGGAAACAGCATCGCCACGGCAAGGAAGAACAAGAGCGGCAGCACCGCCCCGCCGCGTCCTTGCGCACCGCGCGTGAGCAGGGCGAGATCGCGGGTGAAGATGGGCCAGAGCTTGCGGATCATACCTGAAAATCCAGCAGCTTGATTTCCTTCACCGCGTCGAGCGACAGCGGCTGGTGCGAGGCGATCACCACTGCGCCGCCTGCCCGGCAATGGGCAGCAATGGCAACCTGCGCCTTGCTCGACCAATAAGTGTCCAAGCCGTTCAGCGGCTCGTCCAGCAGCCATAGCGGGGCACCGCTGGCCGCCACGCGGGCAAGCGCTGCGCGCTTGCGCTGGCCAGTGGACAAGTAGCGCACTGGCACGTCTAGCAGGTCGGCAAGGCCGAAATCGGCTTGCTCCGGCTCGGCGCGGTCGATGCGCTGCCAGAAGACCAGCGCCTGTGCCAAAGGCTGGTGCCCGTCGAGCGCCAGCCGCTCGTCCGCCAGCGCGATGGTGCCGGTGCGCTCCACCGTCCCGGCATAGGGGCGCAGCAATCCGGCGAGGATGCGGATCAAGCTGGATTTGCCGATGCCATTGGGTCCGGCCAGATGCACGATCCCGCCCGCGCGCACCGACAGCGAAAGGCCCCGGAACAAAATCCGGTCCCCGCGCCTGCAGGCAATATCCGTGGCGACGAGACCGCACTCTTGCATAGCATGGGGCGATAGGGGAAACGGTGGCGACTGCCAAGCTTGCCAAAGGACCGATGATGACCATAGCCCGCCTGACTGATGCCGAACGCGATGCGCTGCTGGCCGAACTGCCCGAATGGCAGTTGCGCGAAGATGGGCTGGCGATGGTCCGCACCTTCCGCTTCGGCGATTTTTCGGAAGCTTGGGCCTTCATGAACCGCGTCGCGCTCTATGCGGAAAAGGCCGACCACCACCCGGAATGGTTCAACGTCTACAATCGCGTGGAAGTGACACTGACGACGCACGACGCCGATGGGCTGTCGGCAAGGGATGCGGCGATGGCGCGGGCGATGGAGGGGTTTGTTTGAGGGATTGAGACGCGCGGAGGGGTGGCGGGTTTTTGAGGTTTCGGATTGAAAGCTGTCGTTCGGGTCACGACGCCATTGCGGACCTTCGGTCGGGTCGGTAACTTCGGTAAATGAGCGGAACAGCCGAAGAAGACTCCGATGATGCTTGGCAGGATGCAGGCATTGCCGCAGTCCAATCATTTGCCGGTGAGCTTCGAGGGCTTCACCGAAGCAATCCTTGGCCCAACATACCTATTTTGCCACAGGCGATGGCTTATCTCATGACTGAACTCTGGGACCGTGGTTTTACTCAAACCCAAATTCGTGAGGGATTTGAAGCTGCATTGGCGGAACTCCCCAAATATACACTCGGGGACGAAGTCAGGCCGTAACGACCGCTCCCCACCCAATTCCCGTCGCTCAATTTCTTTAGACCATATCCCAAAACCCGCCGTCACCCCGGACTTGATCCGGGGTGACGTTTTTCTTGGGCCGCACAAAAAAACAGCGGGATCCCGGGTCAAGCCCGGGATGACGAATGGGGGGATGGGTTCTTGGCGCTTGGCAGAGTAGCCCTACTTCCCCAGCGGCTTTTCCGACCCACGCATCTGTTTCCGCAAAGCCCCCGGCATCCACCGCGAGGCGAAGGCCAGTTTGCGGGCGGTCTTGCCGACCACGGTGTGCAACCGGCTCCCGTGCACCGCTGCCCACGCAGCCTCGGCCACTTCGCTCACCGGCGTGAGTTCGAGGCCTGCGCCGAGTACGCGGGTGCGGATGTGTTCGTTGCTGGCGCGGTTGGGGGCGTGGTCGAGCAGCGGGGTTTCGATGAAGCTGGGCATAAGGTCTCGCACCGCAATCCCATCCTCGGCCCATTCTCCGTCGAGCGATTCGGTAATCGCACGCACGCCGAACTTGGTGGCGGAATAGACCGAGGCTCCCGGCGAGCCGTAGATGCCCGCCGCGCTGGCGGTGTTGAGCAGGCAAGATCCCGGCGCGCTGGCCTTGAGCCAAGGGTGCGCCGCCTGTGCACCAAAGATCACGCCCTTTAGGTTGATGTCGAGCGTGCGTTCGATTTCCTCAGGTGTCAGATCGACGATTGCGCCGCCGATCGGGACGCCGGCATTGTTGAACACCACATCGATCCGCCCGCCCGATGCCCTGGCGCAATCGGCCAGCGCCTGATCCCAAGCCGCGCGGTCGCGCACGTCGAGTTTGTGGCAGGAGCTTTGCGCAGGCGGCAACAGCGCGGCGGTTTGTGCCATGCCGGCCTCATTCACATCGGCCAGCCCCACGAACCAGCCGCCTTGCGCAAAGCGCTGCGCCACCGCGCGGCCGATTCCCGAAGCGCCGCCGGTGATGAAGATTGTTTTGCGTGGCATTGGCAGTCTCCTGCTGTCACTGTTGTTAGCAACAGATTGCAGGTTTTGACCGAAGTGCAAAGCTTGTCTGCCGCGCTTGCCGAAAACCTCTCTGCGTCCGTCACCCTGAACTTGTTTCAGGGTCCATTTCTCAGCACAATCGGCACGCTGGACGGCACGATGGATCCTGAAACAAGTTCAGGATGACGGTGCGTTGGGGCGTTGGCATAGCGTCAAATTCAAAGCGCCGGATTATTGTAGCAATGCCAGGTAAAGATCGCTGCTGCGCCGCGATGCGGGCGCCAGCTTTCCGCCAGCGCGCGAGTTTCCTTCTCGCTCGGTCGCTCATCAAGGCCCAGCAACTTGCCCAGCCCCACCTGCACCGCCAGATCGCCTGCAGGCCAGATATCAGGCCGTCCTTCTGCAAAGAGCAGATAGATTTCCGCCGACCAGCGCCCGATGCCCTTGATCTTGACCAGTTCGGCAATCGCCTCCTCGTCATCTTCGGGCAGCGCATCCAGATCGAGTTCACCCGAAACGACCAGTTCGCACAAGCTGCGCACATAGCCCTGTTTCTGGCGCGACAGGCCGCAGGCGCGCAACGAATCGAAATCGGCAGCGATCAGATCGTGCGGGGGCATGTCCTCGCCCAGCAGGGCTTCCAGTTTGGTCCACACCGATGCTGCCGCCGCCACGCTCACCTGCTGGCCCACGATGGTTCGCAGCAATGTGCCATAGCCGGTGGCGCGGATGCGCGGTTCGGGATAGCCGACGCGCTTAATCGCGCTGGCCATTTGCGGATGGCGGGCGGCGATGAAATCCAGCCCTTCGCGGATTGCCTCGCCTGAAAGCCCCACCTTTATTCTCCGCAAGCATGATATGGCCGGTTCGGCAGTTGCCAAAGCCCAATTGCGGCGATAGCAGCCCCCTCCAAAGGCGAACAGGGGGCGCGGGGTTGCGTTTGGGCCTGCCGCCGATTTTGGAGAACAAGCGATGCCGAAGATCGTGGTTGTCAATCGTGCAGGTGAAGAAAAGACGGTCGAGGCCGATGCCGGCCTTTCGGTGATGGAAGCGATCCGCGACAATGGCTTTGACGAATTGCTCGCGCTGTGCGGCGGCTGCTGCTCGTGCGCCACGTGCCATGTGTATGTCGACCCGGCCTTTGCCGACAAGGTTTCGCCGATGAGCGAAGACGAAAACGACCTGCTCGACAGTTCGGACCACCGCAACGAAACATCGCGCCTGTCTTGCCAGGTACAGCTGACCAGCGCGATGGACGGCCTGCGCGTGACGATTGCGCCGGAAGACTGATCTTTCGCGCTTTGCGTGTTGAAAAGGCCCGCCTCCTGATGGAGCGCGGGCCTTTTTCCTTACTGGGCCTGCTCCCCCGCGAAGGCGGGGGTCTCAGGAGAATTAAGCCAAGGTTCTGTAAACGGCACGAGG
>JBEQBV010000029.1:0-22484 GCA_041639635.1 Novosphingobium sp.
TCGCGCTATCTGGCGGTAGACGAGAAGATCTACCTTCGCCGCGGCGGTTTTCACACCATGCCGATATCGGTGAGCCGCCACACAACAAGCCCGCGCGAGAAGTATGGCCGCAGCCCCGGCATCAAGATGCTGCCGACGATCAACGGGTTGAACGCCATGCGCCACACGACGTTGCGTGCAGCCAACAAGGCAGTGGATCCGGCGCTGCTGTTCTACGACGATGACGGCATCACATCGATCTCGACCAAGCCCGGCGGATTGAATGCGGGCCTTGTCGACGAAAGCGGACGTCCGCTGGTGGCACGGATGCCGGGCGGTGAAGGTGCGCTGCCGTGGGTCAGCCAGGACATCGAGGCTGAACGCCAGATTGTGC
This sequence comes from Novosphingobium sp., assembly GCA_041639635.1. Lineage (GTDB taxonomy): Bacteria > Pseudomonadota > Alphaproteobacteria > Sphingomonadales > Sphingomonadaceae > Novosphingobium. Next base: position 374 of record JBEQBV010000029.1, read on the forward strand.
GCACAGCGTTCCTCGAGGAGTTCTACAAGATCCTGACGGATCCCAATTCGCGCATGACGACAACCGAAGTGCTTGAGGTCATGGCAAAGCAGGGGGTGCTGGTGCGGCCCTATGCCGGGCGCTATGCCATGGAAAAGCAGCATCCGGTGACCAACCGCGATCTGGATTTGGCATTGCGCGCCGGGCAGATTGCGCCGTTCCCGGAAGTGGTGCGTGAGGCCGGGGCATGGCCACGCATCGATTACGAAAACCCGCTGGCACAGATGGCGCGCGCGGAAGCGACGGGCAAGACGCTGCGCTACATCGAGGCGCTGGGCCCACTGGCAGCGATCGACCCCGAAGTGGCGGATGCCGTGGATACCGATGCGGTGGCGCAAGGCCTTGGCGAGGCGTTGGGCGTGCCGGCCGCCTACATCCGTTCGCCGGAAGTTATCGCCGCGCGCCGTGCCAAGCGTGCCGAAGATCAGCAGGCGGCTGCAAGCGTGGAGCAGCTGCAGGGCGGTGCTGATGCCTACCTGTCGCTGGCCAAGGCCAACCAGATCAGCGAGGCGGCCTGATGTCGGAAAAAAACCGGCTGCGTGAGCGGGCGATCCTGATTGCGCGCGAGTTCAAGGCGGTGTTTCACGGCGTGCCAGAGCGCTTTGCCAAGGTCATGGCGCGCTGGATCTGGCGGTGGCTGTTCCTTGGGCCTGATGGCAAGCCGCACCGCGCCGGGCGGATCGTGCTGCGCGATCTGGCGCAGTTTTGCGGCGCGGCCGGCAAGACAATCTTTCACGCGGACCCGCACATCCTCGCCCGCCGGGAAGGGCGGCGCGAAGTGTTCGTGCGGATCTGCATCCTTCTCAACCTGGACGAAATGGAAGTCCGCAAACTGATGGAGCTCGACGATGGCATTTGAGGACGGGGAAGATGGCGGCAGCGGCGGCGCGGCGGATCTGCTCGGCGGTGGCGCTGGTGGGGATCAGGGCGGCGGCGGCGGCCACAGCGGCGCGACGAACGGCGACCAGGGCGGCGGTGGTGATGGCGGGCAGGTGCCGGCAGATCCGAGCTGGTACGAGAATGTTTCAGCCGAAGCCGGTGAAGACGACAGCCCATCCTTGCGCGACTGGCTGAAGTCTACCGGAATCAAGGACGTCGATCAGCTGGCCAAGGTTGCGCGAGACAACGTGAAGGCGTTGCGCGACAGCGGGCGGATCAAGGTGCCGGGCGAGAATGCCACGCCTGAAGAGTTGGCCGCGTACCGCAAGGCGGTGGGTGTGCCGGATGAACCGGCCGGCTATGAATTTGCCGCTCCGGTGGGCGAAAATGGCGAGCCTATCCAGCTGAACGACGCGACCCTTTCACGGATTGCGGAATTTGCGCACAAGCATGGCCTGCCAAAGGGGCCGATGCAGGGGCTGGTTGCAGACTATATCCAGGCCGAACTTGACCAGCTGGCAAGCGCGCAACGGGATCTGGATGCGCAGGCGCAGAAATGGGTGAAGGACCAGGGCGGCGAAGCGAATGCCAAGATTGCTGCGGTCGACCGCGCGGCGCGTGCATTGGACCTGAGCAGCCAAGACCTGCAGCAACTTCGCGCGGTGTGGGGGCCGGAAAAAGCCCTGAGCCTGATGGCCCGCCTTGGCGAAGGCATGGCCGAGGACGTGTTGATCGGCGGCGGCAAGGGCAGGTTCGGTGTGACCGGCGCCGAAGCGCAGGCGGAAATCGACCGCCTGAGCAAGGACGCCGACTTCCTTGCCAAGGTCAAGATCGCCGGATCGCCGGAGGCGGCCCGCTGGAAGCGGTTGAACGACGCCGCCGGCGAAGCGGCCAATCGAGCGGCGGCGGCCTAAGCAAGAGGGTTGACGCAGGGCGGGAGATGAATCATCTTCCGCCCCAGTCGTTTGGCGGTATCGACGGATAGCAAGCCGCCCCTAAGACCTGACTTACCGTAGCAATACGGCTCGGGCCCAGCTGTGGAACAGCCGCCGATCGCGGGCGTGAAACGATAGAGAGGCCGGCGCAAGCCCTTAGCCACTCGGACAAATCGGAAAATCCAACCTTTTTGACGAGAGGCGACAGCCATGTCGATCAACGTGACGCCTGCAATGCAGGTCAAGTATTCGAACAACGTGAAGCTGCGAGTGCAGCAGACCCAGCCCAAGCTGGTCGACGCCATCGAATGGCAGAGCGACAGCGGGGCCGAAAAGGTCAAGGTGCAGGATCTTGTCGGCAATACCGAGCCGCAGGAAGACACCGAACGCCACGGTGACACCAAGTACAACAATCCCACCTATGACGGCGTGTGGATCCCCAAGAGCAACGAACTGTACTATGCCGACCTGATCGACAATGCCGACAAGCTGGCAACTGCGATCGATCTCGAAGGTTCGTCGGTGAAGTCTGGCGCCGGGACGATCAATCGCGCCAAGACCCGTCGCATCCTTGAAGGGTTCTATGGCCCGATCATCAGCGGCAAGGATGGCCTGACCAGCACCGCCTTCCCCGGCGGACAGACGATTGCTGTGACCACGGGCGGCGCGGCCGGTGCGCAGAAGATGAACACGATGAAGCTGCGCGCGGCCAACAAGCTGCTGACGCAGGGCTATGCCGTTGACGACGACATGGACGACATCGTGCGCTACATGCTGCTGACGGCCGACGACAACGACGCGCTGCTTTCGGAAGTCCCGGCCACCAGCAGCGATTTCAAGGGCGCGTTCGGCGGCGAGTTCCGCAACGGCAAGATCATCCGCATGCTGGGCTGGACGTTCCTGCACCTCGAGCTCGACAACCCGCTTCTGACCACGATTCCGGATCTTGCCACCGATGGCAGCGGCTATCGCAAGACGCCGTTCTGGGTGAAGCAGGGCGTTCGCGGCAACTGGTGGCAGGAAAGCCGCACGATGGTCGACCGCATGCCGGGCAAGAAGGGCGCAGTGCAGGTGTTTGCCGGCACCACGCTGGCTGCGACGCGCGTCGAACCCGAGCTTTCGGGCATCATCCTCAACCAGAAGGGCTGATCGAAACGGTGGGTGGCCGCGATCTTCGGATCAGGCCTCCAACCGCAACGTGCGCTTCCTGAAGCAAGGAAACACAGGAAATGGCAAGGTTCTATGCAGCGCAGCAGATCGGCGTCCTCGACGGTACGAAGATCCCTGCAGATCGCGCAAACGGCCAGGTGGTCGGTGCGAAGAAGTCAATCATCCTGGCGACCAAGCCTGCGGCCGCCGTCTATGCCGCCGGCGACGATATCGTGCTGGGCGAACTGCGCCCGGGCGAGGTCATCACCGGCATCCGCATCTGCAGCGACACGACGCTTGGCACGACGACGGTGGAGATCGGCATTGCCGGAAATACCGGCAAGTATGTGGCCGCCCGCACCTTTACCACGCCGCTCGACGCGCCGACCTCGATTGGCCCCAAGGCCAGCGTGCTGGCCGCCGGGCCGGTTGCGGCCAAGGAAACGATCCTCGCCACGCTGGCCGTTGGCGGCATCGCCGCCGGCGTCAACGTGACGATCGAGCTGGAAATCGCATCGGTCAAGTGACCGGCGCATGAATTGCGGCCGCCCCTGAAGGGCAGCTGCAGGGCGGGAAGCATGGCCGCGTCGATGCTCCCCACGCTTCCCGCCCCCTCCTTGAAGGACAACGGCCATGGCAACTGCAAAATTCACGGTCCAGCGCGGCAAGGTCGAGCTGAAGGACGTGGCGCTTTCAGCCGGTTCGGCCGAGGCGCAGAGCGACACGCTGAGCGTCAACATCGACTTCACCAACATGACGAAGGGTGAAGCCATGATCCTGCTGGACGAAGTAAAGCAGAAGATCTTCTCGCTGCCCTGGCCGCCGCAGTAAGGGCCGCGCGCCATGTCCAGCGAAGTCGAGGTTGCAAACATTGCAGCCATCAAGATGGGGGCAAGTGCCACGATCGTTTCGCTGGACGACGATCGCAAGGTGGCGCGCACCCTGAAAGCGGTATGGGCAACCCAGCGCCGTGCGACATTGCGCGATGGGGCGTGGAACTTTGCCGCCGGGCGCGGCACGCTGGCCAAGATTGCCGATGTTCCGGCCACCGAAATCTATCCCTATTCGGCGGCCTTTGCGTTGCCTGCCTCGGCTTTGCGCCTTGTGGAAATCCTGAATTCCGATGCGCGCGATTCCTACCAGCTCGAGAAAGGGCGGGTGCTGTGCAACAGCGCGGGGCCGCTTTACGCCCGCTGGATCGACGATGTGACCGAGCCAGCGAGCTGGGACGAGACATTCGCCGAAGCCTTCGCCTGCCGCCTTGCGTGGCGATGTGGCCGGGAAGTTCAGGGCGCCGACTTTGATGTAAACGCCGCCTGGGCGGAGTACCGGGCCGCGCTATCGGGCGGAAAGCGGGTGGACGCGCGCGAGAATCCGCCAATCGAACAGGAAGAGTGCGACTGGATCCTTGCCCGCTTTGGCGGGGTGAGCTGACATGGCGCGCACCCTGCGCCACCTGCTGACAGCGTTCATTGCGGGCGAGATCTCGCCGCTGCTGTTCGGCCGCGTGGATACGCAGCAGTACCAGTTCGGCCTGCAGGCTTGCGAAAACTTCGTGCCGGTGAATGAAGGGCCATTGGTAAAGCGGCAGGGTTTTGAATTCATCCGTGACGCCGATGAAACGGCAGTGTGGTTGACTGCCTTCCGCCGGTCGATCGCGCAGGAATACGTGATCGAATGGGGCAACCTGAAAGTCCGCTTCTATACCAACGGCGGGCGGATCGAAACCGCGCCAGACGTCGCCTATGAAGTGGCCACACCTTACATTGCGGCTGATGTTCCCGCGCTTTCGACACAGCAAAGCTTCGACCGGCTTTACATCGACCATCCTAGCTATCCGCCGGCATCGCTGACGCGCAACAGCCCCGTGACTTTCGCCTATGCCGCGAGCACGTTTGCCAGCGGCCCGTTCCAGGACGTGAACACGAATGAAGCGGTGACGGTGACCGCTTCGGCAACGACCGGCAGCGGCATAACGATCACCGCCAGTTCGGCGATTTTTCGCAGTGGCCATGTGGGCAGCCTGTTCCGCATGGAAGCGAAGGATTTTTCCGACGTGAAGGCGTGGGAAGCCACGGCAATGGACGTGGCGATCGGCAACCTGCGCCGCAGCGAGGGCAAGGTTTATGAGGCGGAATCTGCCGGGATGACCGGCACTATCCCGCCCACGCATGAGATCGGCAGCGAGTGGGATGGTTCGGGCGAAAAGAACTATGCCGCCAATGGCCCGTTCGGCGTGAAGTGGAAGTATCTGCACGATCGCTTTGGCATCGTGCGGATTACGGCGGTGGCAGTGGACGGGCTTTCCTGCACGGCCGACGTGGTGCGCCGCCTGCCCAATAGCCTGACCAGCGTTGCCAGCCACCGGTGGGCCTATTCGGTGTGGAGCGCGGATGCGGGCTATCCGCAGATCGTGGTGCATGCGTTCGGGCGGCAGATCCACATCAAGGGCTTCGACGTGTGCGCCAGCGTGAGCGGCGACCTGCTGAATTTCCAGGCATACACGTCGCTGGGCACGGTGGCGGCGGACATGGCGTTTCGTGCCAGGCTGGCGGTGGAAGATCCGCCGTTGTGGGCGCTGGGCGACAGGAGCCTCCTGTGCGGCACGGCCACGCGCGAGCTGGCGATCGGCGCGCTCAATACGCAAGAAGCGGTCAGCGGATCCAACATCGATAGCAAGCCGCAAAGCTTCTATGGCAGCGAGGCCGTGTTCCCGATCCAGCTGGGCAGCGAGACGGTTTTCGTGGAGCGCGGTGGCCGGCGGTTGCGCAGTGCAGCCTATGACTTTGGCAGCGACCGTTACCTTGCGGCAGACCTGACAGCGGCGGCGCGGCATGTGACCGCGCCTGGCGTGATCCAGCTTGCGGTGCAACGTCTGCCCAACAACCTGCTGCATGCCGTGCGCAGCGACGGGCAGATCGTGACGCATCCGATCAACAAGGGTGACGTCAAAGGCTTTGCACGGCTGATCCCCGGTGGCGACGCACAGATCCTTTCGGCGGTGGCCGTGGTGGGGGAGGATGGCAAGCGCGACGATCTGTGGGTGCTGGTGAGCCGCGAGACACCTGCGGGCACGCGCAAGGAAGTGTGGAAGCAATCGAGCTGGCGCGAGCTGGGCGACGATATCGCGGAATCGTTCTTCGTGGACGCGGGCGTGCGCGTGGAAGCCACGGCAGGCCAAGCCACATTTTCCGGCCTGACGCACCTTGCCGGGCAGGACGTGGCGGTTCTGGCAGGCGGCGGGGTGATTGCCGGGCAGAGCGTGGCCAATGATGGCACTCTGACGCTTCCCGAAGAGCAGGTGCCGCCTTTCGCCTATACCCTGATCGTCGGGCTGCCATACACCGCGAGAGCGGTGACGTTGCGCCCCTATGTGCAGGCGCCGGGCGGGTGGCAGGGCTTCCTGCAGCGCATTGCCCATGCCTTTGTGCGCCTGGTCGAAACCGTTGGCATCAAGGGCGGCGCGACTGGTGAGCGACTTGAGGATGCGATCGACCGTCCGGCCAATGCGGCAATGGACGCGCAGATCCCCACCTATACCGGCGACGTGACAGTGAAGATCACCAGCGAGCCGGACCGTGACACGACGGTCACGCTGATCAGCGATGCGCCGCTTCCGGCGACGATCGCAATGATGAGCTTCAAGATCGAAAGCGGGGACGCATGATGTTTCACGTTCGCCGCATGGTGCCATCGGACCTGACCGAGATCGTGGTGCAGCCGAGCCAATCCTTGCAGATGGGGCTGCCCACGCAGTTTACCCAGGAAGAAGCCGAAGCGCTGGCCGAGCAGCGTGACGCATGGACCGCGCTGGATGGCGACCGGATCATCTGCTGCATTTCGATTGCCGAGAATTTCCCCGGCCGCAGCGCCGTGGCGATGGCGTTGTTCGCGCAAGGGCTGGGCGCCGCTCATGTGCCACTGACCCGCTTTGCGCGCCGGATCGTGGCAGAGAGCCCGCTGCCAAGGATCGAGGCGGTGGCCCTTGCCAATGACGCCGAAGCTATCCTTGCGCGGTTTCCGCATCTCGATCCCTACGAGTTGCTGACCAGCGTGATGGTCGAGCCGACTGCCCCCTGCCGGTGGGCGATGATGGCGGGCCTGACGGCGGTTGCCTGTCTGCGCAAGTTTGGTGCGGCCAGCGAAACCCATGTCCTGTTCGAGAGGATCCGCTGATGTCGTTCCTGCCAGCTGCGGCGGCCATAGCAGGGCCCATCATTCAAGGTATCGGCCAGTTCAAGGCGAGCCAGGCCAACGCGGCGGCGCTGGACGCGCAGGCGTGGGAAGAACAGCAGGCGGCGGTGCAGCAGGAGGCGGACCTGCGAATGCAGGCACGCGAGGCGATCGGACAGCAGCTGGCAAGCCAGTTTTCCGGCGGCATCGAGGGTGGCACGGGCAGCGCGCTGGATTACCTGCGCGAAAGCCAGATCAATGCGGCGCTGGACGTGCTGCGCATCCGGCGCGAAGGCACGGTGAAAGCTACGACGCTGAAAAAGCAGGCGAGCGCGACGCGGACGCAAGGCTATTTCCAGCTGGCCAGCAGCCTGCTTAACGCCGGTTCGGCCAGCGCTGGTGACTGGGCTGCGCCGCGAGCGATTGCGTCCGGAGCGGGCGGCTGATGGCGACGCGCGGATATGAAAGCCAAGTGGGCGTGCGGGCGCAGAATGTCGTCGTGCAGCACTCGCCCGATGAATTTGGTGCGGGTCTTGGTTCCGCCATCACAAATCTTGGCGAGGCTGTGCAGAATGCGCGTGCCGATGCCGAGCTTTCGTCGGGTTCGGCAAGGCTCATGGCGGCGCGCGAAGCGCTGCTGAACAAGAAGGTGGCGCTACGCCAGAGCGCGGCGGAGGATGGGGCCGGTCATGCCGAAGCCATGGCCAAGGCGTGGGACGAACAGAGCCAGCAGGTGCTGGACGGCGTCAGCGACAAAAGGGTGCGGCGGCAGCTCGAGTCGCAGATACAGGGCATGCGTGCCAGCGACGTTGAAGGCGAAACGATCTGGCAGGTTGGGCGGCAGACAACCAAGACGCTGGCCGATGCGGCGGCGGTGCGAAACCAGAGCCTTTCCCTGACGGCGCGTGATCCGGCAAAGTATGGTGAAAACACCAAGGCGTATCACGATTACATCAATGGCCTGGCCAGCCTTGACGCCACTGCGAAGCGGAAGGAACTGGACGATTACGACCAGTCGCATGCCGTGGCCTATCTGCGAAATGTCGATCCGCAGCTTGCGGTAGCGTTGCTGGCCACATCACAGTTCGACTTCCTTTCGCCCGAGGCGCGGGAAAACATCAAGCGTGATTCCGAAACCGAACTTCGGCGCGCCGAGGCCATCGCCCAACAGAAGGTGGCGCAGCAGAAGGCGGCTCTGGCCGAAGAAGTTCAGACGCTCAAGGAGCTTGAGCAGCAGGGCGTGGAGGTCCCTGCCGAGAGGCTAACGCAGGCACAAACGGCAGCAGCAGCAATCGGTGATACATCAACCGCGTTGGAGCTGGACGGCATCGCGGCGTCGAACCGTTACACCAAGGTCTATCAGGCGATGACGCCGCTGCAGCGGGAGCAGCGCATGGCGGCGCTGGCAGGCAAGGCTAAGCCGAGCGCGGAGGAACAGCGCGAGCTGGCTTATGCGCGGTCGCACGTTAGGCCGATGAACGAAAAGTGGAACAGCGACCCCATTGGGAATGCGCTGGCCAATGGGCTGGGTTTCAGCCCGGTGGACTGGGGTGATCCGGCGAGCATTGCCAAGCGAGTACAGGACCGTGCGGGATACGAAAAAACGTCTGGCCGCAATGGCCTGCCGTTGCTGTCCGATGCCGAAGCGCAGCCCATGACGGAACGGGCGCAGAGCGGGCCAGCGGGGCGGATGGAAGTGCTGGGCATGCTGGACGGAGTGCCACCCTTCGAGCGCGATCTGGTGGCCAAACAGATCATGAAGGGCGACAAGGGCTTTGCCCACGAGGCGCAGTTGCGGCCCGAAGTGCGCGCGACGGTGTTTGCCGGACGCAAGCGGATCGAAACCGACCGCACGTTCCTGACGCCGGAAAAAGGCGACGCCGGGGCTGCGGCGCGCAACCTGCTGGCGATTGCCGGGCGCGAGCAGGATGCGGCGCTGCGGAACATCGATCCCGGCGATCTGGCTGCGATAAAGCAGACGGCGGGGGAATATCTTGCCGGGATGCTTACCGCCAAGGGGCGCACCATCAATTCCCTGACCCCGAACGACATACGGCTTGCGACGCTGCATGCGCTGGGCGGATTTGAGCGGGGCGGAAGGCAGTATGGCGGGCTGAGCCACTGGGGCACCGGCGACATGGACCGGGTGTTCGTGCTGCCGGAAACGATGAGCGCGCTGGATTTCCGCGTGGCGGTGGAGCGTCTGTGGCAGCGCGACAAGCCGCCTATGCCGGTGCGCGGCGTCTACCCGGTGATGATCGCGCCGGGCACGTACCGGTGGGAGACGCGCGCGGGGAATATCCTGCGGGTGAAAGGTCATGACTACATCACCCGGATCGGAGGCCTGCGCGAATGAGCGTGCTTTCGATCATGCAGCCGCGGCTTGATGGGCAGCAGTTCCGCCCGCAGCGCGAGGCGACGCCGCTGGACGATCTGCGCCCCGACGGGTGGCTGGACGCGGCAGGCGCGGCGCTACGGGTGGCGGTAGACGAGGTGCCGTTTGTCCAAGAGCAGCGGCTGAGCGAAGCTTATTATCCTGTCATACAGGCGCTGAAAGAGCGCGGGATCAGCACGGGGTTCTTCAATTACACGAACTGGTCTCGGGTGATCGGGGTTGGAAGCGCACAGGATCGCGATGCGATCTGGCGCGACATCGACAAAGCGCGCGCGAAAGACCCGAAGGCGTTCAAGGAACTGGGCACGCGCGAAGAGTTTGAGACCAAGGCGTTGACCCGTGAGGGCGCGCGCGTGCGCGACCAGGTCGTGGCATCACGCGGCAGCGCCACGGCAAGATTTGCAGGCGGCCTGGCAGGTGGGCTGGCGGACCCTACGCAAGTGGGTCTTGCCATAGCCACCGGTGGCGCTTCGCGGGGGCTTACGATCGGGCGTTCGGTTCTGGTCGAAGGACTGGCCAATGCTGGCGGTGTTGCGGTGGAATTGCCGGCGATCATTGCTGCGCGCGACAGGTTGGGTGAGCAGACCACTGCGAGCGATGCCCTTGGCGAGATCGGCATGGCCTTTGCCTTCGGCGCGGCGGCGGACCTGACCGGCCGCGTCGGCGGGGCCGTGGTCCGCGCCGGAGCGGATACGATCCGCACGGCGGAGACGGCCAATCCCAAGGTAGTTGCGAAGGCTTTTGCCAAGGCGGTGCCGGATCAGCTGCGCAGCGCCAACGAAGCAGCAGCGCTGCACGTGATCGAGCGGGACGTGGACGTGCGCGATGCGAACCCGTTTGATGGCTTTGCTGGTGAGGATGCCCACATGGCGCGGGCCAGCGCGGCGCAGCGGGCGTTAATCGATCCGCCCGTGGCGGGGGCCGCACGGGCCGTGGTGCGGGGGCGCGAAGGGATCGAGGCCTATCTGGCGGCGGCGCGGGCCCAAGAGTCCGGCGGCAACCCGGGGGCACGATCCACCACTTCCAGCGCATCGGGCCTTTACGGCTTTACCAACGGCACGTGGGTGGCGACCTATCGGCAGGCCTTCCCGAACACGGGCTTGAGCGATGCGGCGATCCTGCGGCGCAAGGGTGACGTGGCGCTGCAAGAGCGGCTGATGCGGACGTTCACCGAAGCGAACGCGCGCTGGCTGCAGCGCAATGGCATGGAGGCAACGCCGGGCAACCTCTATGTCGTGCACCATCTTGGCCAAGGCGGGGCCGATGCGGTGCTGGGCGCCGGGGCCGATGTGCCGCTGGCGCGGATACTGCCTGCGGAAGTGATGGCGGCAAACCCGCACATGAAGGGCATGACTGCGGGCCGGTTCCGCGAGTGGGCGGCGGAGCGGATGGGGCAGCGCGGGGCGGTGGACGCGGTGGCCGCGCCGGACATGCGGGAACGCGACCCGGCGATTGAAGCGGCGATCATGGCCGAGAGAGAGCCGGTGGAGATTCCCCAGCTCCGGCGCGATCTGTTCCCGGACGAGGCAAGCTGGCACGTGGCACAGGCGCGAGTGGAAGCGGACGTGCTGGGCATGGCCGAACCGCGCGTGACGCGGCAATCGATCTGGCAGGATGCGCGGGCCGAGCTGACGGCAGCGCGCGAGGGCGAAGTGTTCGGCGCGCTGTACCACGACGAGGTTGGCCCGATCGATGTGAAGTGGGGTGACGAAAACACCGGCCTGCGCAAGATCATCGAAAAGCACGGTGAAGTGCTGGACACCCTGCCTGCCCTTATCGAACAGATGGGCGTCAAGAGCCGTTCGGCCAACCGGATCGTGCTGCAGAGCCTCGATCATCGGGCGGTGGTGCGGCTCGACTGGGATGGCGAAAAGCAGAACTGGCTGCTTTCGGCCTATCAGGTGAAGGGGAAAGCCCCGAAGCCTACGGACTACCGACGTGCAGGCGATGACGGGCAGGACGGCTCCCCCACCCTCGGGGCGAGATACAATCTAGCGCTGGAAGGCGCAGGGATCAAGATCGACGGGATCGGCCCTGGCACGGCATGGGAGTATGCGGTGGCGCGGGGCGAGCGTCCCAAGCCGGTGCAGGGCGTGTTCGATGCGCAGGGGCGCCTGAAATCATGGTCGACCAACCGGCGCGATGCGGAGCGCACGGCGGCGCGGCTTGGGGATGGCATGGAAGTGCGGCGGATCGCGCCGCCCGACCTGCGCCAGGACGTGCTGCCACTGCCCGATGCGGTGGCGGCGCGGTTTGCCGATCCGATGGCGGCGGAAGCGAAGGCGCAGGCCGACAGCTTCACCCATGACGTACGGGCGAGCCTCGAAGCGGGGCAATACCGGGACGTGGCGTTCGGCACGGGGGAGACGCCGGAAACCATCGAAACGGCGCTGCTGCGACTGGACGATGAGGACGCGGCGCTGGCGCGGCTGAGGGGGTGCCTGTGATGGACCGCACGAAGGATTTCATGGCTTATGTTGCCGGAGCAGAAGCGCGACGGAATGCAGGCCTGCGGCAATCTGGGTCAACTCGTCCGGGTCAAGCGGATCGTGAGTCTCAATGCGTGCGGCCATGCGATCAAGCGAGCCCGCGATCATCTTGGTTGCGGCTTCTGCCAATAGCCCTTGCCGGTGCAGTTCTGCTGCGAGGGTGGCTGTCACCATCGCCAGTTCGCCCAGCACATAGGCGGCGTTGTCGTTGCCAGTCATGCGAAGGGGGTCATTCGGAATGATCCCCTTCGCCAACATATCCGGGATGGTGTCGAAAGCGGCTAACGAAGGGGGCTGCGATGGCGGTCAATAGCGTGACGAAGGTGAACGCGCCGAGCGCTTTCACCGTCGCCCATCCGGAGTTGTCCTGCAGGTATGGCGAAGTGGGCCGCAACCATACAATACCGGCGGCAATGATCGCACCGATCACGACGTGCCACCAACGCCGAGATGCAATGGAGGTGATGAAGAGTACAACGACGATAATCGGGTCAAAAGCCATTGCTGCACCGGCGCCAACGATCCCAGCTTCGGGATGGCCATCGGCAAACGCCAACATCAGCAACAAGAAAACCGTGACCGCACCGGGTCCCGAAGGTCCGGCCAGAAAATCGCGCGCGCGCTCCATAGTAATCCCCCTTGTATCGCGAGTCGTTGGCAAGTATAGCGGCGTTGCTCCGGGGAGTCTCGGAGCAGGGATTGGTCTCCCTGTATCTAGAGGCGCAGCCCGCGCCACACGCCCAGTGTGGGCGCGGTTTTCTATGGTCGGGCGTGTCGTGAGAGCCTCCGGGCTCGCCGCTCCTCTAGGCGGTAAGACCAATCATGGCGCGTCCGGCCACCAGTATTTGGTCTGCTGTGGTCGGACGATTTCTAGAGGAAATCGTCTATGAGTGCTCTTCTCTCATTCCAATTTAAGCAGGAATCCGTCCGCATCGTAATGGTGGAGGACGAGCCTTGGTTCGTGGCTGCTGATCTTTGCGGCATCCTCGGGATCAAGAACACCACGCAAGCAGTGCAGCGTCTCGACGACGACATGGTTACCCTATGTCAGACAGAGGGTGCCCTCAATCAGATTGAGGGTGGTCGTAACCGCGCCGTCAACTGTGTCTCCGAAAGCGGCATGTGGATGCTCGTCCTCCGCAGCGACAAGCCGGAAGCGGTGGAGCTGCGCCGCTGGCTATCGCGCGACGTGCTCCCGAGCATCCGCAAGACGGGCCGCTATGAAGTGCCGGGGTACGATCCGCCCCCGGTGCAGGCGAGCGACCTTGACCCCACGCGGTTGAGCGTGGGGGTGGCCGTGGTGCGCGAAGCGCGGCGGCTGTTCGGGCCCGGCGCTGCCCGTGTGCTGTGGGGGCAGGTCGGCCTGCCCCCGGTGACGCCCGACAGCGAGGGACTGAACGACGGCGACCCTTTCGCCGAACCGCTGCGCGCCTACCTGTGCAGCCGCGCGGAGACAACAATCCAGGAAGCCGCCGAAGGGATCGGCATCCAGCACCCGGATCATTCGACGCGGCAGAGGCTGGGCCGGTTGATGGCGATGTGGGGGTGGGCGAACCACACCCGCAAGATCGGGAAGAAGGCGACGCGGGTCTACAGCCGCCCGGCCTCCCAAGTGACCATCGGGGGGGAGATCGCGTGATGGCGAGCGTCTTCCTTGGACAGGGCGGTGTGCCCGAAGCGCTGCTGGAAGCGGCCCGCATGATGGCGTTCCGTGATGGCGTGGATCCCGAAACCATGGAGCGCCTGCTGCGCCGCGTGGGCCGCGCCGCGCAGTTCCGCGTGTTCAACGGCTTTCTTGAAGGCCCGGCAAATGATGAGGGTAGTGGATGACATTTGCGGTCTGCCTCAACCAGCTGGTCGACGAAGGAAAGATCGACCGTGAACGGGCGGCGCGTTTCAGCGCAGAGTACGAGCGCTTGCGCGCCGCCTATGCCAAATCGGTGGGGGAGATCGAAGCGCAGGACCTTGCCACCCGCGAGGCGATGGACGCGCTGGAATTCCAGGCGCTGACCGAACGGCGCCAGAAGATGAAACAGATCCGCACGCAACAGGATCTGCTGGGCAAGCTGGAAGCGCACGTGGCCGACGGCGGATCGGCCAAGCATTTCGCCATAGCGCTGATGGACCATCACGAAGCGGTGGCGGGGCTGCAATCGCTGGACAACACGCGCGGCTCTATCGCCCGGTTTGCATGGACGCGGATGGGCGATTTCCTGCTCCGCTACAGCCGCGACATCCTTGGCAATGTGCGCGAGGCGGCGGAGCTGCGCGACGTGGTGCGCGCCCTGCGCGGCGAGGCGGTGGACAGCGTGAATGCGCGGGAAATGGCGGCATCGATCAGCGACACGATGGAGTTCCTACGCCAGCAGTTCAACGCGGCGGGCGGCGCGATTGCCAAGCTGGACAACTGGGGGCTGCCGCAGACGCACGATGCCATGGAGATTGCCAAGGCCGGGTTCGCGCAATGGCGCGAATTCATCCTGCCCAAGCTGGACTGGCAGCACATGACCGACGCGGCGACGGGCAAGCCCTTTGCCAGTGAGGCATCGCTGGAACCGGCGCTGGAAGCGGCATGGCGCAACATCACCAGCAACGGGCTGGACAGCGCGACGCCGGGGGCCTTCACCGGATCGGGCAAGGTTGCCAACCGGTACAGTGACCATCGCTTCCTGATCTTCAAAAGCGCGGACGACTGGCTGGAATACAACGACCGCTTCGGCGCGGGCGACGTGTTCGACGCGATTACCGGGCACATCGAAAGCATGAGCCGCGACATTGCGGCGATGCGCGTGCTGGGGCCGAACCCAATGCAGACGGTGCGTTGGCTGGGCGACGTGATGCGCAAGGACGCGATGCCTACGGTGGAAGCAGGGCGCAACCTGCCACTTTCGAAAGACGCCGGGAAAGGCGCGAAGATGCTGGACGCCATGTGGGATTACTACAGCGGCGAACTGACGCGCGTGGCCCCGGAAAATCGGGCAACGGCCCGTTTCTTTTCAGGGGTGCGCAACTGGAACGTGATGAGCAAGCTTGGCAGCGCCTTCCTTTCGGCGCTCCCGACTGACCCGGTTTTCAAGGGAATGACCGCGAAGTTCAACGGGTTGCCGGTGATGCGGGACATGGTGGAGTACCTGCAGACCTTCAACCCCGCCGACGCCAGCCATCGCGAAGCGGCGCTGCAGGCGGGGCTGGTCTTTGCGGAAATGACCAACCGCGCGGAGCGGTTGTGGCGCGAGGGGCGCTCGATCAATGTCCATGAACTGACGCGGCGCGGGGCGGATGGCTTGCTCCGCTCAACCCTGCTGACACCGCACACCGTGGCCTCAAAGCAGGCGCTGGGCCTTTCGTTCATGAAAGACTGGGCCGACCATGCTGATACCGCGTATGGCGACCTGGCCGAGCCGAAGCGATTGGCTTTGGAGCGCTACGGCATCGATGCCGCCGACTGGGACAAGTTCCGCAGCATGGCGGCAGCGGAGCAGGGCAGCGTGCGGCTGCTGCGTCCGGGCGATCTGGCGCGGGCAGATGTGGATGGCGGGCTGGATACGGCAATCAAGTTCATGTCCCTCATCGACAGCGAGGTGAAGTTCGGCACGCCGGGCGAAAGCCTCCGGGCGCAAGCTGCGGTGGCGACCCTGAATTTCTCGACGCGGATCGAGCGCGGGACCGTTGGCGGCGAGCTGCTGCATTCTGCGACCCAGTTCAAGACCTATTCCGTGATCTGGGCGATGACGCATCTTGAGCGGATGATGTACGGGCGCGGCGGCATGGGGCGGCTGCAATATGCGCTGACACTGCCGCTGTTCCTGACCATGGGCGGATATGTCGCCAACGCCCTGATCGATATCTCGAAGGGTGAGAACCCAAACCTCGAAATGACGCCGCTCAACTTCGGGCGCGCGGTTGTGCGCGGGGGTGGACTGGGTGTGCTGGGCGATCTGCTTTCGCAAGGGCTGTCCGGCAATCGGGCGACGTCGGGGCCGGTGACCGGCTTCCTTGTGGGGCCGACGCTGGGCGCGGTGGCGGACCCTATAGCCGCCGTCACCTTGGGCAACATAGGTGAGGCTGCGCAGGGTGATGAAACGCACCTTGGCAGCGAACTGATCCGCCAGGCGCGCACCGCGGTACCCGGAAGCAATGCGTGGTATGCGCGCCTAGCGCTGAACCGCCTCCTGATGGACCAACTGCAAGAGCAGATCGATCCCAATTACCGGGCGAGCTGGAAGCGCATGGAGCGCGCCGCCGCCGAACGGGGCACCGGCTACTGGTGGGGCCCCGGGCAGACGGCGCCATCAGGCGCGCCTGACTTTTCCAACGCGATTGAGCCGCAAGAGGGGGACACCGTGCAATGACGGTTGCAGCCAAGAATCCGATCGAGGTCTATAGCGGTGATGGCGTTACCACGGCCTTTGCGGCGCGGTGGCGGTACATCGATACGGCAAGCCTGAAGGTGGAGCTGATTTCCAGCAGCGGCGCGGTGACGGCGCAGACGCTGGGCGTGCATTACACGGCAACGGCCGGAACGACCGATGCGGGCGGCACGGTGACGATGGTGACGCCGCCGGCCGTGGGGCAGCGGTTGCGGATCAAGCGCGTGACGCCGCGTTCGCAGCCAACCCAATACCCGACATCGGGCGCGTTCCCGGCATCGAGCCATGAGCTGGCGCTGGATCGCACCATGATGACGGTGCAGGAGCTGGGCGTGGACATGGCGGACGTACAAGGCCGCGCCCTGCAGGTGCCGGATGGCGAGACCATTGCCAAGCTGCCGGCAGCATCATCGCGCATCGGCAAGATGTTTGCCTTCGATGGCAGTGGCAGCGGCCTGTTCGACATCGATGCCGACAAGGTGCGGCAGCTGATTGGCGCGGTCTTCAACCCCGTGTTCACCCAGCTGGCCAGCCTGGTGATGTTCCTGGGCGCTGGCGTGGGGGCGGTGACCCGCACCGTGCAGGACAAGCTGCGCGATAGCGTGACGGTTGAGGATTATGGCGCGGTGGGCGACGGCGTGGCCGACGACACGGCGGCGATCCAGAAGATGGTCGCCGACCGTGGCTACTTCCGACTTCTGGCCAAGACCTACAAGATTACGGACACTATCAAGGTTCCCTCTCATGCACAGAACATCAAGGCCATAGGCTCTCTGTGGTCTGGTGAGGGCATGGAACTGTCTATACTTAACTGTGTGGGGATGGCCGGTAAGGCAGCAATTGCTGGCGACGGTGCGGGCTATTATCGACTGATCATGCGGGACTTCGGCGTCATCGGTGACGCGGACCAAGCTATCAAGTTCACCACTTCTCATGCCTTCTATCAAAGCAAGTTCGAGAACCTCATTCTCCGTAGCCAAGCTGGCACCGCCTTCGAGTGCTTAGAGCACTTCTCAACATCGTGGGACAACGTGCAAGTGTGGTCCTTTGGAACCCCCGGGGTTCCGCTCTCTGGGGGGCATGGCTTCCACATTGAGGGCGGCAATTCTACGGTTATGACCAATTGCTACGTGCACACTCTGAATAAAGGCAACGGTAAGTGCGGGTATCGCATCCGAAGCAGCGCAACCTTGATTGCCTGCAATGGTGTAGATGCTGGCGACGTGTGGGGTATATTCGGGGACGTGGCTGGTTACGAGGCTGGAAGCTCTAACGCTACTTTCCAGATACGCCTGATCGGGTGCAATATCGAAGATTTCGATACTTACGCAATCGGGCTGATGTTTACGGGGGCTATCACCTTCGACGGGACGTTCTTTGTCGCTAAGGCCAGCGGCACTTACGAGACGCTGCTTAAGGGGAACTTGTCGGGGAATATCTCGCAGTGGCGGCTTACCGAGAGAGGGTCTGGATTTGTCACAAAGGGTTCGACGCAATCCGGCCCTGCTCCGGTCTTGGGCGGGTCGTCTAACGGCATTGACGTTACCGAACCGGGTCCGTTTTCCGGCGGGTTCTACCACACAGGGGTTTCCCTGCTTTATCCGATGCCCGTATCCAGTCTTACGGGCCCTGCTTATCAGGTGCTGGCGCGCAAGTTCACGGCGCTAGACGCGGATCGTTTCTACGGCTTCACCCATCAGCCGCCGACCGTGTGGACGGCAAACGCCACGACGTTCTCTGTGGCGGGCAAGAACGTGGTCAAGACTGCGAATACCGGGGCCACGGCATTTGCGACGGCGACGGGCGGCACCGAAGGGCAAGAGCTTTCGCTGGTGATCCGCGACGCCTTCACCACGGTGAACCACGGGACCGGCGCAAATGCCTTCAACCTGAAGGGGGCTGCGAACCTCGTTTGTGCCAGCGGTGACGTGCTGAAGTTCGTTCACAACGGCACCGGGTGGAAGCAGCTCTGATGACCGACCGACCGCTCTGGGGGCACATCCCCGATACCGTGAAGTCGCTGGGCGACCTTGTTTCCTTTGCCACGCTTCTCGGGAGTCTTGTCAGCATGCTGCCTGCCGTCGCTTCGGTGCTGACAATCGTGTGGACCGTCATCCGCATCTACGAAACCGCCACGGTGCAGGCGTTGGTGAAGCGGCGCAAGCCGGGAGGCGAAGCATGAACCTTTCACCCAACTTTACGCTTGGCGAAATGATCCGTTCCGGGACGGCGCTTCGACGCGGCATCGACAACACGCCGCCGCCGGCGGTGATCAAGAACCTCGAGCGGCTGTGCCGCAACGTGCTCGAGCCGGTGCGCGAGCACTACGGGGCGCCGGTGATCGTGACGTCGGGCTATCGCAGCCCGGCGCTCAACAGCGCGATCGGCGGCAGCGGCACGAGCCAGCACAGCCAGGGCGAGGCGGCCGACTTCACAGTGAGGGGTGTGCGCAACATCGAGGTGTGCCGGTGGATCGCCGCAAACCTCGAATACGACCAGCTGATCTATGAATTCGGCGAGGAAGGCTGGGTGCATTGCAGCTGGTCAAAAAGCCGGCTGCGCAACATGGAGCTGACCGCACGGCGCGTGAGCGGCAAGACGGTGTACGTTGCGGGGATCCTGGCATGAGCCGCGACATGGTGCGCAACCTGCTGGGAGGCTGGTTTGCCGGATCCTTCATCGGGGCGCTGGCGGCGCTCTATCTTCTGCCCATCCCTGCAGAGAACAAGGACCTGATCGTGTTCATGCTGGGGCAGCTGTCCGGATTCACCGGTGCTGTGGTGGCGTTCAACTTCGGCACGACGAAGGGCAGCGCGGACAAGACGCAGCTGCTGGCCCAGCGTGCCGCCGGGGATGAGGCATGAGCGGGATCCGCGCGACGCTGATCGCAGGGGCGATCGCGTTGGTGCTCGCAATCCTGCTGCTCGGTCAGTGTCAAAAGGCGCGCACGGCGGGCGCAGAGGCCTCTCTCAGCGCGAAAACGGGTGCTGCGGGAGTGGTGGCAGGGGGCGAGGCCGTCAACGCTGTTGCAGGGGCTTCTGAGAGGCAGGCCGCGACCGACGAAATCACGAGGGAGAATGCAGATGCGATTCGTTCCGCTCCTGGCGCTGGCCAGCTGGTTGATCCTGCTGCTGCCAGTGCTGGCCTTGTCGGGCTGTGTAGGCGCGCCGCCTATCGTAGCGACCCCAAGTGCTTGCGCTTCACTCCTGCCGGAAGCGTGGCGGATGCCGGTGCCGGGGGCGCCGCTGCCGATTGAGGGCAACACGGTGGGCGACTGGATCGCGTTCGGCGATGCGCAGACGGGCCAGCTCGACAAGGCAAATGACCGCACGCTGTCCTCGATCGCGATCGTGGAGCGCTGCGAGCAATTGAACCGCGAGGCGGTGGCCAAGGCCAAGCGGCCCTGGTGGAAGATCTTCTGAGGAGAAACGGACATGGCTACTCCACGCGTACTTGCGACACTGACCACTTCCTGGACCGCTGTGGAAGGCGCGGCCGCGAGCGTTGCCGGTGTCACCTGGCAGAACCTCGGCAAGGACGAGATCATGATCGCGTTTACTGCGATTGCGCCGACTGCGAACGATGCGGTGCACCTGCTGAAGCGGGGCGAGGCGTTTTACGACAAGAACGGATCGGCAAAGGTTTGGGCGCGATCGATGATGTCGGTAGGCGCGCAGCTCGCAGCGACTTCGGACTGACGCCATGACCTTATCGGCAACAATCAACCGCGCGGTGGCGGGTGACGGTGGCTTCATGGCCGCGGGGTTGGCGCGGGCACGCGTGAGAGGGGGTGGCGCTCCTACGCCTACACCAACTGCCGGTGCATCGCGCGTTTCGGACTGGACGGCAGCGGTGGGTCTGACGCCTGCGCTCTACTATCACCCCAACACCGAGACCACGACCACAAGCGGCGGGCGCTTGACCGGAGTATCGGCAAACAGCCTGTCGCCAGCGCTGACACCTTCGGCAAGCGGGCCGAAAGTCGTCACCTTTGCCAATGGCATCAAGGCATGGCGTTCGGACGGGTCGGAATATCTGGACGTGCCGACAACCTTTGCCGCCAATCCGCGACAGGTCACGGTGTTCATGGTGGCGCGTGTCCACAAGCACTCGAACACCAACAACTATTTCTCGATCAGCTATGCCTCTGACGGAGTGACGGCGGTTGCCGGTGGTGCGACG
Source organism: Novosphingobium sp. (assembly GCA_041639635.1). Classification (GTDB taxonomy): domain Bacteria; phylum Pseudomonadota; class Alphaproteobacteria; order Sphingomonadales; family Sphingomonadaceae; genus Novosphingobium. Next base: position 20,985 of record JBEQBV010000029.1, read on the forward strand.
TTCCGGGGGGTTGGTTCGGGCGGCGCTGCGCCGTTCCTCTATAACTCAGCTGTGGCTTCGTCTGGCTCGACCGCGAACAAGGAATACATGGTCCCCGGCGCGCAGGTTCAAGTCATGGGCCTTGCATCGCGCACCACGGCCAACGGTGGGTCAAAGTTCTGGATCAACAAGCGGCCATCCAGCACGCTGGCGCAAAGCGGCGTCACCACGACTGGAACCAAGGGCGCGCGCATCTTCGGCTATGTGTCGAGCAACGGCACGACCAACTTCCTCGACCTGCTGGAGCTGGTGGTCTTTACCGGCGAACTAACGGACGTGCAGGCGCAGACCATTGCGGACTATCTCTCTGACCGCTGGGCAATCGCTGCGATCACGCAGAATGTCGTGCTCGACGGCGACAGCATCACCGATGGCATTATCGAAGTGAACAGCGGCGATAACGTGGCCATGGCGATCACCGAGCCGGGTCTGTCCCTGATCCCTGGCAATGTGCGCGTCCTGAACGTAGCCAAGTCCGGCGCGGCGACAGCGGACCTTGTGACCCGGCGCGACAATGCCAATGGCTGGGCAACGATAAAAATCGGCGCATCAGCCAACGATAACATCGTCGGTATCCAGATCGGCCGGAACGATACGGCGGCATATATCACGGGCGGCGACAGCGCGGCAGTGGCAGCGTCCAAGAGTTACGCGGACATCCTCGCCTATTGGAACACAGCATCGAACGGCGTTGTGGCTCGTGGGTGGAAGCCGGTGCAATTCGCCAACATCGCCTGCGATACCGGCGCGGCCAGCTCGAACCTATACGACACGATCAAGGCCAGCTTCGCTACGGACGTGGCGGGCGGGACGGTGATCGACCTGCAGGCCATCGTTGACAGTGCGGGCGGTGCAGGTCGCAAGCCGTTTGCCTTCTCCCCCGACACACGCGACGGCACCTATTACCAGGACGACGACGGCTCACTCGATACGACGCACCCGTCGGTATACGGCACGCGGATCATGGGGACGGGCGGCGACACGCCGGCAAACGGGTACGCAGCCGTGATATGATCACGATGACATGGCCCCAGTACCTCCGCGGCGAATGCCAGGTGGGCGAATTTGCCGTCCACCTGTTCCCGCAAGAGGCCGAGGTCATGCTTGCCCTGCTGCTGCGCTATCCGGGTGAAGTGGATATCAAGACCCTGATCGAAATGGTGTGGCCTGATCCCGAGGCGCAACCCCTGGCGGCGGCAGATGGCATACGCCACTTGATCTGCCGCATTAGGGCCAAGGTAGGCGGGTTCAGGATCGCAAATCGCGGTTTTCTTGGTTGGGCTTTGGTCCAGTGTCCTGCTGATAGGCAGGTGGCTTGAGCGCCAAAAGAGCGCCTTCGAGATCCAGCTTGTTGGAATGATCGTTGGAAGGATGTTGGAAGGATCAAGGGTTTTTGGCGCTAAACCCTTGATTTTGTTGGAGCGGGTGAAGGGAATCGAACCCTCGTATTCAGCTTGGGAA
>JBEQBV010000030.1:0-22310 GCA_041639635.1 Novosphingobium sp.
CTGACTCTCCTCCTGTTGTCCCCACGCATGAACGCGGGCTGACACGTCGGTTAAGTCAGATTTCAGGGTATTCCCAATGGGTTTGCCTCATTACAGTAATCGACAAAACCGTTGAATGTGACAGATTTTAGCAACTCATCCGATGTTGCGGCGCAGCATATCCGTCAGCCGACGCCGGCCTTGCGTGCCTGCGCAACGGCATCCAGCAGCTGGCTGAGCGATGCTGCACCGCCGAAGCGGGCGTTGCCGATCAGCAGGCCCGGCGTCCCCTGAAATTCCAGTGCCTTGGCCCCGGCATTGCTGCGCCCGATCACTGTGTCGATCTCCTTCGCGCGAGTCTTGATGTCCTTCTGCAAACGCGCCCAGTCCACGCCCGCCGCCTTGGCCGCGGCCTGCACCGAAGCCTCGGTCACGCGGCCCGGTTGGGCAAACATTGCGGCGTTGAAGGCGGCATGCTTGCCCTGCCACTGGCTGGCGATGGCGGCGCGCGCCGCCATCAGCGATGGCTCACCAAAGATCGGCCAGTCGCGCCACACGATCCGCACTTTGGGATCGCGCGCCAGCAATTGCACCAGTGTGCCGTGCAGTTGCTTGCAATAGGGGCAGCCATAATCGGAAAAGACGATGACCGTCACGTCATAACCCTTGGGCGCGGTCTTGGGCGCCAGCGCCTCTTCCGACATCGCCGGAAACGCCGTGTCGCGGGCGACAGAAGCGGGTGCGATGGTCAGCAGAGCAGCGGCGATTGCTGCACGAATGACAGGGAGTTTCATGCGCAACCCGTGCCTTCAGATTGAGGTAATGTCCACCACCGTCGGGATCGTGTCATTGAGCAGCGTGATTTTCTTGCGCGCGATCAACCAATCCGCACCCTCGCGCCGCAGCGCGTAATCATAGCGCCCGAAGAAGCATTCGGCGCGATTCATCCGCACATCGAAGCGGTGGCAGGTGAACACCGCGCTCACCTGTGCGATGTCCGCATCGGCGGCTGTGACCAGCACATTGCTCACCACGTGCACCACGCGCGGCGGCGGGGTGGAGGCGGTGGACAGGCCCGATGTCAGCCGCATCACCCGGTCCTCCAGATTGCGGCGGCCCTTGTAGTAGATCAGCGAAAGCTCGCGGTCGGGGTCAGTGGTCGTCTCGGTCTCGCTGCGCCACGCGGGCATCCAGAATTCCACATCGGGCGTGAACATCGCCAGCCATGCGTCATACTGGCGGGTATCTATCAGCATCGCCTCGCGGAACAGCAGTTCCTCGGCTTGCGCGCGCGTCAGAGGAGCCGTCATGCCACGTCTCCCAGCCGCTCGGCCCATGCGCGATAATAGGCGTGGTAGAGCGTCTCATCGCACAACTGCGAATCCGCCAGCACGCTGCGCGCCGGGTTCAGGCCGATGCGATCTGAAAAGCGGTTTCCGCCCTCCACCGATGCGGTCATCCCGCGCGCATAGCCTTGCAGCCACGGATCGACCGTCCCGGCAAAGCCGATCTGGCAGTTCTCATAACTTACCGTATCGTCGGGCGTGGCCATGCCGGTGGGGTTGAAGAAGTCCTCGTACTGCCGAATGCGCTGACGGCGTGCGGCATCGCTTTCGCCTTTGGGCGCGATGCACCACGTGCGCATTTCGGTCAGGCCGGGGCTGATCGGGCGGATCACGCGCAACTGGCTCGATGCGTTTTCCGCCACTTGCAGGTTGGGAAAGATCGTGAGGTTGCGCATGTTGAACATCCAGTCGCGCTTGCCCTCGCCATGCCGCTCCGCCAGCACAGCGGCGCTTTCATACAGCGGGATGGCGGGCGTAATGCCGAAGACGCCCCAGTTCAGCACGTGGCCATTGGGAAACGAATAGCTGCCCCCGCCAATGCCTTGCGTCTCTTCCTTCCAGTAGTCGCTGTTCTCCCACACCGAGGCGACGACTTCGCCGCTCGTCTCCTGCTGCCGCCGCTCCAGCACCCGGATGTAGGACGGGTGCGCTGAGGTGAAGTGATAGGCGTCCGAACAGTTCTCCAACTGCAGCTTCCAGTTGGCCTGATAGGTGAAGGTCACCTGCCCCGGCACCAGTTCGGCACCCTCCTCGCTCTGGTCCGCCACCAGATCGAGCAATTTGGCCGCCTCGCCCAAGTATTCGGCCAGCGGCGGCACATCGGCAGACAGGCTGCCGAACAGAAATCCGCGATAGTTTGCAAAGCGCGGCACCACCGCCAGCCCATGGTCCTGCTGGTCGAACGCGGCGCTGTAGCATCCCGCCTTCTGCCACTTCACCGCCTTGCTGCGCCCCGCGCTGTCAAAGCTCCAGCTGTGGTATGGGCACACGTGCAGCCGCGCATTGCCCGCCTGCGTTTGCGCCAGCCGCGCGCCCTTGTGCGGGCAGGAATTGACGAAGGCGCGCAACACGCCCTCGCCATCGCGCTGCACCAGAATGGGCACGCGCCCGGCAAAAGTGGTGAAGAAATCGTGGGGAGCGGGTGCCTGCGCCTCCAGCCCCAGAAACACCCAGCCGCCTTCGAAAATCCGCGCCATCTCCGCCTCGAACACCTGTTCGTCGGTAAAGATCGCACGGTTGACGCGGAAAATGCCCTCATCGGGCCGGTCGTCGACATAGGCGCTTACATCGATGGTCATGCCACTACCGCCTCCACCAGCGTTGGCCCATCCGCAGCGAAAGACCATTGCAACGCGGCATCCAGCGCCGCCGCATCCTCCGCCCGGCGCCCCAACACGCCATGCCCGGTCGCCAGCGCGCAGAAATCGAGTTCGGGGAACTGCGTGCCGACCAGCGTCTGCATCCCGAAGTGCCGCCCGAAGCTGTGCAGCGCTTCATATCGCCCGTTCTTCAGGATCACGAAGCTGATGGGCAAGCCCAGTTGCGCTGCCGCATGCAGGCCCTGAATGGCATACATCGCCGATCCATCGCCCAGCACCGCCACCACCTTTTCATCGCGCCGCGCCAGCGCCATGCCGACCGCCGCAGGCAAGCCGTGGCCCAGCCCGCCGCTCGCCGTCGTATAAAACGTATCGCGCCCGATGATCGGCAGATGATCGTGCATCGCCCCGCGGCTCGAAGGCGCTTCCTCCACGATGATCGCGCCGTGCGGGCGCAGCGAAGCAATCTGCTGCAGCACAAAGGCATCGGTCATCACGCTGCCATCCAGCTGCGCCGGACGCGGGCAGGGTGCAGGGGCAATGCGCTCCATCGTCGGAGCCGGACCTTCCAGAAGCATGGCCAGTGCCGCGTTGCAGTTCGCTACGATGGCCGTGCCTGCCGGTGCCCATGCGGCGTGGACATGATTGTCACCGATCAGCCAGACTTCGGCGTGTTCCGGCATGTGCGGCCCAGCGCCCTCCACGTGGTACAGGTTCATCGGCCCGCCCAGCGCCAGCACGAAGTCATGGGCAGAAAGCGCGCCTACAATCGCCTCACGCCCTGCCGTCAGAAAGCCTGCAAACAGCGGGTGATCTTCAGGAAAGCTGCACCGCGCAGACATTGGCGCAACCCACACCGCCGCCTGGTGCCGTTCGGCCAGCGCAATCACCGCATCCCACGCCCCATCGCGCGCGACGCCCGCCCCTACCACAATCGCGGGCGCGCAAGCCTTGGCCAGCGCCGCGCCGCACTCTTCGATGGCCGCACGCTCCGGCACCCGCCGCGCATGGATGCGCCGTGCCGGGTGCGGATCGCACGGCTGGTCCCAATCGTCGATGGGGATCGAAACGAAGGTCGGCCCGCACGGCGGCTCCATCGCCACGTGATAGGCGCGTGCAATCGCCGCTGGCACATCCTGCGCGCGGGCCGGTTCACAGGCCCATTTCACGAAAGGGCGCGGAAATTCAGTGGGCCGTTCGGCAAACAGGAACGGTTCATACGGCAGGATCGAGCGCGCCTGCTGCCCGGCCGTCACCACCAACGGCGTCTGGTTCTTCCACGCGGTGAACAGGTTGCCCAGTGCGTGGCCCGTGCCTGCAGAGCTGTGCAGATTGACCAGAGCTGCATTGCCCGTCCCTTGGGCAAAGCCATCTGCCATGCCAAGCACCACAGATTCCTGCAGCCCCATTACATAGCGAAAATCTTGCGGAAAATCCCGGAACATCGGCAGTTCGGTCGATCCCGGATTGCCGAAGATCGTGGTCATGCCCAATTCGCGTAGTAGCGCGAGCGTAGCGTGGCGGACGGTCGGCATAGAATCTCCCGGATGTGCCATTGGCGGCACTTTTTCGCCTGCCGTTGTGTTGCGGGCAGACGCACGATGCAATGCTCAATCTGAGCTGATTTCGGAAGGCAACCAAACCATTTCCATGCGCATTCCGGCAGGTGCAGCGCCGTTCTGTCGGCCCTTGACTTCGTGTTGCCGCCGGTTCGCATTGTACGCCGGGTTGTTGGTCGCCGGTGTGAGGTGTGGATGGCAAGGATCGTGATTGTCGGGGCAGGGGCCATGGGCTGCCTGTTTGCCGCGCGGCTGGCGCTTGGCGGACAGGATGTCAGCGTCGTTGATGTCGATATGCAGCGGTTGGACCTGATTGCGCGCGATAGCATTCATCTGCACGATGATTCCGGGCATCAGGTGGCATCCGTCGGCGCTGCCTTGGCGGCACACGTCGCAGGGCCTGTGGAACTGATCATGCTGATGACCAAGGGCATGCACAGCGCTGCCGCAATCCGCTCGGTCGCGCATCTGGATGACGGACGCTGCGCGGTACTGACGCTGCAGAACGGGCTCGGCAATGTTGAAGCCATCGCCGAAGTCTTTGCGCAGGACCGCATCCTGTGGGGCGTCACCGATTTCCCCGCCGATCTTGAACGCCCAAACGCGGTCGCCTCACATGGGGCAGGGCACATCTGGCTGGGCGGCGTGAACGCTGCGGCAAACGCGCTGGCGCAGCCCGTGGTGGACCTGCTCAACACCGGCACGCTCAATGCTGTGGTCGATGCAGACGTTCGCTCTGCCGTGTGGGAGAAGGTCGCCTTCAACGCCGCGCTCAACGCGTTGTCCACGATCACCAGCTTGCCCGTCGGCGGGCTTGATTGCGCCGAAGGCCGCCGCATCGCGGGTGCAGTGATCGACGAGACCATCGCGACCGCCGCTGCGCTGGGCATCGCGATGGACCGTGAGCGCCTTATCACGAAAACCGATTTCGCACTTGCCAACCACCGCACGCACAAGCCGTCGATGCTGCAGGACCGGCTGGCTGGCCGCGTGACCGAGATCGAATCCATCAACGGCGCGATTGAGCGGTTCGCGCAGCAGACCGGCGTGGAAGTCCCCACCACGCGCCTGCTGGCCGATCTTGTGAGAATGGGAGAACCGCGCTGAATGCGGAGAGCCAGCAGGTGACTCGATAGTTCCCCGAGGGGGAAGTCTGACCCCGACATTGAAGCTACGGTTGAAGGAGAAACTGGAGCGGGCGAAGGGATTCGAACCATGCTCGCAGCGGCTTGCCGCGGAGAGCCAGCGAATGAATCGAGGGTTCCCCGAGGGGGAAGTCTGACCCCGACATTGAAGCTACGGTTGAAGGAGAAACTGGAGCGGGCGAAGGGATTCGAACCCTCGACCCCAACCTTGGCAAGGTTGTGCTCTACCCCTGAGCTACGCCCGCTCGTGCGTTTCTGGCCGGGTGGGAATGTCCGTTCCGGCTGGGGTGTGGGGGCCTCTAACCATGAGTCGGCTCAAGCGCAACAGCAAAATTGCAATGGTGGTGAAGTCTTTGGAGCAATGCCCGTTTGCTCTTGCCGAATGGGGCCTGATCCCCACATGGTGAGGCAAATCCTGAAGTGCACCTAAACGCACCAAGGTGCACCTGAACCTGTCGGAGACATACCTTGGCCAGCATGGGGCTTAGCCTGGACGAACAGAAAGCGGTCGATCGCTTCCGCACCAACGTGGTCGAACCTTCGATGACCAAACTGGTCATTCTCGATTTCTGGGCGGAGTGGTGTGGGCCGTGCAAGGCGCTCACGCCGGTGCTGGAAAAAGTGGCGGCGGAATATGCTGACAAGGGCGTCGTCCTTGCCAAAGTGAACGTCGATGAAGAGCAGTTCATCGCCGCGCAGTTTCAGGTGCGCTCAATCCCGACGGTCTATGCGATGTTCCAGGGCCAGCCGGTGGCCGACCTGACGCCTGCGCGCACCGAATCGCAGCTGAAGCAGTATCTTGACCAGCTGCTGGCCAAGCTGCCCGTTCAGGCCGGTGAGCCTGTGCAGGACGTGACACCACTGTTGTCGATGGGCGAGGACATTCTGGCCGAAGGCGATGGCGACCGCGCCGCCAGCGTTTTTGCGCAGATCATTGAGATCGCGCCCGATAATGCGCAGGCCCATGCCGGGCTGGTCCGAGCGCTGATTGCCGCGGGGCGCAAGGATGAAGCGCAGGGCGTGCTCGATGCACTATCGCCTGAAATGGCGGCGGACCCGGTGTTTGCGCAGGTGCGCTCCGCACTGGCGCTGGCCGCAGAAGCGCCTGAGGAAGCCGAACTGGCCGCCTTGCGCGCAGCAGCGGCAGAGCGCCCGGCCGACATGGATGCGCAATTGGCCTTTGCCAACGCGCTTTATGCAGCAGGCGATCGTGATGAGGCGGCGGCCAAGTTGCTGGCCATGATCGCCGCCGATCGCGCGTGGAACGATGGTGCGGCCAAGGCGCGGCTGTTGCAGATATTCGAAGCGACCGGCCTTGAAGATCCTTGGGTTGCTGCCACCCGGCGCAAACTCTCAACCGTATTGTTCGGGTAAGCGCGATGGGCACGGCGACCAAGACCACCCGGCTTTCGGTCTTCCCGCTGACCGGGGCTGTGCTTTATCCGGGGCTGCAGCTGCCGCTGCACATCTTCGAGCCACGTTACCGCGCAATGGTCAGCGATTCGCTGGCGCGGGATCGGCGCATTGCGATGATCCAGCCGCAATCGGGCGAACCAGGTGCACCGCTGTTCAATATCGGCTGCGTGGGCAAGATTGCCGATGTCGAGGCGCTGGAAGACGGGCGGTTCAACTTGTTGCTCGAAGGCGTGGCGCGGTTCCGCGTGATTCGCGAATTGGAAGTGACGACCCCGTTCCGGCAGGTTGAGGCGGAGCTGATCGAAGACGACATGACCGAAGCGTTGAGCGCGGTCGAGCGTGCCTCGTTCGAGCGCGAATCGCGCAAGTTTGCCGATGCGCAGGGCTATTCGGTGGATTGGGATTCGGTCGGACGGCTGGATGACATGTCGCTGATCAACGGCGTATCGCAGATCGCCCCGTTCGATGCGGCGGCCAAGCAGGCGCTGCTTGAGGCCAATTCGCTGGGCGCGCGGTGCGAGTTGCTGGTGCAGCTGATGCAGTTTTTCGGCAAGCGCGACAGCGATGATGGCGGGCGGGTGACGCTTCAATGAGAGTTGCGCCTTCCGCATCCGCGGAAGGCTTGCGGCACCGGCCCGCTCCCCCGGCCCGACCACCCAGAGCCTACCTCCGTAAGGTGGCCGGGGGACCGGACCGGCACCGCAGGCATCAAAACTGCGCTCTGATCCCGTCGATCACGAACTGGGCCGCCAAGGCCGCCAGCAGCACGCCGAGCAGCCGCGTGATGACCGCCTCTACCTGCGATCCCAGCGCGCGGATCAGCGGGCGGGCGGCGACGAGCGCGATGAAGCTCATCAGCATCACGATGCCCAGTGCGCCAAGGATGACGGCAGTTTCCTCCACCCCCTTGGCTTTCGACGTCAGCAGCATGACCGAGGCGATCGAGCCTGGCCCTGCGAGCATCGGCATGGCCATCGGGAAAACAGATACGTCCTCTACCTGCGGCTGCGCAGTCCGAACTTTTTCCGCGCGCTCTTCACGCCGTTCCGTGCGCTTTTCGAAAACCATGTCGAGCGCGATCAGGAACAGCATGATGCCGCCTGCGATGCGGAAACTGTCGAGTTCGATATGCAGCGCGCCCAGCAGGTCTTCGCCGAACAGCGCGAATACCACCAGAATGCCGGTGGCGATCAGGCAGGCGCGCAGGGCCATGTTGAACGCCTGCTTGGCGGTGGCATTGGCGGTAAGGCCCGCATAGATCGGTGCGCAGCCGGGCGGATCGATCACCACGAACAGGGTGATGAAGGCCGAGATGAAAAGCTCCCACATTGCCTCAGCTCCCCTTTTCGGGGAACACGCGATCAAACACGGGCTTCATTGCGCCATCTTTCCAGATCCACGCCGTATGATGGCGGCGACCATCGGGCAGGACAATGGAACGCCATGCCAGAGAACCATCGCGCGATTGGCCGGTCTTGGCGTCTGAGCCTGCAAGCATGGTGCTGATCGGCAAGGGGCCCGCCAGCGGCATCACCGGTGCTTCCTTCCCCATTTGCCGGGCCCTTTCCTTGCGTTCGCGCTTGCTGCCGGGCTGGGGCGGCGCTTCGCCATCGGGCCTGCGCCGCACCGGGCAATCGGCCACGGTGCCTTGCACCCAGTCAACTTCCGGCAAAGCCTTGGCCAGCGGTGCGCCATCATCCAGCACCCATTTCCACGCCACTTTGCCTTTTAACTGGCGCTCCCACACGGTCACGTATTCGCCATTTCCACCGCTGGGATAGCTGGCCCCGCCGATGGTCAGCCCGGCTGATCCATCGCAGCTGATCCAAGCCGCGCGCGGTGCCCATTTGTAAGGTTCGGCAGGGTCCTTGCGATCTTTGAGCAGGTCCTTTGCTGCCACGCGCCCACCATCAAACATTTCGGCTGTTTCGGCAGCGGTCTCGCGAAAGGCGGTCCACTGGCCCTTTTCGCGGGCAAGGCGGGCAAAGGCGATGTCGGCGGCGATTAGCGCGCTGGGGTTGGCATAGGCGCGTTGCGGGCGTCCTGCGCCTCCTTCGCGCTCAGGCGGAGGGCCGGGCTGGGCGAGGAGCGGGGTTGCGCAGAGAAGGAATGCGAGAGGAAGGAGGCGTTTCATGGGCTTGGTCTAGCCGATGGGTTGCGTGGTGCCCACCCCGCTCATGATCGCTTCGTCATTCCCGCGCAGGCGGGAATCCAGAACTCAGGTGAATAAAGGTCGTCGCGATGCGACGGTTGTTATTGTCGCTGGATTCCCGCCTGCGCGGGAATGACGAAAGAGGGGATGGGAATGACGAAAGAGAAGATGGGAAGGTGGAGGAAGAGAATATCCCGGACCCGCTCATGCTGAGCTTGTCGAAGCATCTGGCGCAGGGCTGGCGTCCTTCGACAGGCTCAGGACGGGCGGGGTTGGGGGTGAATTGAGATCAACCTCAAACCGCGTCCGCAGCCAGTTCCAACCCAGCATTGCGATATGCGGCCACCAGCGCATTGCGCAACAATACCGCGATAGTCATCGGGCCGACACCACCCGGCACCGGGGTGATGGCCGAGGCGACGGCGGCGGCACTGGCATAGTCCACATCGCCCACCAGCTTTGTCTTGCCTTCGGCGCCCGGCACACGGTTGATGCCCACATCTATCACGGTCGCGCCGGGCTTGATCCAATCGCCCTTGACCATTTCCGGCCTGCCCACGGCGGCGACCACGATATCGGCGCGGCGCACCACATCGGGCAGGTCCTTCGTGCGGCTGTGCGCAACCGTCACCGTGCAGCTTTCCGCAATCAGCAATTGCGCCATCGGCTTGCCCACGATGTTCGACCGGCCAATCACCACCGCATCAAGGCCCGAAAGATCGCCCAGCTTGTCCTTCAGCAGCATCAGGCAGCCCAGCGGGGTGCAGGGCACAAAACCTGCCTGCCCTACGGCAAGACGTCCGGCGTTGGTCACGTGGAAGCCATCGACGTCCTTGTCAGGATTGATCGCGGCGATGACCTTCTGTTCGTCGATGTGCTGTGGCAGCGGCAATTGCACCAGAATGCCGTCCACCATCGGATCGGCGTTCAGCGCTTCAACCATTGCCAGCAAATCGGCCTCTGAAGTGTCGGCAGGCAGCTTGTGTTCAAAGCTGTTCATGCCCGCTTCCACCGTGCTCTTGCCCTTGGAGCGGACATAGACCTGACTGGCCGGATCTTCGCCCACCAGCACCACGGCGAGGCCAGCCTTGCGGCCCGCTTTCGCCTCGAAAGTTTGGGCAAGTTCGCCCACACGGGCACGCAGGGTGGCCGCGAAGGCCTTTCCATCAATCACGGCAGCAGTCATGGCAATGTCCGTAGAAATCAGACGCCTGCGGTGGATGCGGCGATGCCGCTCAGCAGGATCGTCAGCAGGTTGAGCCCGATGATCAGCACCATCGGTGAAAAGTCGATCGCGCCGGTATCAGGCATGATCTTGCGGATCGGGCGCAGCATGGGTTCGAGAATGGCGTTCAACGCCTTCCAGATCGCCGCAACCGCATTGTTGTGCATGTTCACGACGTTGAACGAGATCAGCAGGCCAAGCACGAACTGGACGATCACCACCACCACGATGATGTTGACGAGGTAATTGATCATCGCAATCAGCGTGTACAGCAGCATTGGCGCGTTTCCTTATCGGCTGAAAAGCAGCTTCAAGCCGCTCCTAGCCGACCCTCTCCCGGTGCCACAAGTGCCCCTTGGCTGCCGTCATATCGCCAGCCATGAACAATTGTATGTAGCACATACGATATTGGCAAGCGCGAAGCGCGAAGATCAGGCCCGGATCAGCGTGCCCGCGCCCTGTGCGGTGAAGATCTCCAGCAGCATCGCGTGGGGCACGCGGCCATCAAGCACCACGGTCGCCTCGCAGCCTGCCTCTACCGCGTGGACGCAGGTTTCCAGCTTGGGGATCATGCCGCCGCTGATCGTACCATCTTCGGCTAGCCGCGCGATATCGGCGGGGCGAAGGTCGGTCAGCAGGTTCTTGTCCTTGTCGAGCACGCCCGGAACGTCGGTCAGCAGGAACAGCCGCGATGCGCCAAGCGCGGCGGCAATTGCGCCAGCCATGGTATCGGCGTTGATATTGTAGGTTTCGCCATCTTCGCCCACGCCGATGGGGGCGATTACCGGGATCATCCCCGCCTTCACGATGGTGTCGATCACGGTGGTATCGATCCGAGCCGGTTCGCCGACGAAGCCCAGATCGACGACCAGCGCTTCGCCATCCTCGCCCGCAATGGCCTTGGGAGCCTTTTTCGACTGGACCTTGCGCGCGATGACCATGCCGCCGTCCTTGCCCGAAATGCCGATGGCCTTGCCGCCTGCCTTGGCGATCCAGCCGACCAGTTCCTTGTTGATCGCGCCTGCCAGTACCATTTCCGCCACTTCGGCCGTCTGCTTGTCGGTCACGCGCAGGCCATCGACGAACTGCGATTCGATGCCCAATGCCTTGAGCATCCGGCCAATCTGCGGACCGCCGCCGTGGACCACCACCGGGTTGATGCCCACCGCTTTCAGCAGCACGATGTCTTCGGCAAAGTCCTGCGCCAGTTCGGGATCACCCATCGCGTGGCCACCATATTTGACCACGAAGGTCTTGCCGGCATAGCGCCGCAGATAGGGCAGGGCCTCGGTCAGGGTTTCGGCCTTGGCAAGCATGGCGGGGTCGTGGTTCTGGCTCATGCGCGGGCCATTACGCGCAAAAGCTGCGGAATCCAATATTGGCGTTGCGAAGCGTTCGGCAGTTTATGCCGTTCGATTAGGCAGGGCGATCCAGCCATTTGCCCAATTGCACGAAGGCCCAGATCAGCGGCGGGACCATGATCGTGGAAAGCACCAGCTTGGAAATGATCTGGCCTTCCATGATCGAAACAATCGGCAGGTCCTGCCCATAGAACGAGATCGTGATGAACAGGATCGTATCGACCACCTGGCTTAGCATCGAGGCGAGCCATGCGCGCAGCATCAGTAGCTTGCCGCGTCCGCCCGCGATGCGCGAAAACAGATAGACGTTGAGCGTTTGTGACGTGCCATAGGAAATCAGCCCGGCAAACTGCATCCGCGCGCCTTGGCCCAGCAGGCGTGCAAAAGCGTCCTGATCAGTCCAGAACGGGGCGGGAGGCACCACGCGGATCACCACTGTCAGTAGGATCATCGATACGATCAGCGGCACGAACCCGAAACGCACCAGGCGGTTGGCCACGTCCTGCCCAAACAGTTCGGCCACGGCGCTGGCCATCACCACCAGCAGCAGAAACGCGAAAATGCCTGATTCCACCGCCAGATCGCCCAGCAACGGCCAGTGCCCAAGCGAAGCGAGCTTCACTCCCAGCACGCCTGCCAGCACGCACATCCCGCCATAGAGCAGCGACAAGGCAAACAAAGAACGGGGGATTGCTGGGGCTACCGGGGCGTTATCGTGCATCTAGGGCCGATAGCGCGCTTTTCAGCTTGCGCCAATTCGCTATTAGGTTCCTTTGTAACGATCAGTTGTGGAGCAGTGCCTTTCCCGATGCGCGTCTTGTTCAGCCTTCTGGGGATGCTGCTCATCCTTGCTATCGCTTTTGCCCTGTCATCAAACCGCCGCGCCATTCGGTTGCGCGTGGTGGCGGCGGCCTTTGCCCTGCAGGCGGGCTTTGCCGCGCTGGTGCTCTATGTGCCGCTGGGCAACCGGATGCTGCAGGGGGCGGCTTCGGGGGTGGAGGGCTTGCTCGGCTTCGCGCGCGCCGGGGTGCAGTTCCTGTTCGGGCCGCTGGCTGACCCGGCGATTGGCGGCACCAGCTTTGCCATTTCGGCGCTGCCGGTGATCGTGTTCTTCGCCGCGCTGATCTCGATCCTCTATTACCTTGGCGTGATGCAGCTGGTGATCCGCTGGATCGGCGGCGCGCTGGAAAAGGTCACCGGCATCAGCAAGGTTGAATCGCTGTGCGCGGCCAGCAACATCTTTGTGGGGCAAAGCGAATCGCCGCTGGTCATCCGGCCCTATCTGGCGGCGCTCAACCCCAGCCAGTTGTTTACCGTGATGACCGTTGGCATGGCAGGCGTGGCGGGCACGATCCTTGCCGCCTATGCCAGCATGGGCATCCGCATCGATTATCTGGTGGCCGCCGCATTCATGTCGGCCCCCGGCGGCATCCTGATGGCCAAGCTGATCATGCCGGACGAACCGCCGGTGCCGACCGAAATGGCGGATGAGGCGCTGCCCAACCCGCACGTAAAACCCTCCCTCGCCTCGGACGAGGAAGAGCGCCCGGCCAACATCATCATGGCCGCCAGCCAAGGCGCGCAAACCGGGGTGAAGCTGGCCGTTGCCGTCGGCGCGATGGTGCTGGCTTTCGTAGCGCTGGTGGCGCTGGCCAACGGCATTCTTGGCTGGCTGGGCGGCTGGTTCGGGATGCCTGACCTGTCGTTCCAGATGGTGCTGGGATACGTGTTCGCGCCGATGTTCTACCTGCTGGGCGCGCCGAACTGGGCCGAGGCAATGCAGGCGGGCGGGCTGTTCGGCTCCAAGATCGTGCTCAACGAATTCGTCGCCTTCATCGAACTGGGCAAGGACACCGCGCTCTCGCCGCAGACCGTGGGCGTGGTAACCTTCGCGCTGTGCGGCTTTGCCAATTTCAGCTCGATCGCCATCCAGATGGCAGTAACCGGCGGCCTTGCCCCTAACCAGCGCCCGGTCATCGCCAAACTGGGCATCCGCGCGCTGGTGGCAGGCGCATTGAGCAACCTGATGAGCGCGGCGCTGGCGGGGTTGTTCCTTAGCCTTTGATCTCGGCACCACCCCTTCAATCGTCGGCCCGGACTTGATCCGGGCCATGGCTTACTCTTCAACGCGCGCCGCAAAAGGCCAAGCCCCGGATCAAGTCCGGGGCGACGATAAGGGGGAGTCAGGCGTAATGTGCCGCCAGCAAATCCACCGCCTTGGCCAGTTCCCCATCCAGATAGCCCAGCAGCTTGTGCCAATCATGCGCGCCTGCCAGTTCGCCGGGGCCGTCCGACACACCCCGCAGGCCCACCAGCGGCACGCCAAACGTGCGCGAAGCGCGGGCCACGGCGTATGTTTCCATGTCCACCATATCTGCGTTGATGCGGTCCCAGCCTGCACCACTCACCACATCGCCTCCGCTCGATAGCGTGGCCACGGGCAAATCCAGCGGCGTTTCCAGCGGCAGGTCCTTCGGCTCATCAAGATAGGGCACGACGCCCGGCTCCACGCCCAGCACCGAAGCATCCATATCCCGCCACGATACGCTGCCGATCTGGTGAACCGACCCCAGCGCACAGCGCCGCGATCCGGCTGAACCGAGACACACGATCAGGTCGGGCAGGGTGCGTGCCGCTTCCAGCCGAGCGAGCGCTATGCCAACGTGCAATGCTGCCTCCACCGGGCCGATCCCGGTGATTAGCGGCACGAACCGCGCACGCAAGTGCGGGCCATACTCCGGCTCTGCCGCCATCACGAACAGCGCGCGTTTGCGGCCCAAAGAGATCAGTTCAACCATTGGCCTGCGCCTTCAACTGATAGAGCAAATCCAGCGCCTCTCGCGGGGAAAGCGCATCGATATCCAGCCCGTTCAGCCGTTCGCGCAATGCGTCGACCTTTTCTTCCGCAGCCTCGATCGCGGCGGCAAACAGGGGCAGGTCGTCCAGCCCTGCGGCCAGACCCCCAGTGGCGGCGCGGCCCTTTTCCAGCTTTTCGAGCACCGACTTGGCGCGCTTGAGCACCGGCGCGGGAACGCCTGCCAGCCGCGCCACGGCGAGGCCGTATGATTTGTCCGCCGGGCCTTCTGCCAGTTCGTGCAGCAGCACCAGATCGCCCTTCCACTCCCGCGCCCGAACGTGGTGGAGCGAGAGCGAATCGCACGCCTCGGCCAGACGCGACAGTTCGTGGTAATGGGTGGCAAACAGGCAGCGGCAGCGGTTGATCGAATGGATCGCCTCGG
Source organism: Novosphingobium sp. (assembly GCA_041639635.1). GTDB lineage: Bacteria > Pseudomonadota > Alphaproteobacteria > Sphingomonadales > Sphingomonadaceae > Novosphingobium. The sequence goes on from JBEQBV010000030.1 coordinate 14,742, forward strand.
CCACTGCCCAGGCCAGCGACAAACCATCGTAGGTGGACGTCCCGCGGCCAACCTCGTCCAGAATCACGAAGCTGCGCTCTGTGGCTTGCGAAAGGATCGCCGCCGTTTCCACCATCTCCACCATGAAGGTGGACCGGCCCCGCGCCAGATTGTCCGCCGCACCAACGCGGCTGAACAGCCGGTCCACCAGCCCCACCGTGGCATTCTGCGCGGGCACGAAACCGCCCGCCTGCGCCAGCAGCACAATCAGCGCATTCTGGCGCAGGAAGGTGGACTTACCGCCCATGTTCGGCCCGCCCACCAGCCACAGCCGGTCTTGCGGCCCCAGCGCGCAATCGTTGGCCACGAACCGCTCACCCTTCACCGCCAGCGCGGCTTCCACCACCGGGTGCCGCCCGCCCACGATCTCAAGGCACGGTTCATCAACCACGCGCGGCAAAGCCCAGCCGCCTTCCGCCGCCCGCTCGGCCTGCCCCGCGGCCACATCAATGCGCGCCAGCGCCGCCGCCGTGGCGGCAATCGCCTCCTTCGCGCGCACCGCGTGGCCCACAAGGTCCTCGAAATGCGCTTCTTCTGCCGCGAGAGAATGCCCCCCGCTCTCGGCAATACGGCTCGCTTCCTCATGCAGCGCCAGCGCATTGAAGCGCACCGCACCTGCCATCGTCTGCCGATGGGTAAAGCCCGTTTCAGGGGCCATCAGCCGGTCGGCGTGTTTGGCCGGAACCTCGATGAAATAGCCTAGCACACCGTTGTGGCGGATTTTCAGCGCAGCAATGCCTGTCTCATCGCGATACTTGGCCTCCAGCGCGGCAATCGCCCGCCGCGCATTGCCCGAAACGCGGCGCAATTCGTCCAGCCCCGCGTCATAGCCCTCGGCAATATAGCCGCCCTGTGAACGCTCAGTCGGGGGCGCGGGCACCAGCGCGCGGGCATAAAGATCGGTCAGCGCCCCGTGGCCCGAAAGCGCAGGCAGCAACGCCGCCATCGGTTCCGGCTTGTCGGGCCGAACAACAAGCAGATCATGCAGCCGCCGCGCTTCGGACAACCCATCGCGCAATTGCCCCAGATCGCGCGGAGAGCCACGCCCCGCCACCACGCGGCCCAGCGCGCGGCCCACATCGGGCAGCGCGCGCAACACACCGCGAATGTCGCCGCGCAGCAGCGGATCGTCGTGCAGCCAGCTCACCAGTTCCAGCCGCCGGTTGATCGCCCGCGTGTCGGTGAGCGGGGCGGACAGGTCTTCGGCCAGCAACCGCGCGCCCGCGCCGGTCACACAGCGGTCAATCGCTTCCACCAGCGATCCGCGCCGCGTGCCTGTGGAGCTGGTCAGAATCTCAAGACTGGTCCGAGTCGCCTCGTCCATCGCCATGTGCGTGCCCGCCGCGCGCACCACTGGTGGCAGCAGCAGCGGCAGCGCGCCCCGGCCCACATGATCAAGGTAGGAAATCAGCCCGCCCGCCGCTGCCAGCATCGCGCGGCTGAACTGGCCAAAGCCGTCAAGCGTCGAAACACCATGCAGCGCCTTTAGCCGCGCCTCGCCCTCGTCGCTGGAAAATGAGCGACTCGGGCGGGATACGCAATCGACCGGAGCCGCCTCCCACGAATCGGCTGCAACGATCTCGCTCGCCCCCAGCCGGGCCAGCGCCGCACCCATCTGGTCCGCCGCGCATTCTTCCAGCTCCATGCGGCCTGTCGAAATGTCGCAGGCGGCAACCCCGATCACCCCGCGCACCTCGCACACCGCCGCCAGCACATTGGCGCGGCGCGGTTCGAGCAGGGCTTCCTCGGTCAATGTGCCCGCGGTCACGAAGCGCACAATATCGCGCGCGACCAATGCCTTGGAACCCCCGCGTTTTTTCGCTTCCTCAGGCGTTTCCACTTGCTCAGCAATCGCCACGCGGCAGCCGGCCTTGATCAGGCGGGCAAGATATCCTTCTGCCGAATGGACCGGAACGCCGCACATCGGGATCGGCGCGCCGCCGTGTTCACCCCGGCTGGTCAGTGCAATGTCGAGCACTTGCGCGGCCACCTTCGCATCATCGAAGAACAGCTCGAAGAAGTCGCCCATGCGATAAAACAGCAGGCAGTCGGCGGCCTGCTCTTTCAGCGCAAGATATTGCGCCATCATCGGAGTTGGGGCATTAAGTGTCACGCGCAAGTGGCTAGACGAGCGCCGTGTGTTTCTCAAACCATTGAAGCTGGATATCCGCAACTGCGCACGCTATGGGGCGCGGCGCAAAGAGCGCGGCCGGTGCAGTCTTTTTGTCGCGGCCTTTTTCGGGGTAAGCAGAACTTGAAGCAAGTCGGCGAAAGCAACTGGCGCAATTCGGTTAAGACGCTTCTGGCGCAGGCCGGCGCGTTGCCGTGGCTGTCCGGCCCCGGCATCGCCATCGCCATCCTGCTGATCGTCGCGCCTTTCGCGCTGGTCGATGTGCCACCCCTGATTGATATTCCCGGCCATATGGGTGCCGCCGCGATCGAGGCAGCCGGCCCCGGCAATCCGCTTGAACAGTATTTCACATGGAAGTGGGTGTTCACGCTGAACATCGGCGGCGGCGTGCTGATGAAAGTGCTGGGCGCGCAATTCGGCATTCTGGCGGCCGGGTGGTGGAGCACGGTGCTGGCCACCGGTCTGTTTGCAGGCGGGTGCCTGTGGACCATCCGCATGCTGAACCCCAAAGGCGGGCATGCGGCGGCATGGTCGCTGATGTTCGTGTTCAGCTTCCCGCTGCTTACTGGTTTCCTGAACTACATTCTTGCCACCGGCCTTTCGCTGACAGCCTTTGGTGCCTCGCTCTGGCTGGAAAAGAACCCCCGCGCCCGCGCCACGATGCTGATCATCGCGCAGCCGGTGGCGATGCTGTGCCATGCCATTGGCGGGCTGCTGCTGGCGCTGCTGGTGGGCGCTCACGCCTTTGGCCGCGCAATGGATGAACTGCCCGCAGGCTGGCGGTTCCGCGATTTCACCAATCGTGAATGGGTAAGGTCGCTCGATTGGAAGGCCATTGGCCTGCGTATGTGGCAGGCCTGCTGGCCGCTGCTTGCCACGGTCATCACCATCGCGCTGTGGAAGGCGTTTTCTCCGCCGGTCAAATCGATGAACATCTGGCGCTGGGATCAGAAGGCATGGTCTTTCGTCCTGACACTGCGCGATCAGTCAAAGCTGCTGGATTTCGGAACTTCGATCATTGCCGGATTGCTCGTGCTGGTCGGGCCGTTGCTGGGGGCCAGATGGAATTGGCGGCAAGGGCTTCCGGCGCTGACCGTGTTTCTGCTGTTCCTCGCCATTCCCAGCGACATCAACGGATCGTCCTTCGTCGATATTCGCCTGTTGCCGGTCGCTGCGATGCTGGGCCTTGGCCTGCAGGACTGGAGCCGCGCACGTAAACCAGAATGGGCCAAGACCGTGGCCTATGTCGGCATGGCATTGCTGGCGGTGCGGCTGGCCATTACGGCGTGGAGCTTCAATGATTATGCCGTGGACTACAGAAAGCAGCTTTCGGCGCTGACGCATGTCGAGCCTGGCAGCCGTGTGCTGGCCTTTGTCGAACATTCGTGCATTGATGAATCGTGGCGCAATACCCGGCGGGATCATCTTGCCAGCCTTGCCAGCCTCTATCGGCAGGCTTGGGTGAACGACAACTGGGCCGTGCCGGGCCTGCATATGGTGGTGCCGCGTTTCCGGCCGGGTCGCAATTTCACCGCTGATCCCTCGGAATTTGTCTGGTCGCGCCGCTGTGCCGGTGGCTGGCGCCGCAATGTCGACAGCGCGCTGAAGGCCGCCCCGATTGAGCGTGTTGATTATGTCTGGCTGATCGATACCGGCCTGCCACGCCGCGCTGATCCCCGGCTGCAACTGGTCTGGCAGGAAGGTCGCAGTCTGCTGTTTAAGGTTCGCCGCCTTGGCATTCCAACGCGCGAAGTGCCCCAGCTCTAATACAACCAATGGCCATGCTGCCAAACAGGTGCCAGCGCGCCTTGACGTAGCGGCAAAGTGCGGACAGGGCATAACCAACAGGTTCGGTCAGCTACGGGGAAATACATGTCCGAGGAAAGCAACGTCCGCTTTACTGAGCGCGAGGCGCTTTTCTACCACAACACTATCCGCCCCGGTAAGATAGAGATCATCGCGTCCAAGCCGATGGCGACGCAGCGCGATCTGTCGCTGGCCTATTCGCCCGGCGTCGCAGTCCCGGTCCGCGCCATCGCCGAAAACCCATCAGACGCCTACGAATATACCGCCAAGGGCAATCTTGTGGCAGTGATTTCCAATGGCACCGCCATCCTTGGCCTTGGCAATCTTGGCGCGCTGGCATCAAAGCCGGTGATGGAAGGCAAGGCCGTGTTGTTCAAGCGCTTTGCCGATGTCGATTCGATCGATATCGAACTGGCCACCGAAGACCCCGACGCTTTCATCGAGGCGGTGACGCTGCTTGAACCAACTTTTGGTGGGATCAACCTTGAAGATATCAAGGCGCCTGAATGCTTCATCATCGAACAGACGCTGAAAGAGCGGCTGAAAATTCCGATCATGCACGATGACCAGCATGGCACGGCGATCATCTCTGCCGCTGGCCTGCTTAATGCCTGCCACCTGACCGGGCGCAAGCTGGAAGACGTGAAGGTTGTCGTCAATGGCGCGGGCGCGGCGGCAATCGCCTGTACTGCGCTGATCAAGGCGATGGGCGTGCGCCACAACAATGTGATCATGTGCGATCGTTCGGGCGTGATCTATCGTGGCCGCGAAAGCGGCATGGACCAGTGGAAAAGCGCCCACGCGGTCGATACCTCGGCCCGCAGTCTCGAAGACGCGCTGGATGGTGCGGACATCTTCTTGGGCCTTTCCGCGGCCGGAGCATTGCGCCCCGATTGGGTCACGAAAATGGCCCCGCAGCCGATAATCTTTGCCATGGCCAACCCGGACCCGGAAATCACTCCGCCCGATGCCAAGGCCGTGCGCCCCGATTGCATCGTCGCCACGGGCCGTTCGGACTATCCGAACCAGGTCAACAACGTGCTGGGCTTCCCGTTCATCTTCCGTGGCGCGCTGGATGTGCGGGCCACCACGATCAACGAGGAAATGAAAATTGCCGCGGCTGAGGCCATTGCCAAACTGGCGCGCGAACCGGTGCCTGAAGAAGTGGCCGCGGCCTATGGCATCAACCACACCTTCGGCCTTGATTACATCATTCCCGCGCCGTTCGATCCGCGCCTGATGGAAGTCGTGTCCTCTGCCGTGGCGCAAGCCGCGATGGATTCGGGCGTGGCGCAGAAGCCGATTGAGGACATGGATGCCTATCGCACCAGTCTGAAGGCGCGGTTGAACCCCACCACGTCGGTGCTGACCAACGTCTTCGCTCAGGCTAAGGCTAATCCGAAGCGCGTGGTCTTTGCCGAGGCAGAAAACGAAGTGGTGCTGCGCGCGGCAATCCAGTTCCGCGATTTCGGTTATGGCACGCCGGTGCTGGTTGGTCGCACGCAAGCTGTGCTGGATCGGTTGACCGAACTGGGCGTGGGCAATCCTGAATCGTACGAAATTCACAACTCGCTGGTCTCGCCACTGGTGCCCGATATGGTCACCTACCTCTACGAACGCCTGCAGCGGCGCGGCTATCTGGAACGCGATGTGCGCCGCATGGTCAATCAGGACCGCAACGTGTTCGCCTCGCTGCTGGTGGCGCTGGGGCATGGCGATGCGCTGATCACCGGCATGACCCGCACCTTTGCGCAGTCGATCAAGGACGTGCGCCGGGTGCTGGACCCGAAGCCGGGGCACCTGCCCTTCGGCATTCACCTGATGGTGGCCAAGAACTATACGGTGTTCATCGCCGACACCACGATCAACGAGCGCCCCAGCGCCGAAGAACTGGCGCACATCGCGCGCGAAACGGCTGCCGTTGCGCGCCGCATGGGCCACGAACCGCGCGTGGCGTTCATTTCCTATGCCACGTTCGGCAATCCCAACGGGCGCTTCCTCGAGCCGATCCGTGGCGCGGTGTCGATCCTCGATGCCGACAATCCCGGCTTTGAGTATGAGGGCGAATTGGCACCGGATGCGGCCTTGAATCCCAAGGTCATGGCCAACTATCCGTTCAGCCGCCTGTCTGGCCCTGCCAACGTGCTGATCATGCCCGGCCTGCAATCGGCTAATATCTCGGCCAAGCTGCTGCGCGAACTGGCGGGCAATGCCGTTATCGGCCCGATGCTGATTGGCATGGAAAAGCCAGTCCAGATCGCGCCAATGACTGCGCTTGCGCCGGATCTGCTGACGCTGGCGGTGCTGGCGGCTGCTGGGGTTGTGGGGTAAAGCCCGCTAACCCTAACCTCGAACACCTGCTGCGCCCCCGCGAAGGGCGGGGACGCAGCATTGTTTTGCGGTTGTAAGTTAAATCAACCCCGCCAGCGGGCTGCTCGGATCAGCATATTTGCGCGTCTGCATTCGCCCGGCCAGATAGGCATCGCGCCCGGCCTGCACCGCCAGTTTCATCGCGCGGGCCATGCGGATCGGGTCTTTGGCCTCGGCAATTGCGGTGTTCATCAGCACGCCATCGCAGCCAAGCTCCATCGCCACGGCGGCTTCCGAAGCCGTGCCCACGCCTGCATCGACTAGCACCGGCACTTTGGCCCCCTCCACGATCAGGCGGATGGTCACGCGGTTCTGGATGCCAAGGCCTGAACCGATCGGTGCGCCCAGCGGCATGACGGCAACCGCGCCTGCATCTTCAAGCTGCTTGGCCGCAATCGGATCGTCCACGCAGTAAACCATCGGAAGAAAGCCTTCCTTGGCAAGCACTTCGGTGGCGCGGATGGTTTCCACCATGTTGGGATAAAGCGTCCGCGCCTCACCCAGCACTTCCAGCTTCACCAGATCCCAACCGCCCGCCTCGCGCGCCAGCCGCAGTGTGCGGATCGCGTCCTCGGCGGTGAAGCACCCGGCGGTGTTGGGCAGATACGTGATCTTCTTGGGATCGATGTAATCGGTAAGCATCGGCGCCTTGGGGTCCGACACGTTGACGCGGCGCACGGCGACGGTGACGATTTCCGCGCCCGATGCCTCAACCGCTGCAGCGTTTTGTTCGAAGTCCTTGTATTTCCCCGTCCCCACGATCAGGCGCGAGCGGAATGTGCGGCCAGCGACGGTCCAGATATCGTTATTCTCGGTCACGTCCACTTGTCCTCCACCCACGAAATGCACGATTTCCAGCACGTCCCCATCGGCAATTGGCACATCGGCCAGAGTCGACCGGGGCACGATTTCGCCATTGCGCTCGACGGCGACCTTGGTGGGTTCAAGATCGAGACTGCGGACAAGATCAGCGATGGAGCCGGGCGCGGCACGACGCGGCTCGCCATTGATGGTTAGGGAGAAAGTTGCGGTCATGCGGGACGCTTTAACGGCGCGGTCGATGTGCGCAAGAGCAGGTTAGGTGCAGCTAGGTGCGTCTAGGCCGTGTTGACAAAAGGGATTCCCAAAGCCGGTGGTTTCTGATTCAAGACTGCTTTTTGAGGAGCAGTCATGGGTCGCGGAGACTTGTCGGATGCGGAGTGGGAACTGATCGGGCCGCTGCT
>JBEQBV010000031.1:0-22115 GCA_041639635.1 Novosphingobium sp.
ATCCATTCACCGCGCCTACTTCAACGCGGGGGCGGACATCGCCGAAACCAACACCTTCAGCGCCAACCGCATCAGCCAGGCCGATTACGCCGCCGAACACCTCGTGCGCGAAATCAACGTGGAATCGGCCAAGCTCGCCCGCCGCGTGGCTGACGAATTCACCGCCAAAGATGGCCGCCCGCGCTTTGTCGCTGGTGCCATCGGTCCCACCAACAAGACCCTCTCGCTCAGCCCCGACGTTAACGACCCCGGCTTCCGCGAGATCGACTGGGACCACTTGGTCGATGTCTATGCCGAACAGGTCCGCGCGCTGGTTGAAGGCGGCGCTGATTTCATCCTGATCGAAACGGTGTTCGATACGCTGAACGCCAAGGCGGGCGTCATGTCCGTCCGACAGGTCGAGAAGGAACTCGGCCGCGAAATCCCGATCATGATGTCGATGACGCTGACCGACTTGTCGGGCCGCAACCTTTCGGGCCACACGGTCGAGGCGTTCTGGTATGCCATCCGCCATGCCAAGCCGCTGACCATCGGCCTTAACTGCTCGTTCGGCGCCACCCAGCTGCGCCCGCACGTCAAGACGCTGTCGGAGATTTCGGACACGCTGATCATGGTCTATCCCAACGCCGGCCTGCCCAACGAACTGGGCGAGTACGACGAAATGCCCGCCACCACCGCAGGCCTTGTCAAGGAATGGGCCGACCACGGACAGGTCAATGTGCTCGGCGGCTGCTGCGGCTCCACCCCAGCGCACATCGCGGCGATGGCGCAGGCCGTGCAGGGCCTCGCCCCGCGCCGCACGGCCAGCCCGGAAGTCGCCACGCGCCTCGCCGGGCTCGAACCCTTCATCATGGCCGCCTGAACTCCCCTCCCGCTTGCGGGAGGGGCTGGGGGAGGGCCTGTTACTTCAAAGCCACCCCAGAACATGCCCTCCCCTAACCCCTCCCGCAAGCGGGAGGGGAATTGGAACACCAGAATGACCAACACCCCCTCCGGCTCCCGCTTCGTCAATGTCGGCGAACGCACCAACGTCACCGGCTCTGCCGCGTTCAAGAAGCTGATCCTCGCTGGTGACTACCCCAAGGCCGTCGAAGTCGCACGCCAGCAGGTCGAGAACGGCGCGCAGGTCATTGACGTCAACATGGACGAAGGCCTGCTCGACGCGGTCGAGGCGATGACCACTTTCCTCAAGCTGATCGCCGCCGAGCCCGACATCGCCCGCGTGCCGGTGATGATCGACAGTTCCAAGTGGGACGTGATCGAAGCAGGCCTGAAATGCGTTTCGGGCAAGCCCATCGTCAACTCGATCTCGATGAAGGAAGGCGAAGAGGCTTTCCTGATCCACGCGCGCAAATGCATGGATTATGGCGCTGCCGTCGTCGTTATGGCCTTTGACGAAAAGGGCCAGGCCGATACCAAAGAGCGCAAGGTCGAAATCTGCGCCCGCGCCTATGATCTGCTGGTCGGTATCGGTTTTCCGCCCGAAGACATCATCTTCGATCCCAACATTTTCGCCGTCGCCACCGGCATTGAAGAGCATGACCGCTACGGCCTCGATTTCATCGAAGCCACGCGCGAGATCAAGGCGCGCTGCCCGCACGTCCACATCTCGGGCGGGTTGTCCAACCTCTCGTTTTCGTTCCGTGGCAACGAGATCGTGCGCCGCGCAATGCACTCGGTGTTCCTCTACCACGCGATCCCCGCCGGCATGGACATGGCCATCGTCAATGCTGGCCAGCTCGATATCTACGACCAGATCGATCCGGTCCTGCGCGAAGCCTGCGAAGATGTGGTGCTTAATCGAACGCCTGCCGCAGGCGGTGACCAGACCGCCACCGAACGCCTGATCGACCTTGCCGAAAGCTACAAGGGCAAGGACACCGTCGCCGAAAAGGCCGCCGAGGAATGGCGCGGCTGGGACGTCGTCCGCCGTCTTGAACACGCGCTGGTCAAAGGCATCGACGCCTATATCGTCGAGGACACCGAAGAAGCCCGCGCCATGATCGATGCGCGCGGTGGCCGCCCGATCGAGGTGATCGAAGGCCCGCTGATGGAAGGCATGAACACGGTCGGCGACCTGTTCGGATCGGGCAAGATGTTCCTGCCGCAGGTGGTGAAATCCGCTCGCGTGATGAAAAAGGCCGTCGCCCACCTCATCCCCTATATCGAAGCCGCCAAGGAACCCGGTGCCAAGGCCAAGGGCAAGATCATCATGGCCACGGTCAAGGGTGACGTCCACGATATCGGCAAGAATATCGTCGGCGTGGTGCTCCAGTGCAATGGCTATGAAGTGCTGGACCTTGGCGTGATGGTGCCGTGGTCGACCATCCTCGATACCGCGCAGAAGGAAGGCGTCGATATCATTGGCCTCTCGGGCCTGATCACGCCGTCGCTCGATGAAATGGTCACCGTGGCCGAAGAAATGCAGCGCGCGGAAATGAGCATTCCGCTGCTGATCGGCGGAGCCACCACCAGCAAGGTCCACACCGCGCTGCGCATTGATCAGGCCTATACCGGCCCGGTCGTCCACGTGCTGGATGCCAGCCGCGCGGTCGGCGTCGCCTCGCAGCTCCTGTCCGATACGCAGGCCGATCCGTTCATCAAGGCGACGGCGGCAGAATACCAGCACGTGCGCGATGCCCGCGCGGGCAAGGGCCCTTCGAAGCTGCTCAGCCTCGATGATGCGCGGCTCAATGCCTATGAACCCGATTTTTCCGAAAAAGCCCCGCCGCCCGAACAGCCCGGCCGCCATGTATTCGATAGCTGGGATCTGGATGATCTGGTCGATTGCTTCGATTGGACGCCGTTCTTCCGTTCTTGGGAGCTGGCCGGAAACTGGCCCGCGATCCTCGAAGATGAAGTGATCGGCGAATCTGCGCGCAGCCTCTATGCCGATGCCCGCGCGATGCTCGAAAAGATCATTTCGGAGAAGTGGCTGACTGCGCGCGGCGTCGCCCAGTTCTGGCCCTGCGCCCGCCATGGCGATGACGTGGTAATCCACCCCAACGACGATGAACTCTCGGTCCGCCTGCCATTTCTGCGCCAGCAAGTGATCAAGAGCCGTGATCGCGCCAACTTCTGTCTGGCGGACTTCATCGATCCGCAGGGCGACTGGATCGGCGGTTTTGCCGTGGGCATCCACGGCATCGATGAGCATCTGGCCCGGTTCAAGGCGGACAACGACGACTATTCGGACATTCTGCTCAAAGCCTTGGCCGATCGTTTCGCCGAAGCCTTTGCCGAACGCCTGCACCAATACGTGCGCACCACGCTCTGGGCCTATGCGCCGGGCGAACAACTGACCAACGAAGCGCTGATCAAGGAACAATACCGCGGCATCCGCCCCGCTCCGGGCTACCCGGCCTGCCCGGATCACACATTGAAGCCGATCCTGTTCGATCTGCTCGACGCCACCGAAACGGCAGGCATCACGCTGACCGAATCGCAGGCCATGCTGCCCACCTCGGCAGTCTCTGGCTTCTACTTCGCCCACCCCGAAAGCCAGTACTTCGGCGTCGCCACCATCGGCCGCGATCAGCTGGAAGACTACGCGGGCCGTCGCGGCATGGACCTGCCCGTAATGGAACGCTGGCTGCGCCCGAACCTCGATTAATCCCCACCTCCGCTCGTCCTCAGCCTGTCGAAGGACGCAGGCCCTGCGCCTGATGCTTCGACAGGCTCAGCATGAGCGGAATGGGGGGCGCACCTCTCACTGCAACCTACTGGCCTCCACCCGCAATTGCGCGCGCCGATGCAGGTAGTCCGCTTCCACATCGGCACTCTCAGCTTGCCCTGCCAGCACGCCAAGCGCCGCGCCAAGCCCGTGGTGGGCCAGTTCACCCAGCGCCGCTTCGGTATCCTGCCCAAGCTCTGCCGCCAGCGCTTTCAGCACCCGCGCCATTTCGGCAAACTCCACTTCGCTTTCCCATGCCACCTTGCTTTCCTCGTGGCGCACGAAGCTGTCTCGCATTTCAAAGCCCATTGCCGTACTCCTTGCCCGGCGGTTGGTCCGCCATGGGGCAAAGCTGTCATGCGCAACACAAGGCGCGCTTAACCGCCAGCCGCGCATTTTGCCTGATCGACAGGATGGTTAAGCGGTAACCCACTTTTGTGTCGGCTTGCTTTTCCGGGCATGGTGCCGCTACCAACGGGCCATGACACAGGCCATGGGCACCACCGAAATCTTCCTGATCGCGCTGACGATCATCCTTGCCGTGCCTTACCTTGCGTGGCGCTTGCTGCGAACGGACTACTGGGCACCGCTGGTGGTGGTGCAGATCGTGGGCGGCATCCTGCTCGGCCCCGGCGTGCTGGGCGCGGCCTTTCCCGATTACTACGCCTTTGTGTTCAACCCGCAGGTCATCGGATCGCTGAACGGCATCGCGTGGTGGGCGGTGATGATGTTCGTGTTCGTGGCCGGGCTGGAACTCGATATTTCAGACGCTTGGGCCAATCGGCGCGAAACGACGATCACGGCGTCGTGCGCCCTGATCACGCCGCTGCTGTTCGGTGCGGCGGCTGCGGCACTGCTGCTGCAGACACCCGGTTGGATCGGGCCAAACGGCAATTTCGGGCAGGTCGTGCTTGGCATCGGCATGGCTTGTGCTGTCACCGCATTGCCCATCCTCGTGCTGTTGATGGAAAAGCTCGCCATTTTCCGCGAACCGCTTGGCCAGCGCATCCTGCGTTATGCCAGCCTTGATGACATTGCGATCTGGGGTGTGCTGGCGCTGATCCTCGTCGATTGGGAGCGGGTCGGGCGGCAGGTGATCTTCCTTGCGGCCTTCTCGCTCGCCTCATGGGCTGTGCGCGCACTGTTCCGGCGGCTGGAGGAGAATGACCGCTGGTATATCTCGCTGGTCTGGCTCGCCGCCGTGGGCTTTGCGGCAGACTGGTCGGGCCTGCATTTCATGGTCGGCGCGTTTCTGGCGGGCGCGGTGTTGGATGCGCACTGGTTCTCGCGCGAACGGCTGGACGGTTTCCGCCAGTTCCTGTTGCTCGCCGTCATGCCGGTGTTCTTCCTGTCCACCGGCCTGCGCACCAAGTGGGACGTGGGCGGCGTGGCGGTGTTTGGCGCGGCCTTCCTGTTCCTTGCCGCCTCGGTTGCCGGAAAGCTGGCCGGCGTGCAGCTTGCAGGCCGTTTGCTCGGCTGGGCCAAGGGGGAAGCCTCGATCATCGGCTGGCTGCTACAGACCAAGGCGCTGATCATGATCATCTTCGTCAATGTGCTGTTGGACAAGGGCATCGTGACGAACGAAACCTTCACCGCGCTGCTGCTGATGGCCGTGCTCAGCACGATGCTGACCGTACCGATGGTCACGCCGAAGCTGCGCGGCTTGGCCGGTACGAAGACGGGCGGGCCAACACTCCATTAACGCCTGCCCGGTATTCTTGGGCGCGATGGACATGATCGATATCGTGATGGTCTGGGCAGGCGGGCTGGTGCTGGGCATGTTCTGGTGCCTCTATCGCTTTGTCACACTGATGCAGGGTTGGCACGTTGCGGTCGCCGTGGTGTGGAAGAGCGGGTACAGCGACCTCGAACGGTTCGACGATATGGCGCATCTGGGTTCAACCCTCGGCACACTGCGCGGCTGGAACATCCGCGATGAAGAGGGCATGCGCTGGACCGAGGATGAGGTGGTCTTCACCACCGCCGAGGGCCAGAAGGTCCACGCGATGGTCGGGCGGCAGGTGGCGAGGTCACGCCGGTCGGACAGCGTTTTCCGGGTGTGGTATAACCGCGCAAATCCGCAAGCCCTCACCGTCCGTGGTCCTGGCCAATGGTTGTTTACGGCACTGTTCCAGTTTGCGCTTTTGTTCGGCCTGTTTTTCTGGGGGGTCGATTGGGCCGTGACTGGGCAACCGCCGCAATGGCTGGCCGAACTGTCAGCGGCCGAGCACGCGGCTGAGGGGCGCTGACGGGCGCTCTCGCACAAGTAAGAGTGGCGTTTTTGCTCCTTTCCGACAGTGTGTTTCTGAAGTGCACCTAGATGCACCTAGAAGCACCTAAACCCGCCGGAGAGCCACCAGGATGCCCGAAATCGACCCCGTAACGCGCCTGATCGCCATCGAAGAGATCAAGCAGCTCAAAGCCCGCTATTTCCGCTGCATGGACACGAAAGACTACGGCGGATTGCGCAAGGTCTTTGCCGATGATGCAACTTTCGATGCGTCGTGCTCGCTCTCGATCGAACCTGCACCGGATGCAGAAAACTGGATTCATGCAGGCGGAGACACCATCGCTGCGTTCGTTGAATCTGCCGTCTCGGCGCTGTGCACCGTCCATCACGGCCACTGCCATGAGATTGAATTGATTAGCGAAAATGAAGCGCGCGGGGTGATCGCGATGGAAGACCAGATCTGGGACGCAGATGGTAAGCCCTTCCTCCACGGCATGGGCCACTATCACGAAACCTACCGCCGCGAGGCCGATGGCTGGAAGATCGTGACGAGCCGCATCAGCCGGCTGCATGTGATTTTGGGATGATCCGGCGTGGAATGACCGCGCGCTATCTGCCATAGCGGGCGCGTGACCCTGACCGCCCTCGATTTTTCGCCTTCCGATGTGCTCGACCGTCTTCACGCGGTGTTTGGATTCTCCGCATTCCGGGGCGTGCAGGCAGATGTGGTGGAGCGGGTGCTGGCGGGGCGCTCGACGCTGGCCGTCATGCCTACGGGTGCGGGGAAATCGCTGACATATCAGTTGCCTGCGGTGATGCTGCCGGGCTGCTGCGTGGTCGTATCGCCGCTGATCGCGCTGATGCACGATCAGTTGCGCAGCGCCACCGCCAACGGCATCCGCGCCGCGACCCTGACCAGCGTGGACATGGACCGGGGGCAGACCATCGACCGGTTCTTGTCGGACGATCTTGATCTAATCTATGTCGCGCCCGAACGCGCGAGCCAGCCGCACTTTCTGGAGATGCTGCGGCGGGGCCGCGTGGCGATGTTTGCGATTGATGAGGCGCATTGCGTTTCCGAATGGGGCCATGATTTCCGCCCTGATTACCGGCTCTTGCGCCCGCTGATGGACGCATTCCCCGATGTGCCGCGCCTTGCGCTGACGGCCACGGCGGACCGGCACACGCGCGCCGATATTCTGGCGCAACTGGGCATTCCCGAAGAGGGGCTGATCGTTGCCGGGTTCGACCGGCCCAATATCCGCTATGCCATCGTGCCGCGCGATAACCCGCTGCGGCAACTGATGACGGTGATGGCCGAGAACCCCGGCCCCGGCATCGTCTATGCGCCGACGCGCGCACAAGTGGAGAAGCTGGCGGGGCAATTGAGCGCAGGCGGGCGCGAAGTGCGGCCCTATCACGCGGGGCTGGACGCGGCGGTGCGCGCGGCCAATCAGGCGGCGTTTGTGGATTCCGAAGACATGGTGATGGTGGCGACGGTCGCCTTTGGCATGGGGATCGACAAGCCCGATGTGCGCTTTGTGGCCCATGCCGCCTGCCCGAAAAGCATCGAGGGATACTATCAGGAAACCGGCCGTGCCGGGCGCGATGGCGATCCTGCGGTGGCAGTGATGCTGTGGGGCGCCGAAGACTTTGTGCGGGCACGGCAACGCATTGCCGAAGTGGAGGAGCACCGCCGCGCCGGGGAGCGTACCCGGATCGATGCGCTGGCAGGCCTTGTGGAAACGCCGCACTGCCGCCGCGCGCTGCTGCTGCGGCACTTTGGCGAGAACCCCCCGCCGTCTTGCGGAAATTGCGACAATTGCCTGAATGCGCCGGGAGTGACCGATGCGACCGAGGTGGCGCGCAAGCTGCTGTCTGCCGTCTATCGCACCGGGCAATCCTTCGGCTTTGGCTATGTGGAAAAGGTGCTGACCGGTGTTGCCGACGAGCGGGTGACGCAGCGCGGGCATGATCAGTTATCGGTGTTTGGCATCGTGACAGCAGACGAGATGCCGCTACTGCGCCCGCTGGCCCGCGCATTGCAGGCGCGCGGGGCGCTGGTGGCGACTGAGCATGGTGGGCTGGCACTGGGCGGCGAGGCGCGGGCTATTTTGAAAGGTGAGGCCGAGGTGCCGCTGGTGCTGGTGCCGAAGAAAGAGGGCCGGTCTGGCAGGCGCGGGCGGGGCGGCGATGGCGCGGCGCTTAATCCCGTGGGTGATCCGGTATTTGATGCGCTGCGCGCCCTGCGTCGCGATCTGGCGCGTGAGGCGGGCGTGCCGCCCTATGTGGTGTTCCACGATTCGGTGCTGCGCGAGATGGCAGCATCGCGGCCAGCCAGCCTTTCCGAACTGGGGCAGATCGGCGGGGTGGGGTCACGCAAGCTGGAGGCCTATGGGGACCGGTTTCTGGAGGTTTTGCGGCAGTTTTGAGCCTTGATACTTCGTCATCCCCGCGCAGGCGGGGATCCAGAGCGTTGCCGCGAGTCTTGAGCTGCTGGATTCCCGCCTGCGCGGGAATGACGAAGCGTGGTTTGAGGCCTTAGTTCACGGTGCCCTGCGCAATCGGTTCTGCGGGATCGTGCAGCGGAATGCCGCGGGTCTTCCACAGTGAGTATGCCACGCCGCCTGCGATAATCGCGAAAGTTACGCCAAGGCTGAGCGCCGGTGGGAACTTGGCCCCATCCATCAGGAAATCGGTGACGAAGATCTTGCTGCCGATGAACACCAGTACCGCTGCCAGCGCATACTTGAGGTAGGCGAAGCGATCGATCATCGCAGCCAGCGCAAAGTAGAGCGCGCGCAGGCCGAGGATGGCCATGATGTTCGAGGTATAGACGATGAAAGTGTCGGTGGTGATCGCAAAGATCGCGGGCACCGAATCGACTGCGAAGACGAGGTCCGCCAGATTGATCACCACCAGCGCGAGGAACAGCGGGGTGGCGGCGCGCACCATCTTGCCGGTCTTTTCGTCGGGCACTTTCACGAAGAAGTGCTGATCGTGCAGTTCCTTCGTCACGCGCATATGGCGGCGGATCCAGCGGACGACGGGGTTGTTGCCGATATCGGGATCGTGATCGTTGGCAAAGAACATCTTGATGCCGGTGAACACCAGAAACGCGGCGAAGATATAGAGCACCCAATAGGCCTGTTCGACCAGCGCAGCGCCGCCCGCAATCATCGCGCCGCGCAGGAAGATCACGGCAACGATGCCCCATAACAGCGCGCGGTACTGGAACTTTGGCGGGATGGCGAAGAAGGTGAAGATCAGGCTGATTACAAAGACGTTGTCGATGGACAGCGCCTTTTCGATAAAGAAGCCGGTGTAATACTTCATGCCAAGGTCTGCGCCCTTTTCGACCCAGACCCACGCGCCGAACAGCAAGGCGATGGTGATGTAGAAGGCGGTCAGGCGCAGCGATTCACCGATGCCCATCGCCTTGTCCTCCTTGTGAAGGACACCAAGATCAAACGCGGTGAGCGCGACGACCAGCCCCATGAAGGCCAGCCAGAACCAGGCGGGCGTACCGAGCCAGTCTGCAAAGAGAAATTCCATCTTATGCCCTTTTTACACCCCACCGCTTCGGCCCAGAATGCGCGGAAAACGCCGGGGTTCCTTTATTTCAGACTGTTGCCAGAACCGCTTCCGGGCGCCTTAGGAACATGCGGGACAGGCGCGCCTTTACGGAGGCTTTCAACGTGTGAAGACGCAGCACATCGAGCGGATCGCGCGCCATGCGCAGCGCTGCATCCAGCTTCTGGTGGCGTTCGAGCAGATGAAAGTAACGGTCGGACATCAAGATAACCCTTCGATAGCATTGCGATCGATCGGGGATGCCGCGCTTTGGACCTGCACTGTGCATGCAAAGGTCTGGAAGGAGGGGGGACAAGACCCGGACCCAAAGCATCGGCATCACCCGATGCGGTCCGACATCACGAGGCGCTTTTCCATCAAGTGGCAAAAACGCCGCGCCAGAGGGGCCCGGTCCGCGTAGGCTTAGTGGAGCGATTCGGTCTGAAATGCAAGAGGAGATATTGCGAGGGTGGTGTTGGTATCCTTCGACAAGCTCAGGATGAGCGGGTTGGGCGATGTCTGGTTTGATCGCATTTCTTGAACTGTAAGTTCATTCTCCCCCGCTCATGCTGAGCTTGTCGAAGCATCTGGTGCCGAAACCGCCTTGCTGCCACCACTCAATCTGATATTAAATTGATATCAAATTTAGAGGGGTAGATTCAATGGCTGATTCGCGGACACATTCGGCAAGCAGAGAAACCGGGGCCTGGTCGACCAATGGTTATGCCATGCTGATCCTTCTGATCGTGCTGGCCGTACTCACCGTCGCGCGCGTGTTGGGATTTGCAGGCAGCGATCCGGCGGAGTCTGAAGTGCTCGGATTTCTCTCCACTATTTTCATCGGCCCGGTGCTCATCGTGCTGATCGCATCCGGGTTCTACATGATCCAGCCCAATCAGGCCGCTGCCATCGGGCTGTTCGGGTCCTATCGCGGCACGGACCGCAATCACGGCCTGCGCTGGGTCTGGCCCTGGATGAGCAAGACCAGGATTTCGGTCCGCGCCAACAATGTCGTGTCCGAAAAGCTGAAGGTGAACGATCTGCGTGGCAATCCCATCGAGATTGCGGCCAACGTGGTGTGGCGCGTTTCGGACACGGCGCAGGCGCTGTTCGATGTGGACGATTACAAGGCCTTCGTGTTCGTGCAGATCGAAAGCGCGGTGCGGTCTATCGGATCGCGCTATCCCTACGACGATATCGAGCATTCCGAAGTGACGCTGCGCAGCCACCACGATCAGATCAACGCCGAACTGCGCACCGAACTGAACGCGCGGCTGGTGCTGGCGGGTATTACGGTGGACGAATGCGGGCTGACGCATCTGGCCTATGCGCCTGAAATTGCCGGCGCGATGTTGCGCCGTCAACAGGCCGAAGCGGTGATCTCTGCGCGCAAGAAGCTGGTTGAAGGCGCAGTTTCGATGGTTGAAATGGCGCTGACCCAGCTTTCGGAAAAGAACGTGGTGGAACTGGACGATGAACGCCGCGCCGCCATGGTATCGAACCTGATGGTGGTGCTGTGTGGTGAGCGTGATGCGCAGCCGGTGGTGAACGCCGGAACGCTGTATCAGTAAGGCGGCACTGGCATGGCACCGTCACCCAAGAAGGCTTTCCCGCTACGCATTGATCCGGCGCTGTTCGCCGCGATCGAGCGTTCGGCGGCGGCTGACTTGCGCTCTGCCAATGTCCAGATCGAAGTGCTGCTGCGCGAGGCGCTGGCACGGCGCGGGGTGAAGCTGGCGGCGGCAGAGCCGGTTCGGCGGGGACGCCCGCCAAAGGAAACAGCCGCAGACTCAGCGTCGGACTGACGTGTTCATAGGGGCAGGCGGCGGAACGCAAGGGCCTGTCAATCATTTCGCGCTACCCCTGACCAGTAAATGCCGGGAGCGGACATGAGAATGAGGAACCCCTTTGCCCTTCGTGAGCGCCGCCACAATGGCCAGCGCCTTGCCGCGCTGATGCTGGGGGTGGCCGTGTTGGCTGCCATTCCGGCGAGCGCTTTGTTTGCGCAAGGTCAGGCTCGACGCATGCCCTACAAGGTGATCGAAACCGGACGCAGCTTTGCCGCTTTGCAAGAGGCGGTCAATTCCATCGGCCAGGGTTCGGGCACGGTGCAGATCGAACCGGGCGTCTATCGCGATTGCGCGGTGCAGGGCGCGGGTGATGTGGGCTTTGTGGCGCAAGTGCCGGGGCAGACCGTATTCGATGGCGCGGCCTGCGAGGGCAAAGCAACGCTGGTGGTGCGCGGGCGATCAACGCGCGTGGAAG
This sequence comes from Novosphingobium sp., assembly GCA_041639635.1. Lineage (GTDB taxonomy): Bacteria > Pseudomonadota > Alphaproteobacteria > Sphingomonadales > Sphingomonadaceae > Novosphingobium. The sequence continues at coordinate 11,742 of JBEQBV010000031.1, forward strand.
GGCTGATTTTCCAGAATGTGCGCGTGCCCGATGCCAATGGCGCGGGCATTCGGCTGGAGCGCGGGAACCTGACCGTGCGCCAATCGTGGTTCCGCGATAGCGAGCAGGGCATACTTTCGGCCAATGATCCAACCGGTGCGGTGCTGATCGAGCAATCGACCTTCACCCGGCTGGGCCGGTGCGACCGGGGGCTTGCCTGCGCGCATTCGATCTATCTGGGTGATTACGGCAGCCTGACGGTGCGGCGCTCGCGTTTCGAAGCGGGGCGCGGCGGGCACTATGTGAAAACCCGGGCCGCGCGCATCGATGTATCGCAATCCAGCTTTGACGATAGCGCGGGCAAGACCACCAACTACATGATCGACGTGTCTGCAGGCGCTGCTGGCCGGATCGTGGACAATGGCTTCGTGCAGGGGGCCGACAAGGAAAACCACAGCGCTTTCATCGCCATCGCCGCCGAAGGCCGGGCGAACAGCTCGTCAGGCCTGCTGGTCAGCGGCAATGATGCGCGCTTTGCGCCGGGCGTGACGTGGGGGTCGGTATTCGTGGCCGATTGGTCGGGCGATACGCTGTCCATTGGCACCAACGCACTGGCCAATGGGCTGACGAAGTTCGAAAAGCGCTGAGGTTGTTTTTGGGGTTTTTGGCCCCTACGTTGGCGCGGTGATGAGCCGTCTTTCCCTGAACATTGCCGGGCGGATATGGGCGCTGTTGCTGGCCCTGACCGTGCTGGCGCATGCCACGGTGCCGTTCGACGCGCCGTTGCAAGCGCGCAGCGGATCTGCGTTCAGCGCGGTGACGGTGGACCTGGCGGTGGCACAGGACCGCAAGCTGCAGGTGCAGCGAGCGATGCTGCCAGTGGCCCCGCCAAAGCCCATGGCAGTGCCTGCGCCTGCCGTTGCAGTGGTGGAGCGGACGGCGCATGTCTGGCCTCCGCAAACCGCGCCGCCTGCACCCGCGCCGCTGCTGCTGCGGCCAGCGCCAAGGGCTCCGCCACTTTCCTGACCTGCCGCTGCGCCCACGGGCGCTGATGAAACGCATGTCAGGACATCCATCATGTCAAAGAGTTCGACTATCGCATCCACCGTGGATGCGCGCCGCGCCCACGTGGAAGCGCTGCTTGCCGCCTATCCCGATGTCACGCCGGAAGAGCGTGGCTTGCTGATCACCTGGTTCAAGCGCGAGGCCAGTGCGCTGGACGTGGCGCTGGTGGCCAGCAATCCGGCAGCGGAACGAGGATACCGCCGGTTTCGCGCCGAACATATTGATCGGTTCACCGTGAAGGACATCGTCCGCGCACTGGTGTTTGCTGCTGTTGTGGCCGCACTGGTGTTGTTGGCCGTGGCGGGCGCGCCGGTTTGAGGTGCGAGGGCGGGGGCCTTATGCCCTCGCCCTTAGCGCAGCAGGTGGCCCGTCCGGTCGCGCTTGGTTTCAAGATAGCGTTGGTTGTGCGGGTTGGCCGGCAGCTGGTGGGCGACGCGCTCTGTCACGTTCAGGCCGAGGCCCTGCAACGTGGCGACCTTTTGCGGGTTGTTGGTCAGCAGGCGCAGCGATGAAATGCCGAGCAGATCGAGCATCCGCGCAGCCACTGGGAAATCGCGCGCTTCGCTGGGCAATCCGAGGCGTTCGTTGGCGTCGACCGTGTCGAAGCCCTGATCCTGCAGTTCATAGGCGCGCAGCTTGTTGATCAGGCCGATGCCGCGTCCTTCCTGCCGGAGATAGAGCAGCACGCCCCAGCCACCTGCGTTGGCCTCCTGCGCCATCTGGGCCAGCGCTGCATCAAGCTGCGGGCCGCAATCGCATTTGAGGCTGCCCAGCACATCACCGGTCAGGCATTCGCTGTGCAGGCGCACCAGCGGCGTGCGCTCACTTGTCTGCGTGCCGAGGACGAGCGCGACATGTTCACGCAAGTCATCCCGCGCGCGGAAGGCGATGATCTCGGCGTGTTCACACGCATGGACGGGCAGGCGCGCGCGGGCCTGGATTGTCAGGTTCAGCGGGTCCTTGAATGCGGCGAGATCAGCGGTGGAGACTTCGGCAGCGATGTCCACGCCGGTGGAGATCATGAAGGCCGGGAGGATGCCCGCCAGCCGCGCCATGTCCATCGCGGCGGTGGCGGCGTCATAGGCCTCGATCGGATCGGCTTTGAACGGTCCGCGCAGAGGGTTGCGCAAATCTTCGGCGGGATCGGCCAGCTTGCGCGCGGCGTTGAGGCTGAAGGGCTCTGCGCCATGGATCATAACGGGCGCTTCGGGCACGGCGGCATTGCGCTGGTTGGCCAGCTTCAGCGTGGCAGCGCGGGCCGCAGAGATGAGCAGGCGCGCGGCATAGATGCCGGGCTGGACGAAGGCGGTTTCGGCAGGCAGCAGATCGAGCGCGCCGTCGTTGCCCGTCACGCGGATCGCCCAGCCGTGGCGCAGCGCGTCTAACGCTCTGGCAACGTTGCGCGATTCGCTCACAGATCCAGCTCGGTGATCAGCGGGATATGGTCCGAAGGCTGCTCCCACTTGCGGGTTTCTTCCACGAAGCGGTGCGAACGCGTCTGCGCCGCAGCTTGCGGAGAGGCCCACATGTGGTCGAGCCGGCGGCCCTGGTCCTTCGCGCGCCAGTAGGAGCGGTAGGACCACCACGAATAGTTGCGCTCCGGCGCGGGGATATGCTTGCGGCCAAGATCGACCCAGCCGTGCGCATCGGCAAAGCGCTGCAGCGTCTCGACCTCGATGGGCGTGTGGCTGACGACCTTGAGCAGCGCCTTGTGATCATAAACGTCGCATTCGAGCGGGGCGATATTGAAATCGCCGGTGATCAGCGTGGGGCGTTCGATCTTCTCGGCCCAGCGCGTCATGCGTTCGAGGAAATCGAGCTTCTGGCCGAACTTGGGGTTCACCGCGCGGTCAGCCACATCGCCGCCTGCGGGGATATAGACGTTCTCGATGATCAACCCATTGCCCGGCCCCAGCAGTTCAACGCCGATGTGCCGCGCCTCGCCATTGTCCTGCCAGTCATGCTTGCTGAAATCGCGGAACGGGATGCGGCTGACAGTAGCGACGCCGTGGTAGCCCTTCTGCCCGTGGACCGCGCGGTGGGTGTAGCCGAGCTTTTCGAACACCTCGTGCGGGAACAGGTTTTCCGGCGTCTTGATCTCCTGCAGGCACAACACATCGGGCGCCTCTTGCACCAAAAAGCGTTCAACCTGATCGGCGCGCAAGCGGACCGAATTGATGTTCCATGTGGCAACCGAGATCATGGCGCTGCTTTAGGGTTGCGGGGGGGCGATTGCTAGATGGGATGTGGGGCTTGGTCAAAGCTGCCTCAAAGCCAAGGCAAGAAAGACAATTGCGAATATGCCATGAACCGCTGCACTCCAGATTGCGAAGCCGCGCTGGAAGCTGCTTTTTTCTGATTTACGCGTGATGATAGCGGCCGCAACCGTAATAGGCGCCGCGACAAATAGCCCAATCAAGGCAAACGCGCTAGGAGCGGGGAAGTTGAGGCCTACTTGAGCAAGTGCGTATGGAACGGCAGCAAGGATCATTGCAGCACGTGCGCCCGAGTTCCAGCGGCTTTCCTGTTTAAGCATAACGGCCTGTCTTCAAGCAGCTTCCTGCAACCGCCGCACAACGGGTTGCACATGCTGGCGCGCCCGCCACAAGTCATAGTTCGCCTGCATCGCCAGCCACGCACGTGCCGTGCTTGCGCCTGCCTGTTCGAGCCGAAGGGCGAGATCGGGGCTGATCCCGGCCTTGCCATTCAGCACGCGCGAGAGGGCGACGCGCGACATGGCGAGGCGGCTGGCAGCTTCGGTGACGGACAGGTTCAGCGCCTCGATCACTTCGTCACGAAGCAGTTCGCCGGGGTGGGGAGGGTTGTGCATCAAGGTCATGTCATTAGCACCCTAAACCGTTCGGCGCATGATTCCACCCCTCCACCACCAGCTTCGCTGGCGGTCCCCCTCCCCGTTTGTGCTTCGCAAAAACAGGGAGGATTGGTGTCACGATTTTTCGTTCGAGCTTTGGCCTCTGCGTGTGCGAGGATGGTGGTCTTCGAGAACTGGCGCGCACCCTTCGACAGGCTCAGGGTGAGCGGGCTTGATGGTCGTGAGCACCGGAAGCGCAAGAAGGCTGCCGTCCGCAGCCGCGCAGGGGCCAAAGATCGAATGAAAAAACAAAACCCCCGGACCGGGGGCATTGGTCCGAGGGTTCCATTTGCGTTCGTCACGCTTGGCGAGGTGGCTACTAGGAGACTGGCAACAGGGGGGGAACCTGTCTCAGCCGCCTCGTCGAGAACTGTTCTAGGCTTGGTTCGCTTGCGCTGCGATGAACAGTGTCTGCAGGTTTGTCGCGGCTTGTCGCATGGGGTGAACGGTTGGCGGGTGAAGCGGTTCGTGACGACGACGGGTGGCGTTGGGAGGCTGGCGCTGGATAGTTCACGCCGAGACGCAGTGAAGAAAGGGAGACCCGGAGATTCGAGGATTGCGGCAAAGCCGCGTTCAAACGCACTGGTTCCGGAGACTGTCACGGCCACCACAGCCAAGAGCCTGACGGCGCGGCTGAAATCCTCTGCGTCTCAGCGTGAAACCTGCTGCGCTTTCAGCTTGCCGCATGGGTCCGTTTGCCAGTGAGGCGGCGTCACGTGGCCCGAGGCCCCCGCCTTCGCTGGGGCACGCTCCAAGATTGCGGTGTGGTCTTTTAACGCCGCGCAGGGGTGCGCGGGTCGGTCCAGCGGAAGGTCTTGTCGTCCACCGCGATGCCATATTGATGGCCGGTGAGGCGCACGGTGGTGCGCTTGTTCTGCGAATCGAGGGCGACCCACGAATCGAGCTGGAAGCCGCCGGGCGCAGCGCCGTTGCGCACGAAGATCATGGTGATCGTGCCGTATTCAGGATGCTTGGGGTCGCGCACCTGCAGGCTGATGACGCCGGGATCGCCGGTGGGCAGCTGCTTGGCGAAGCGGGCCACGTCCTTGTTGGGATCGAGCAGCGCGCCCAGCGGGCTGTTGCCGATCGGCCAGCGCTGCACCTGGCGCACTTCGTAGTCGATCATGGTAAGCGCCTTGCCATCGCCCACGATCAGTAGGGGAATGCCCTTTTGATACTGGAAGCGGATCTTGCCGGGGCGCTTCAAGGTGAGCACGCCCGAGATGGTCTGGCCAGAGCGGTCCGTCTGCACGAAGTTGGCGCGCAGCGTGGTGATGCCGCGCAAGGCGGTGATGGCGCGGTCGATGTCCGATGCTTGCGCCTGTGCCACCGTTGGTGCGGCCAGCATCACAGGAGCGGCCGAGACGAGGACAAGCGAAAGGGCCGCAACGGGGCGGCCCAGCTTTTGCGAGATAGTCTTGATCATGTTCATCGCCGTTCCTTGAGGTATTGGCGTTGAACTCTCCGTGAACCGTCCCGGTTCCATCTCTGGCAGGACGGGGTTCAACGGAAAAGCGCGGATGCGCGCTTACTTGATCTTCGCTTCCTTGAACTCGACGTGCTTGCGCACGACGGGATCGTACTTGCGGAAGGTCATCTTCTCGGTCGTGTTGCGGGGGTTCTTCTTGGTGACATAGAAGAAGCCGGTGTCAGCGGTCGAGACCAGACGGATCTTGACGGTGGTGGGCTTTGCCATTGCTCTATCCTGAAATTTCGCGCGCGAATCTGAAAACAAATGTGGCGGCGCGTTTCCACGCCGCCGTCACAGGGTCGGGCCGTTGGGGTAGAATCAGCGCAAAGTCAAGCGGCCAGTCGGCACCCGCATAATTTGCGGTTTAGTTCGCAGGGCAGGACAGAAAACGATACTGGTTTCATATGCAACCAAAAAGCCCGACGCCTTCGAGAAGGTGCCGGGCTTCTTCACGCCGAAACAACAATTTCAGGCTTAAGTCTTACATCTTGTCGGCGTTATCTTCCATGCCATCGGCCTTGGCTTCGCCTGCCTTGCGAACGGCTTCGGCCTTCGCTTCCATAGCGTCTTCAGATGCTCCGCCCATCGCGTCAGCCTGATCTTCCATCATATCGGCTGCGGCTTCGGAATTTTCACGCACAGCCTCGGCCTGATCTTCGGCCGCGTTTTCCTGTGGGCTGTCGCAAGCGGCAAGGCCCAGGCTCAATGCCAGTGCCGGGGCGATCATGGCGGATTTGAATGTGTTCTTCATTTCTTGATCCTTTCCCATTTGGCCCTGACCCGCGCGGTAGGGCTGATGCGGAAAGGGCGGCTTTTGCAAACCGCCCTCCCGAAATCCGAACTTGTTTGAAGTTACCGAACCGAACCGCGGCGGATCAGGTTGACGATCGCCAGAAGAATCAGGGCGCCAAGGAACGAAACGATCAGCGTGCCGGCCGAGATGCCCTGCGTGATGCTGCCGCCACCGATCAGCGGTGCCAGCAGGAACCCGCCCAGAAGCGCCCCGACGATGCCCACGACGATGTTGAGGAAGATGCCCTGCTGGGCGTCAGTCCGCATGACGATGCTGGCCAGCCAGCCGAGAATGCCGCCGACGATGAGAAGGATGATAAGGCCCATGATTTACCCCTAAGAGTTGCAGCTGATTGCAGCTGACTTGCCAGTATTGGCGTTATGGGGATGTAATTCAGGGCGAGGCAATTGGTTCCGGCAGCGCGACGGAGCGTTGTGGGCGGGCTTGTGAAAAGCTTTGATAATCAGCGCATTGCCAGCCAGATGATGGCAACGGTTCCGGCCACGATGCGATACCAGGCAAAAGGTTTGAACCCGGCGCGGCTGACGTAGGCGACGAAAAACCGGATCACCGCCAGCGCCACGACGAACGAGACGAGGAAGCCAACCGCAATCTCCGTCCAGCCCACGCCACCCGAACCAAGCGTGCCGGACGCAATCGCTTCGCGGTTGTCCAGCAGTTCGAGCGTGGTTGCGCCCAGCATGGTCGGGATGGCGAGAAAGAAACTGAATTCTGCCGCTGTCCGCCGTTCGATCCCCATCGCCAGTGCGCCCATGATGGTCGCGCCTGAACGGCTTACGCCCGGCACCATCGAAAGGCATTGGACAAGGCCAACGCCGAGCGCCTGGCTGAGCGGAAGCTGGCCGATGCCGGTCAATTCCCCCGGCTTGGCATATTTTTCGATTACCAGAATGGCGATGCCACCGATCACCAGCGCCCAGCCAACCACCGAAGGGCTGCCGAGCAGCACATCGATATAGTCCTTGAGCGCAAGGCCGAGAATGGCGGACGGAATGAACGCGGCCAGCAGATTGCGCAGAAAGCGCAAGCTGATGGGTTCAAGCCGCAGCAGGCCCATACCGACCGCCCAGAACGTGCGCCAGTATTGGACCACCACGGCAAGGATCGCGCCCAGCTGGATCACCACGTTGAACATCGCCCACTGATGGGCATCGAAGCCGAACAGCTCAGTCGCGAGGATCAGGTGGCCGGTGGAGGATACCGGGAGAAACTCGGTAAGGCCCTCGACGATGCCGAGCAGGATGGCGGTAACGATAGAGTCCATGATGCTCCGGGGGTTTGCCGCAATGCAGCATCAAGTCAAGGTGTCAGGCTGCTATCCCATCGAATTGGAGACGGGCAAGCCGGGCATAGAGGCCGTCAGCTGCAGTCAGGCTGGCGTGGGTGCCCTGTTCGACGATCCGGCCTCCGTCCATCACCACGATGCGGTCCGCTGCGCGGATCGTGGCAAGGCGGTGCGCGATGACCAGCGTGGTGCGGTCTTGCATCAACCGGTCGAGCGCGTCCTGAACCAATCGTTCGCTTTCGGCATCCAGTGCGCTGGTGGCTTCATCAAGCAGCAGGATCGGTGAATTGCGCAGGACGGCGCGGGCGATGGCGATGCGCTGACGCTGACCGCCAGAAAGGCGTGCGCCATCTTCGCCGAGGAACGTGTCGAGACCCTGTGGCAGATCGCGCAGGAACTGTTCGGCATTGGCGGCGCGGGCGGCTTCCCAGATGGCTTCGTCAGTCGCGCTCCAGTTGCCATAGCGCAAGTTGTCCCGCGCCGAGGCAGCGAACAGCGTGGCGTCCTGTGGGACCAGTGCGGTGCGGGCGCGGATTTCAGCCGGGTCGGCACTGGTCAGCGGCACGCCATCTATGCGCACGGTGCCGCCGTGCGGATCATAAAACCGTTGGGCTAGGAGGAACAGCGTGGACTTGCCCGCGCCGGAGGGGCCGACGATGGCCACGGTTTCGCCCGGTTCGACCGTGAGCGAGAAATCATTGAGCGCCAGCACTTCGGGGCGCGAAGGATAGCGGAAGGCAACGTTCTGGAACGCCAGCTGGCCGCGTGGCGGCACCGGCAGCGCAGTGGGGCGGACAGGCGATGCAATGTCCGGCTCTTCGCGCAGAAGTTCGTTAAGGCGTCCCGCGGCGCCTGCACCGCGCAGCAGATCGCCATAGACTTCGGACAGCGCGCCAAGGGCACCGGCCACGAGGCCCGCAGTGATCACGATGGCAAAGATCGTGCCGCCGCTGATCGTGCCGTTGGCCACGCCAATCGCGCCTTCCCAGACCAGCATGGTGATGCCGCCGAAGATCAGCAGGATGACGATTGCGGTCATTCCGGCGCGGATCGAGATGCGGCGCAGCGCCGTCTGGAACGTGGCCTCCACCTTTTCGCCGAAGCGTTCGAGTTCGCGCCTTTCCTGCCCGAAGGCCTGCACGATCTTCATCGCACCGAGCACTTCGGACACGATCACGCCGATGCCCGCCACGCGATCCTGACTGGAGCGGGAAACATTGCGCAACCGGCGGCCGATGAACACGATCGGCACGACAATGAACAGGATGGCGACCAGCAGGATCACCGTCAGCCGGGGTGCAAGATAAAGCAGGTAGCCGATGCCGCCGATGGCGGTGATGGTGTTGCGCAGCGCGACCGAAACGGTGGTGCCCACGACCTGTTCGATCACCGCCGTGTCCGATGTCATACGCGAGGCGATTTCCTTGGGGCTGTTCGTTTCAAAAAACGACGGAGGCAGCCGCAGCAGGTTGGCCTGCACTTTCAGCCGCACATCGGCCACCACCCGCTCGCCCAGCCATGACACGAAATAGAACCGGCAGGCCGTGCCGATGGCCAGAACCAGCACGATCAGCAGCAGATACTGGAACCAGCGGCCCAGTTGATCGACATCGGCTCCGGCAGCAAAGCCTTTGTCAATGATCAGCTTGAACCCGGACGGAATGGCCAGAGTGGCCGCCGAGGTAACGACGAGGGCGGCTGTGGCGGCGGCGACGCGGCCCGGATATCGCGCGGCCTCGTCCCAGATCATGCGCAGCGGGCCAAGGCTTTTCGCCTTGGGGGCCGCTTGCGCTGGCGTTTCGATCTGCGCGTCTACCTGCGGGGTCTGCTCGTCCATGCGCCTCGCCTAGCCCAAGCCACGCCATGCCGAAAGGGGGCATTGGTGTGGTGTTAACCTGACCGGACCTTTGTTGCGTTGCACAAGTTGGCGAATCGGGGCAATCTGCTCCTAACGACTCTTGCCGCCGGTTCTAGTTGCCGGTGGCGGGCAACAACCAAAAAGGTGTTCGCAGTGCTGTACAAAGCTTATGAAATCCAGCGCTCGCTGATGAATGCGAGCAGTGCCTGGGCCTCGATGATGGCCGACGCGCTTACCGATCCGCGCAATCCTTGGGCGGGGATGGGCCAATCGCAGACGCTGGCCAACGCGCTCGACGTGTTTGCCCATGCTGCAGCGCCGCGCGGAAAGCCTGCTTTCGGGATCAAGGTGATCCATGTCGATGGTACGGCGCACGCGGTGAAAGAGACGACCGTCATTACGCGCCCCTTCGGCGATCTGAAGATGTTCACGCACGATGGCCTGCCCAAGAATGCGCCGCGCCTGCTGATCGTAGCGCCGATGAGCGGCCACTTTGCCACGCTGCTGCGCGGCACGGTGGAGCGGATGCTGGAACGTTGCGTGGTCTACATCACGGATTGGGCCGATGCGAAATACGTTCCCATGGCCGAAGGCGTGTTCGATCTTGACGACTATATCGATTATCTGATCGGTTTCCTTGAGCATATCGGAGAAGGCGCACACATGATGGCCGTGTGCCAGCCATCCGTGCCGGCGCTTGCGGCCACCGCGATTATGGGCGCGAACAAGCACCCCTGCCGTCCGGTCACGCTGACCATGATGGGCGGGCCAATCGATACGCGCGAAAGCCCGACTGCGGTCAACGATCACGCCATCACCAAGCCGCACGTATGGTTCAAGCACAACGTGATCACCACCGTGCCCGCGAATTATCCGGGCGAGGGGCGGCGCGTCTATCCGGGTTTTGTGCAACTGGCCAGCTTCATGTCGATGAACATGGCCAGCCATATGATGAGCCATTACAAGCTGTTCCAGCACATGAATGCAGGCGCCGACGAAAGCGCCGATGCCACACGCGCGTTCTATGATG
>JBEQBV010000032.1:0-21794 GCA_041639635.1 Novosphingobium sp.
CGCTGATCGCCCAAGGCTTTGAGGCGAGTAAGGATGGCTTCGAGTTCGGCGTCCTTTCCGGCCAGTTCGGCGCGGCCAGCATCGGTGACGGCGAAGGCCTTGCGCGGGCTGGCGTCGGCCTCTTCGGCGATCAGACCTTCATCGACCAGCAGGTTCAGCGTCGGGTAGACCACGCCGGGGCTAGGGGCATATTCACCACCCGCCAGATCCCCGACAGCCCGGATCAGATCGTATCCGTGGCGCGGCTGTTCGGCGACGAGGTGGAGCAGGAGCAGGCGCAGTTCACCGCCTGCGAACATGCGCCCACCGCGACGACCGCCACCGCGACCTCCTCTGCCGCCAAACGGGCCATCTTCACCAAACGGGCCGCCCCCACCGCGTGGTCCGCCGAAGCGACCGCCCATCATGGCCATCATCTTGATGGCGTCTCGGCCACGTCCGTGGCCTCCATGTGCGAATTTCATGTGTTCATATCCTTTCATGATGCGTCTAAGATATATCTTTAAGGGAACTGTGCAAGAGGCTGGTGCAATTTATTTGCAAGCGCCCTATCTCGGCAGCGATGGCTGACCTGTTTGCCCCTCCTCCGCAGGACCGACCGCCGCCCGAGGCGAGCGCAAAGGCACCGCTGGCGGATCGGCTGCGCCCGCGCGACCTTGGCGAGGTCATCGGGCAGGACCATTTGACCGGGCCTGACGGCGCGATCGGGCGCATGGTGGCGGCGGGCAAGCTGACATCGATGATCCTGTGGGGACCGCCCGGAACAGGCAAGACCAGCATCGCGCGCCTGCTCGCCGAGGCGGTAGGCATGCGCTATGTCGCCATCAGCGCAGTGTTTTCCGGCGTGGCGGACCTGAAGAAGGCCTTTGCCGAAGCCGAGGCTATGGCGCTGGCCGGACGGCGCACGCTGCTTTTCGTGGACGAAATCCACCGGTTCAACCGCGCGCAGCAGGATGGCTTCTTGCCATTCGTCGAAAATGGCACGGTGACGCTGGTCGGTGCGACGACCGAAAACCCCAGTTTTGCGCTTAACGCCGCGCTGCTCAGCCGCGCACAGGTGCTGATCCTGCATCGGCTGGACGCAACGGCACTGGGCACTCTGCTCGACCGGGCCGAGGAGATCACCGGCCTGCGCCTCCCCCTCACCCCGTCCGCGCGCGAGGCGCTGGTCGCATCAGCGGATGGCGACGGACGGTTTTTGCTCAATCAGACGGAAATGCTGTTCGACGTATCCCTGCCCGCGCCGCTCGATCCCGAAGCGCTGGGCAAGTTCCTGATGCGGCGCGTGGCTGTCTACGACAAGGACCGCGAGGGGCATTACAACCTGATTTCTGCGCTGCACAAGGCGGTGCGCGGGTCCGATCCCCAAGCGGCGCTCTACTACATGGCGCGGATGCTGGTGGCAGGCGAGGAACCACTTTACGTGCTTAGGCGGCTGGTGCGAATGGCCGTGGAGGACATCGGCATGGCTGATCCGCAAGCGCTGGTGCAGTGCCTTGCCGCCAAGGATGCCTATGAATTTCTGGGAAGCCCGGAGGGCGAACTGGCGATCGTCCAAGCGCTGCTTTATATCGCCACTGCACCCAAATCGAACGCGGCCTATGTGGCGCACAAGGCGGCGTGGAAATCGGCGCGCGAAACCGGATCGCTGATGCCACCTGCCAATATCCTGAATGCGCCGACCAAGCTGATGAAGGACATCGGCTATGGCAAGGGCTATGAATACGACCACGATGCCGATGGCGGGTTTTCAGGTGCAAACTATTGGCCAGAAGGGATGCAGCCGCAAACCTATTATGCGCCGGTGGAGCGTGGCTTCGAGCGCGAGGTGATGAAGCGCCTCGAATGGTGGGACCGCAAGCGGCGCGAGCGCGGCGGGGAATGATCCGCGCATGAATCCCAACCGCTTCGGCCATTTCGTGGCCATCGACTGGTCGGGGGCTGCGGGCGAGCGGCACAAGGGCATTGCCGTTGCCATGGCCACGCGCGGCAAGGCTGCGCCGCAGATCGTGCGGCCAGGCCATCGCTGGTCACGCGAAGACGTGCTGGCGTGGCTGCGCGACGACTTGCCCGATGATGCGCTGGTGGGCATGGACCTTGGCATTTCACTGCCCTTTGCTGACCGGGGCGGATTCTTTCCCGGCTGGCCGCAAAGCCCGACCAACGCGCGCGAGCTATGGTCGCTGATCGATGCGATCTGTGCAGATGAGCAGCATCTGGGCGTGTCGGCTCTTGTCGATCATCCCGAGCTATGCGCTTGGTTCCGGCGGCATGGCGGGCGCGAGGGGAGCGAGTTTGGCGGAGGCATGGGCCGCTTTCGCGTGACCGAAGCGGCGCAGCGACGGTTGGGGTGCAAACCTTATTCCAACTTCAATCTGGTGGGTGCGGCGCAAGTGGGCAAATCAAGCCTTTCCGGCATGCGGATGCTGCACCGTCTGGGCGGTGCGGTTTCCGTCTGGCCGGTGGATGATTGGGCGGCGCAAGGCCCGGTCGTTTGCGAGATTTATACGACCATTGCCGCCATGGCTGCCGGCCGCACCGCGAACCGATCAAAGATGCGATCTGCGGCAGAACTGGATGCGGCACTGCTGGCGCTGGACTGCGCCCCATCAGGGCTGGCAGGGCCGCTGGATGACCATACCTGTGATGCGGTGCTGACCGCCGCATGGCTACGCATTGCCGCGCACGACCCACAGCTTTGGCAACCGCATGAAATGACCAGCGAGATCGCCCGGACCGAAGGGTGGACATTTGGCGCTCTATAAGCCGGGGACCTTTAAGCGGGGTACGTTTAGCGGGGGCCCGCCAAGCGGGGCCTTGTGAAGTGTGATCTGTGAAGCTAAGGCGCTTTCCACGCAATGCGTGAGCCGGCTTAGCTCAGTTGGTAGAGCACCTGATTTGTAATCAGGGGGCCAGGGGTTCGAATCCTCTAGCCGGCACCATTTCCCAAATTTATGAATAAAGTTTTGGCTCCGTCACGGTGACCCAGATTGGTCGGAAAGTGCTCTAAGCGCTGTGCCCCCAAAGAAAGCCAAGGCCCGGATCAAGTCCGGATCGACGATGGGGTGAACGGGCGGTTCGTTGATTCCGGTTCTGGCCTGGTCAGCAAGCCTGCGTAATTTACGGATCGTTTGCGACGATCTGCGACAGCAGGCGTTCGAGGCGGACAAGCTCCTGTTCGCGCAATGAACGGATTTCCAACAGGATGGCGGAAAGCTCAGGAGAATCGAGCGCAAGTGTAAGATCGGAAAGGGTAATGTCAGGCTGATCGGGTATGGAGAATGTCTGACGCAGTTTTGCTGCGATTTCGCGCAGGCGCTGTTCATCGATCACGGGTTGTGAGCGTTCCGGCATGGACGATTGTTTAGCATAAGTTGCTGAAGATTCGTAGAGAAACGTAATGCGAAGGTTTGCGTACCGCACACCTGTGCACGGTAGGGCGCTATGGCAGCGAGATGATTGCCTTGAGGCCGCCCCGTGCACCTTCGGCAAGGGTCAGATCGCCGCCATAATCGTGGGCAATGGCGCGCGAGATGGACAGACCCAGACCTGAACCGCTGTTGGCGGAATCATTGCTGTGGCCGATGTCAAATACGGCTAGGCGCTGATCCGGATCGATGCCGGGGCCATCGTCGTGCACTTCGATGCGATGCTCACCGCCTACCTCGTGCGCTTCTATGTGCACGCAGCTTTTCGCCCATTTGCCTGCATTGTCGAGCAGGTTGGAAAGTGTCTCGCTCAAATCGTCGGCATCCATCGGCACGGATTGGCCAGTGGGGTATCGGGCATCGAAAGAAATGGTCGGATGACAGCGCCGCATGGCTTCGAGCAGCGGGGGAACGATATCGTCAAGTCGCGCGCGGGGTGCCAAGCCAGCCTTTGAACCACCCGAGCGGACGCGGGCCAGATGGTAATCGATCTGACGCTGCATCCGGCTGGACTGATCGAGGAACACACGCGCGGCATCACCCTGCCCTGCTTCGAGCAGCAATTCGGCCTCGTCGGTCACTACGGCCAGAGGCGTGCGCAGCGAATGGGCGAGCGAACTGGCCTGAACCCGCCCGCGTTCGACGATTTCGGCATTGCGATCGACATAGGCGTTGAGATCGGTGACGATGGCCTGAATTTCGTCAGGATAGTGGCCAGCGATGCGGCGCTCATCACCTTTGCGCAGGGCATCGATCGCTGCGGTCAGGCGGCTGAACGGCCGAAAGCCGAGCGTGATGATGGCAACCCCGCTGGCAAGCAGCGCCAGTGCCAACAAGGCCAGCCAGACCGTGAGTTCGCGGGTGAAAGCGCTGATGATGCGCTGCAGGTGGCGTTCATCGGTGGCGATCACGAAATGGACCGGTGCGCCGCCGGGGGCATCGCGCAGGAAGCCGTAGACGATAGTAGGGCCGGTGGGGCCGTTTTCCACGCGGTGCAGGATCTTGGGCGAATGGGCGATATCGTAATCCAGTTCGCCCTGCGTCATCGATGGGGACTTTAGCTCGCCAAAGCCGGGGCGCGTGATCTGCCAGTAGAAGCCTGAGAGCGGCTGGGCATAGCGCGGATCGGACAGCGGGCGAGTGAGATGGGGGCGGCCCTGGGCGTCAAGTTCGGTCAAGCCGCCAAGTTCGCGCACGTGGACTTCGAGTTCTTCGTGATACTGGTCTTCCACGTGAGTGGTGAACAGCCGCACCGAGGAATACCAGATCGCGCCGATGCCGAGCGCGACCCAGAGCAGGATCGACAACAGGAAGCGGCCTCTGAGAGAGGTAATCCGCACAGTTTAAACCTCCAGCCTGTAGCCAAGGCCACGCACGGTGCGGATGGCATCGCGCCCGATCTTGCGGCGCAGGCGGCTGACGTGCGCCTCCACCGCGTTGCGATCGCGTTCGGCTTCGAGCGCATAGAGCTGTTCGAGGATCATATCCTGTGAAATCACGTGGCCGGGGCGGCGCAAGAAAAGGTGGAGCAGTGCAAATTCCTTGCGGCTGAGATCGAGCGGTTGCCCGGCCAGTGTGGCGGTGCGGGCCTGCGGATCGAGCGCGAGATTCCCGGCGGCAATCGTGGCGGGTGCCTGCCCCCTGCCCCGCCGCCAGAGCGCGTGCAGGCGGGCCAGCAGTTCCTCGAACCGGACGGGTTTGACGAGGAAATCATCGGCTCCACTGTTCAGCCCTTCAACCTTGTCGCGCCAGTTGCCGCGCGCGGTGAGGATAAGGATAGGAACCACTTCACCACTTGCGCGCCAGTGGCGGAGCAAATCGAGGCCATCGCCATCGGGCAGGCCAAGATCGAGATCGAGGATGACGGCAGCGGTTTCGGCAAGGTCCGGCCAGTCGCGCGCAGATTCGGCGGTCTGCACCCAGTCGACGGCCATGCCGACCGCGCCGAGACGCTCTGACAAGCGTCGGCCCAGTTCGGCATCGTCTTCGACCAGCAGCAGGCGCATGGGGGTTGGCGTGTCCCTTTCGTTCGAGAGCCGAGTGATGGCAAACAAAGCTGACGCGACCCTGACAGATTGTCAGGCTTATGTCAGCTTCGCTTGCGATGCACCGGCCCATGGAACGGAACACGATCATTGGTGGCGCAGCTTTCGCAGCGATTTTGCTGGGCGGGCTAGGCTGGTGGGCTTCATCGAACGACGCGGGTGAAGCCGCGACGGAAGAGGCAGGAGCGGTAGCTCCCGGCGGTGAGCTTACGCCTGAACAGATCAAGCGTATGGGTGTGACCACGGCGGTGGCCAGCGCGGCGAGTTCGGCAGAGCTTGGCGTTGTGCCGGGTGTGGTGACGCTGCCGCCCGAAGCGCGCGTGGCGGTGACCGCGCCGTTCGGCGGGACGGTGCTGCGGGTGTTCGTGGTCAACGGAGAGGCGGTGACCCGGGGGCAGGCGCTGGCCGTGGTGCGATCTATCGAGCCGGTGCAATATGGGGCTTCGCTTGCGCGGGGCGAGGCGCAGCTGGCGGTGGCGCGGGCCAATGCGGCACGCACGGCGCAGCTGGCCAAGGAAGGCATCATCGCCGGCAGCCGTGCGGATGAAGCGCGCGCGGCCTTGCGCGAGGCGGAAGTGGCGGTGAGCGAAAACCGTCGCATCCTGAACCAGACGGGTGCCAGCGCTGGCGGAGAAATGACTCTGCGCGCGCCGATCAGCGGCAAGGTTTCCGCGGTGGCAGTGCAGACGGGTGGGCCGGTGGACGGGCTGACCGCACCTTTCGTGATCGAGAACACGGCAAGCTTCATGATCGACCTGCAGATCCCCGAGCGGCTGGCAGGGCAAGTGCGGCCCGGCATGGCCATTGCTCTGACTGACAGCGGGGAGGTGCCGGTTGAGGGCGAGATCGTGTCGGTTGGCAGCTCGATCGATCAGGAAACGCGGGCGCTGGTTGCTAAGGCAAGGGTCAAGGGAGCACCTGCGCTAGTGAGTGGCAGGGGCGTTTCCGTGGTGCTGAAAGGCAGCCAAGCGGTGGCGGGTGTGGGCGTTCCGGCTGCGGCCCTGATCCAGATTGGCGGCAAGGATGTGGTGTTCGTGGCCACGCCAAAGGGCTTTGCCAAGCGCGAGGTGACAGTGGCCGGGCGCGGGAGCGATCAGGTGACGCTGTCGGCCGGGGTCAAGGCCAGTGAGCGCGTGGCGACGAGCGGCCTTGCCGAACTCAAAGTGCTGCTGGGCGGCGAATAAGATGCTGGCCAAGCTTGTCGAAAAGGCGCTGGCCGCCCGTATCGCCGTACTGGGGCTAGCGCTGGTGCTGGCCGGGTGGGGCGCGTGGTCCTTCGTCAACCTGCCGATCGATGCCTTCCCGGACATCAGCTCCACGCAGGTCAAGATCATCCTGAAGGCCCCCGGCATGACGCCCGAAGAGGTGGAAAGCCGGGTGATTACGCCGATCGAGATGGAAATGCTGGGCATTCCCGATCAGGCGAACCTGCGGTCTGTGGCCAAATATGCGATTGCCGACATTACCATCGATTTCAAGGATGGCACCGATATCTACTGGGCGCGCAGCCAGGTGGCAGAGCGGCTGGCCAATGCCTCGGGCGATCTGCCCGCAACCGTGGACGGCGGCATGGCGCCGATTTCGACGCCGCTGTCCGACATGGTGATGTTCACGCTGGAAGGGCCGCAGAGCCTTGCCGAGAAACGCCGTGTGCTGGACTGGATCGTGCGCCCTGCCCTGCGCACCGTGCCGGGCGTCGCTGATGTGAATGCGCTGGGCGGCTTCGTGGAAACGTTCGAAGTGCGGCCCGACAATGCGGCGCTCGCCTCAGCCGGACTTACCGTGGAAGACTTGCGCACGGCCATCGAAGGTAGCAACCGCAACGATGGCGCAGGCCGCCTGAAAGCGGGCGAGGAAGCGCTGATCGTGCGCGCAGTGGGGGCGATTACCTCGCTAGAGGATCTGTCCTCTGTCGTGGTGCGCACGCAGGAGGGCACCGTGCTGCGCGTGGGCGATGTGGCGAGCGTCGGCATGGGCAGCCTGACCCGCTATGGCGCGGTGACGCGCAACGGACAGGGCGAGGCAGTGCAAGGACTTGTCATCGCGCTGCGCGGGGCCGATGCCTCCAAGGTCGTCGACGGCGTGAAAGCGCGGCTGGAAGAGATCAAGCCGAGCCTGCCCAAGGGCATGACGGTGAACGTGTTCTATGACCGGTCAGACCTGATCGAAAGCGCGGTGGGCACGGTGGAAAAGGCGCTGATCGAGGCGACGATCCTCGTGGTCGTGCTGCTGCTGCTGTTTTTGGGCGACGTGCGCGCCTCGGTGATCGTGGCGGTGGCCTTGCCCATGGCGGCGCTGCTGACGTTCATCTTCATGCGCTCTATCGGCCTAACCGCCAATCTGATGAGCCTTGGCGGCCTTGCCATTGCCGTAGGCATTCTGGTGGATGGCGCAGTGGTGGTGGTTGAGAACGTGGTCGAGCGGCTGTCCGATCCGAAGCACCGTTCGGGCGGAAAGCTGCACGCGGTGTTCGTTGCCACGGCGGAAGTTGCCGTGCCGGTCGCTTCGGGCCTGCTGATCATCGCGCTGGTGTTCATGCCGCTGCTGACGCTGGAAGGGCTGGAGGGCAAGCTGTTCTCACCCGTAGCGCTGACCATCGTGCTGGCGCTGCTTTCGGCGCTGGTGCTTTCGCTGACGTTCGTCCCGGCGCTGGCCTATTTCGTGCTGCGCCAGCAAGAGGCGCATGGCGAGCCGTGGCTTATGCGCAAGGTCGCTCCGGCTCATGCCCGCGCGCTGGAATGGGCCTTTGGCAACCGACGCACCGTGAGCTTCATTGCAGGCGGATCGCTGCTGGTAGCTGGGCTGGCCTACAGCGTGACTGGCAAGACATTTCTGCCGACGATGGATGAAGGCGCTACGCTGGTGCAGTTGGCCAAGTTGCCGAGCATCAATCTGGAAGCAAGCGTCGCGGGCGATCTGCGCGTGCAGCGATTGCTGATGGAAAAGGTGCCCGAAGTGACCGGCGTGATCGCGCGCGTTGGCAGCGACGAGCTGGGCCTTGATCCGATGAGCCCGAACGAGACCGACAGCTTTGTGCAGTTAAAGCCCCGCAGTGAATGGCGGGTGCAGGACAAGGACTGGCTGGTCGAGCAAATCCGCATCGCGCTGCACGACATGCCCGGAATCGAACCAAGCTTTACCCAGCCCATTGAAATGCGCGTGTCGGAAATGTTGACCGGCGCGCGCGGCGATCTGGCGATCAAGCTGTTCGGGCCGGATCTGAAGGAGCTTTCACGGCTGGCGGGAGACATCCAGAAGCGGCTGGAAACCATCGATGGCACCAGCGAGGCGATCACGGTGGCCAACGACAGCGTGGATTATTTGCAGATCGACATAGACCGGACGGCTGCAGGCCGCGCGGGCATTCCGGTGGACATGCTGCAGGATATGATGCGCGCCAATGTAGAAGGCGTGCGCGCAGGCGTTGTTGCCGATGGCGTGCGCCGCGTGCCGGTGGTGATCCGCGGCAATGGCGGGGATGGCATGGGCGAGCAAGCCTTTGCCGATCAGGTATATCGCAGCCCATCGGGCCAACTGGTGCGCGCCAGCGACGTATCGACGGTGAACCGCGTGGAAGGCCCGGTAAAGCTTGAGCATGAAAACGGATCGCGCTTCGCACTTGTGCAGGCGTTCGTTTCGGGGCGCGATCTGGTGGGTTACGTGAACGAGGCCAAGGCCGACATCGCAGCCAATGTGCCCTTGCCGCAGGGTTACCGGATTGTCTGGGGCGGGCAGTTCGAGAACCAGCAGCGCGCATCGGCACGCCTGATGATCGTGCTGCCGATTGCGGTGCTGCTGATCTTCGTGGTGCTTTACCTGACACTGCGGTCGGTCCGATCTTCGCTGCTGATCCTGGTCAACATTCCGTTTGCAGCGGTGGGCGGCATGGTGGCGCTGGCAGTTTCGGGTGAGTACCTTTCGGTCCCAGCCTCTGTCGGCTTCATCGCGCTGCTTGGCATTGCCGTGCTCAATGGCCTCGTCATGGTCAGCTATTTCCGCCAGTTGCGCGAAAGTGGGATGTCATTGCACGATGCGGTGCGCACCGGTGCCGCCCGACGGCTGCGGCCCGTGCTGATGACGGCGAGCATTGCCGCCTTTGGCCTTGTGCCGCTGCTCTTTGCCAGCGGGCCGGGATCCGAAATCCAGAAACCGCTGGCCATTGTGGTGATCGGCGGGCTGGTCACGGCAACGCTACTGACGCTGATCCTGCTGCCGATCCTGTACGAGCGCTTTGGCGAAAGCGACGAAGAGCGTGCTGCAGGCGACCGGCTTCAGGCTGCGGGAGAAGGCGCATGAAGGCCCGTTTTTTGCTAGCCGCTCTGCTGCTTGGTGTGGCTGCCCCGGCCATGGCGCAAAGCGCGCTGCCGCCGGAAACTGCGGTGCGTGAAGCCATCGATGCCCATCCGCTGGTGCAAGCCGCAGAAGCGCGGGTGGAGGCGGCAAAGGCCGAGGCACGCAGCTTGCGCACCGGTGGCAACGAGTTCAATTTTCAGGCCAGCCACATGCGCCGCGATGTGCAAGGACTTGGCACCGTGCCCGAATACGATGCGCAGCTTTCCCACCCGATCCGGCTTCCCGGCAAGGCAAAGCTGGACCGTGAGGCGGGCGAATTCGGCATCGTTGCAGCAGAAAACCATGCAGAAGATGCGCGCCATCAGGCCGCAACCCTGCTGAACGATCTGTGGTGGGACTGGCTTGGGGCGAGCGCCGAGGCGCGCGTGGATGCCCAAAGCGTGATCAATTATGAGGCAACCCTTGCGGCCATCGCTCGGCGCGTGGAACTGCGCGACATGGCCACACTGGATGGCGATCAGACGCAAGCCGCGCTAGGAGAAGCGCGCACAGTGGCAGCGCAATCGCGCGGGCGAGCCGAACTGGCGCTGGCACGGCTGAAGGCGCGCTTCCCCGGATTGCCGTTGCCTGTGGAAGCGCCGGAGCCACCGCAGCCGCAAGTGCCATCATCAAGCTTTGAGGCGATGGCCGCGCAAGTAATCGAGCGCAGCCATGAGATTGGCGCAGCCAGCGCGCAAAGCAGCCGCTTTGCTGCCTTGGCGGATCGCGCGCGGAAGGACCGGATGGCCGATCCCAGCTTTGGCGTGCGCCTGTTCAGCGAACAGGGCGGACGCGAGCGCGGCGGCGGTCTGGTGTTTTCCATGCCGATTGGCGGAGCCAACCGCCGCGCACAGGCCGATATCGCAGCATCGCAAGGACAGGCGGCTGCGGCTGAGCTTGCGGCAGTGCGGCTCGACGTGCAGGAAATGGCATCGCGCGACGTAACGCGGGCACATTCGGCACTGCAGACCTGGCAGCAGGCGCGCGATGCCCTGAACGCGCAGATGGCGGCGCTTTCCAAGACGCGGCGCGGGCACCAGTTGGGGGCGATTGATCTGGCTGACGTTTTGCAGGCCGAACGGCTCACACATACGGCCTTCCGTACCGAGGCGCTAGCCCGCGCCGAAGCGAACCGGGCGATCAACTGCCTGATGATCGATAGCCACAACTTGTGGATTGCCGATTGATCGCGTGACATTTGTCATTGCCTGATCGCTACTCCGTGCGCAGGCTTTGCAAATGAAAACGGCAAGGTACTGGATTCGCACGGCAGGCGTAGTTGCATTGGCAACGGCAGGGATAGGCACGGCTGTTTGGGCCTGCGCCGATTCATCCTGCGCGCCCGGATGGCAAGTGGCGGCGGGTGATTATGACTGCGCCGGGCGGGCGATGATCAGCCCGGGCAACGACACCCGCATCAACCTGCTGATGCTGATGCGCAGCCTGCATGTGGCCGAAGACCCGACGCCGCTGCCACCGGTTGATGTGAACGACCCGCAGTTTGGCCGGGCTTTCATGTCATGGACAGGGTTGCGATCGGCGTTGTGGCCGGAGGTGGCCGTGGCAGAAATGCCCGACGATCCGGCTCAAGCGTGCGAAGCAGCGGTGAATGGCAGTCCTGCTTTTCTGGCAGCGGTCACGGCGGAACCGGGGCTTGTCGCAGGGGAGCGCACGGCGCTGGCAGCGCTGCGTGAGACTACGGGTTGCAACGATGGGCAGTGGAACGATGCAGCCTTTGCCAGCAAGCCGGGGCGCGAATACCTAGCCTATCTGAAGGCTGCCGATGCCTTTCACAAAGGTGATTATGCTGCAGCAACGCAAAGCTTTGCTGCACTGAACAAGGCGGACGCAAAGTGGGTGGCAGAGACAGCCAGCTATATGCCCATCCGCATCGGCCTGCGCGCGGCAATCGTTCCGGCGGTGGACGAATGGGGTGATTTCGCCGGGCCGGAAAAGATCGACAAGGCAGCGCTGGCGCAGGCGCGAGATGGCATTGCCGCATATCTTAAGGCCTATCCTTCCGGGCGCTATTCGGCATCAGCCTATGGCCTGAAGCGGCGCGTGGCGTGGCTGGGCGGCGATACGGATGCGCTGGTTGGCACCTACGAGGCGATGCTGGTGAGCACTCCGGGATCGCAAGAGGCAGCCGCCGATCTGGCCGAGGAAATCGACATCAAGCTGCTGGAGCGGCCCGATGCCGCCAAGGTGATTGCGGCGCAGGGCAAAGCTCCGCTGCTTTTAGCGGCGGCCAATCTGAAACAGATGCGCACGGCGAGCGATGACACCATCGGCCTGACTGCGTCTGATCTGGCTGAGCAGAAAGCGCAATTTGCCAAGCATCCGGACCTGTTCGGCCTACTGGAGGCGAGCCGGATTGCCTATGCCGGGGAAGACCCCAAGCCGATCCTTTCGATCCTGCCCGATGCGGCGCGGCAGCCAAGCTATACGCCGCTGGCGTTCAGCCGTCAGATGGTACGCGGGATGGCGTTAAGCCGGTTGCGCGATCCCAATGAAGCCGGTTTCTGGCACGAGTTGATTGGTGGAGCGAGCCCGCTTTACCAGCGGCCATTGGCGGAACTTGGCCTTGCGGTGCGGTGGCAGCGCGATGGGCGCGTGGCGCAAGTCTTTGCGCCAGGATCGCCGGTGACCGACCCCTCGATCCGCGAGATCATGCTGCAAACCGTGGCAACGCCCGCGATCCTGCGGGCCAATGCTGCAGATGCCGGGCGTCCGCAGCATGAGCGCGATGTGGCGCGGTTTACGTTGCTCTACAAGGACCTGACGCGCGGGGCCTATGCCGATTTCGGGCGCGATCTGACGCTGGTTCCAGCAGATGCGAACACGGATGGAGGGCTGTGGGATTTCGCGCGGCAGGATGCGGTTCCGGCGGGGCTGTTCCGCAAGGGGCGTTGGTCTGACGGGTTCCCCTGCCCTGCCCTTTCCGAGACGGTAGCCACGCTGGCTCGCACGCCGGGAGATGCGCGGGCGCGGCTGTGCCTTGGCGATTTTTACCGGCTGAACGGGTTTGACAATTTCGCGCTTTACCGTGCCGATGGCGGGGAGACGGTGCTGGGCGCGGGGCCGGATGGCTTTCCGGGCCGTGCGCTGTCACGCGATGCAATTTATGCCGCAATTATTGCTAACAAGGGCGCGGCTGCGGATTTGCGCGCTTATGCGCTCTATCGGGCGATCAGGTGCTATGCGCCATCGGGCTATAACGGGTGTAGCGGTCCTTCGCGCACGATGGAGGAACTGGACGCAGCGCAAGTGCCGGTAGAGACGCGCAAGGCGTGGTTTACCGAGCTGAAACAGCGTTATCCGAACAGCCAATGGGCCAAGAGCCTGCGCTTTTACTGGTGAGGCGGTTTGCCACGCTGATGCTGGCTGCAGCGCTGGTTGGCGGGTGTGAACAGACGCCCCCTGCCCCGACAGTGCGCGCGGCGGATTTCGATGCGATCTATGTCTGGCCGGGCGTTAAGCCCGCACCCGACATCGCGGCAAGGACCGTCTATCTTCTGGACGGCGAGGTGCGGCGCGAAGGGCCTGTGCGGCTGGAGCGGTTGCGGCTGGGCGTGCCGCGTCTGCCGGGGCGGACGGTGTGGCTGGTGGTGCGGGCCGAGCGGCTTGACTGGAATGAGGCCACTTATGCGGCGATCTTGGCCGACCTTGCGCGGTGGCAAGAGGCCGGAAATGCGGTGGCGGGGCTGCAAATCGATTTCGATGCGGCCACGCGCGGGATCGAGGGCTATGCCGGGTTTCTGAAAGGCCTGCAGGCGCGGTTGCCGAAGCAAACGCAGCTATCGATTACTGGGCTGATGGATTGGAGCGCCAATGGCGATCCGCGCGCTTTGGCTGGGCTGGCGCAGGTTGTGGATGAGGTGGTGGTGCAGACCTATCAGGGGCGCACGACCATTGCGGGCTACGACGCCTACTTTGCGAAGATGGGGGACTTTCCCATTCCGTTCCGAGTGGCGCTGGTTGAAGGGGGCGAATGGACGGCTCCGGCCATGCTAAAAGCGCATCCGCAGTTTCGCGGTTATGTTGTGTTTTTGCTGGCCTCGCAGCGGTAACGTCAACCGAAGGGATCGATCAGGACCTTGCACTGATGGGTGCGCTGGCGCAGATTTTCGAACACGTGCGGGGTTGCGTCGAGTGCGATGGTATCGGTCACCAACAGGCGCGGCTCCACCGCACCGCGATCCAGCGCATCAAGCGCAGCTTCGTATTCCTGCCGGGTGAAGAAGGCCGAGGTGATCAGCCGCACCTGCTTTGACAGCATGGCGAAGCTGTTGAACGTATCGGGGCGCGTGCACAGGCCAAGCAGCACCACGGTGCCGTTGCTGCGCACCTGATCAACCGCTTGCGCGATCAAGCCGGGCACGCCGACGCATTCGAATACCACATCGGCCTTGCCGCCCAGTGCGCGCTCAGCGCTGCCAATGGGGTCAGCAGGATCGACGACGAAATCATGCGCGCCCATCTGCAGGGCACGATCGCGCTGCCATTCGGCGACGTCCTGCACGACCACGCACCCTGCGCCAAAGCGCCGCGCCCAGAAGGCCACAGCAAGGCCGATGGGACCTGCGCCCAACACCAGCACCTTGTCGCCGATGGTCATGCCGCTGAGCGCGAGGCCGTGCAGCGCGACGGCCAATGGCTCAACAATCGCGCCATCGGCGAGGCTGGCGCTGGCGGGTAGACGCACGCATTGGTTGGGCCGGGTGAGCGCGTATTCGGCGTAGCCACCACCCTGCAGGCCGAACGTGTCGCACCATTGGACTGCGCCGGTGCGGCAGGAATGGCACTGACCGCAGCTTTTGAGCGGGATCACCGAGACGAGGTCGCCCGTGCGCAGGCCCTCCACGCCTTTGCCAAGGGCCACGACTTCGCCTGCAAATTCATGGCCGAGCACCGAGCCTGGGCCTTGGCCATAGGCTGGGTCTTCGGTCATGTGCAGGTCTGACCCGCAAATACCGCAGCGGCCGACTTTGACCACGACATCACCCTCACCCGGCGTCGGATCGTCCACTGTTTCGACGGCGAGCGGTTTGTGCAGGCCCTGCATGACGGCGGCGCGCATGGTGATTGCTCCTAGTTGTACTTGCCCAGCATCATGCCGCCATCGATCACCACGTGGGCACCGGTCATGTAGTCCGAGGCATCGGAAGCCAGCAGTAGCGCCAGTGGCTTCAGTTGATCGGTTTCAGCCACCGATCCCAATGGCACGATGGCGTCCCATGCGGCGCGGGCGACGGGGTCTTTCTTGAGCCAGCCCCCCCCGATGTTGGTGACGAATGGCCCCGGCGCGATGGCATTGATGCGGATGCGGAATTCAGCGAGTTCCAGCCCAAGCGCGCGCACCATGTGCAGCACGCCGGCCTTGGCGGGCATATAGGGCAGGCCGACGATGGGTTCGGTAACCAGCCCGGCGTTGGACGCGGTGGTGATGATGGAACCGCCGGTGCGGCCATTGGCGCGGCCTTCCTGCTTCATGATCCGCACGGCATTGCTGACCGTGTAGAACACGCCGTTGAGATTGACCTGAATCGAGCGGTCCCAGCGTTTGTGATCGTAAGTATCGACCTGCCCATCGGGATTGCGGTGGCCTGCGGGGTTCCAGAAGCCTGCGCCGGTATCGATCCCAGCATTGGCAAAACAGATGTCGAGGCCGCCATAGGCCGCTGCGTGGGCATCGAAGGCGGCGGCTACGTTGTCCCAGTCGGATACGTCGACACGGTCTGCGCGGACCTCATGCCCATCTGCGCGCAGACGGGCCGCCTCGCGTTCCGCCCCCTCACCGTCGATGTCGGTCAAAGTCACAAGTGCACCCGCTTCGGCCATGGCCTCGGCATAGGCGAGGCCGATGCCTGATGCTGCGCCCGTGACCAGCGCGGAGCGGCCCTTGATGTCGAACCTGTCGAGCGTTCCCATTGGCATCCTCTTTTGCTTTTTGATGTTCAGGCAGCGCCTTGCTGCGCCTCGCGGTCGATCAGACGCTGCAACATGCGCCGGGCGCGAACGCCCCCACCGTCCCCGCCAAGAATCAGCGGGCGCAAGTCCCAGAAGTCGGCCCCGCGCATCAGCCGGTGGCTATCGCGGATGATCGGCATGTCTTCCTTTTCGAACGCGAATTCCAGCGCGCCGCGCATAGCGGCGGTGAACTCTGCATCGCCCAGCTTATAATCGCGCGCTGTGGCCCAGAAATAGTGTGTCGTATCAGGTGTTTCTGGCGTGAAGGCGTGAAGCGATGGCAGGAGTGTACAGGCTTCACGCGGGGTGCCGGGATCGCCTGCGCGGAAATCGAAATAGAGCACTGCGGGCGCGTGCCATTGCACCATGCCGTAAAAGTCCTGTGGGCAGCCTTCGGTGCCCATCACGGCGGAAATGCCGACTGACAGTTGATCGTTCAGCCGCACGTACTCGGCAAAAACACTTTCGCCATCCTGCCAGAACTTGCGTTCGCCTTCGGTAAAGGCGCTCGCCACCAGTGCGGGGTGGACGAAGTTGGCGTGGCTGAGATCGAGGATGTTGTCGCTGTAAAGCTCATAATGGCCCTCGGCGAGGGTAGCCCCGCGCACGGCCTCCCACTTGGGGTCTGACAGCCATGCGAAATCGGGGATCAGCGCGGGGTCAGCCTTGTCTGCATCGCCCATCCATATCCATAGCAGCGCATGGCGCTCCACCAATGGATAAACCCGCAGTTGCGCATCGGGCAACTGGCCGCCTGGGTGCGGATTGTGGACGCAGCGCCCTGCCCCGTTGAAGCGCAACCCATGGTAAGGGCACATCAGAGCGCCATCGACGACTTGCCCATGGCCCAAGGGCGCAAAGCGGTGTGGACAGCGGCCAGTTATCGCCTGTGCAACGCCTTGGGCATCGCGGAACAGCGCCACCGGCTCTTCAAGGAATGTCCGCTGCTGTGGTTCCGTGCCCAACCCATCTGCCCAGCCCGCAACATACCACGTGTTGCGCAGATAGGTTCCGCGCAGTTCGGCTGCGAGTTTGGGCACAGGTGCGTGTTCGCCGCTCATGGCCCAGACCTCAGCGGTAGAGCGCAGGGTTGATCGCTATGCCGTGCTCCTTGCAGTAACTTTCGTAGTGATTCATGAACCACCACACGTCGAGCGTTTCGACATGGTTGCCCTGATCGTCGAAAAACTCGTTGGCACCCTGCATGTGGAACAGCGCCTTCATGCCGGTGGGATTGTCAGTGACCAGCGTGTGCGCGGTACCCGGCGTTTCGGTGATGAAATCGCCCGGGCCGCAGACCCAATCGTATTCGAGATAGCGGAACGTGCCTTCGAGCCCCACCGCCCACACCTTGCCGCGGTGCTTGTGCGTGCCGATCACGCCCGGCCCCTTGATCCACAGGATGTTGACATAAACGTTTTCGCGCACATCGAACGCAAGGTGCCGGATCGCAGCATTATCGCCAAACGGAACCCAGGGGCTTTCCGCTTCGGACGAGCCGACATAGCTGCCCTCCACGCCCTTGGTGCGGATCAGATCACCGTAAAGTTCAGGAACATCGACGATCTTGTAAGCGCCCGAAGGTGGCGCAGTCATCGTGGCCATAGGAGCCTCAGAGATAGAGCTTGGGATTGATGGCGATGCCGTTTTCGCGGCAGTACGTTTCGTAGTGATGGATGAACCACCACACGTCGGCTGTATCGACCAGCACCGCGTTCTCATCGTAGAACTCGATCGGGCCCTGCATCCACCCGAACAGCTTGCAGCCTTGCGGATGATCGGTGACGAGAGTGTGGCTTTCGCCCGGCGTTTCGAGGATCAGCCCGCCTGGTGAAGCCACCCAATCGTATTCGAGATACCGCACACTACCTTCGAGGCAGACCATGGTGATCGTGCCGCGGTGGAAGTGCGTACCGATCACGCCGGGGCTTTTGACCCACAGAATGTTGGAATAGAGGTTCTGCCGCACATCGAAGGCCAGATGTTTGATCGCAGCGTTATCACCAAAGGGCACCCACGGGCTGTCCATATCGGTCTGCGCATCGATGTAGCGCCCACCGGGGCTGAGCCGTGCCACCAGATCCTTGTGCGCGAAGGGCACGTCGACGATTTCAGCCTTGTTCGAAGGGGGAGCGGTCATCACGTTCATGGCTGGTGTCCTCTTATCGGATCAGGGTGTCGACATAATCCGCGCCGATGCCGACCTTGTCGTAGTGTTCGCGCGCGGCTTTCATGTAATCGAACACATCATAGTGGCCTACGGTGTTGCCTTCGTCATCCAGCCACATCAGCGGGCCAGAGACGACAAAGAACACTTTCATCGGATCTTCATGTTCGTAGCAGACCAGCGTGTGGCTCTCGCCCGGCGTTTCATAAACGAAATCGCCTGCCGTGGCGGTCCATTCATGCTCCAGATAGGCCCACTTGCCGCTGATCGTGTAGGCCCAGATCGGGTGCGGGTGGTAATGGCGGTTCACCAGCCCGGCCGACTTGCTCATCAGCACATCGGCCCACATATTCTTTGAGGGGCTGATCCAGACGGGTTTTGAGAACACCGTCTCCGAGATTGGCACCCAGTATCGTTCATCGCCTTCGGCGATCTTGGGCAGATAGACTTCAGGCAGCCCGCCTTCACGAAACACCTTGTCTACCGGCTTGATGTCCTTCCAGAATTCGGCGTGTGCTGCTTCGGCCATAGTCCCATTTCCATTCTTGAAAGTCAGTTCAGTGGCGCGGACGGATGCAAAGGGAACCGCTCCGCCCGCGCCACCGTTCAGATCATCAGAACTCGAAGCCGAGCCTGACGTACCATTCTGCCGGACGGTTGTAGGTGCCGTAGATCTGGCCTCCGGCAATCTGCGCCTGCCCGGTGATCAGGTAGCGTTCGTTGGTGATGTTGGTGCCGCCGACGGTAAGGTTCCACTGCTTGTCGGGGGCCTGATACTGCACGCTGGCGTTGACAATGTCAGTCGTCGGACGGAGCAGCAGGATCGTACCTTCGGTATCGTTTCGCATGCCCGTGGTGTGGGTCCAATCGGCCAGCATCACGATCTTGCCATTGCCCACTGCCACTTCATAGCGCGGTGCCACGTTGAACTTCCACTCAGGCGCCTTGGGCAGGTCAGACCCACGCTGCACGCCAAGTTGGAACGGGCTCGGCGCGACCTGCGCCGGGGCCTGAACGTTGGTGTAGTAAGCGTCGATGTAACCGGCCGATGCCGTAATCGTGAAGCCATCGGCAGGCGCTGCGACCATTTCCAGTTCGAAGCCCTTGATGCGTGCATCACCAGCGTTCTGGATGGTCGGAGAAACGCCCTGCTGGAAGTTCAGCTGGATGCCCTGGTACTTGGTGGTGAAGGCCGCTGCGTTCAATTGCAGCCTGCGGTCAAGCAGCGTGGACTTCACACCGATTTCAAAAGTTTCTGCCGTTTCCTCGCCAAAGGTCGGCGCGACTGGCAGCGGGTTTGACAGACGAGTGGTCCAGCCACCGGTCTTGTACCCGCGCGAGAACGAACCGTAAGCCATGACGTCGTCGGTGGGATGCAGTTGCAGGCCGAGCTTGTAGGAGAAATCGTCGAAGGTCTGCTTGTTCGGCGTTGCCGGATAGTACCGGAACGGCTCCGAAGGGATCGGAAACCCGACTGCCGATGCACAAGCAGCGCTGGGATTGCCAGTGGCGGGATTAATATCCATGCAGTTGAACAGCTTGTAGTTGAAGCCGTTCACGTCAGCCTGAGCACCGTCGTACTGCTTGTTTTCCTTGGTATAGCGTGCACCGACCGAGATACCGATCAGATCGTTCACGCGCCAATCCACCTGGCCAAAGCCAGCATAGGCTTCGGTATCGATCTGGCCTGGACCATCGACCTGCAGCAGGCCTGCCGAGAATGTCACGAAGTCGCGCAGGTCGCCCTTTTCCTTGAAGCCATAGCCACCGAGGACGAAGTTGAGAGCGCCGTCCATGGCCGACCCTGCCAGCTGGAATTCCTGGCTGAACTGGTATTGATCAACGATGAAGCTCGTCTGCAGCATGGGCAGCGGCGAATTGTCGAGATCGACGCCAGCTTTGAAGTCAACCTCACGATAGGCGGTGATCGACTTGAGCATGATGTTTTCGGTCAGATCATACTCAAGGTTGAGGCCCAGACCCCACTGCTTCAACTTCGAGAAGTTGTTGCCGTTGGCATAGGTGACGTCCTTGTCCGTGTTTACCCAACGGTTATCGTAGGGCAGCAGGTTGTTGAACGGATCGCCATCAACGTTGCGGCTGGCAAGGCCGGGGATGGTCAGATAGCCATCCACGCTTGAGCGCGGACCGCACAGATTGGTAGCGTTACGTGCGGCGATTTCAGATGCTGTGGCGCCGATGCAGAAGTTGTAGAGTCCTGCAAACAGGAAGCCGGAGCTGCCCGTCACCACATCCAGCGCAGTGCCGGGGATGTTGTTGGCGGCAAGACCAGCAAAGGGACCGGGAACCGGCGTTACTGCCAGCACGGTGTTTGCGGTCGAATCCTGATCGATGTTGGTGTAATCAGCGCTAACCGTGGCGCGGAGCGATCCACCATTGTCCCAGCGCAGCTTGCCGCGCAGGTTCCATGAATTATCGCCACCTTGCAGACCGCGGCTTTCGTACCCTGATGCGGGGAAACGGGTGAAGCTGTCGTTGGCACCGGGATTGGGATAGGCGATACGCTTCTGGAAGCCATCGCGCTTATGCAGGCCGAATGCCACGGATGAGCTGAGCCCTTCGGTCAACGGGATATCAACCAGCCCGCGCGCCTGCACGCGGTTGAAGCGACCGACAGTGACATCGCCCTTGACATGGAATTCGTCGCCCGGCGTGTGGGTAACGATGGAGATGGCACCGCCGATGGTGTTGCGCCCGAACAGCGTGCCCTGCGGCCCCTTCAGAACTTCGATGCGCTCAACATCAAGCAAGTCCTGGTTCGCACCGATGGAACGGCCAAGGTAAACGCCGTCAAGGTAAACACCCACGGCCGGGTCGATGTTGAATGCGAAGTCGGACGAGCCGATGCCGCGGATGGTTGCGCCAAGCACTGCACTGGAGCCTGAAAACGGCGTCGAAGCATCAAGCGTGACGTTTGGCGTGATGCCCGAGAGGGCCGACACATCGCCCACTGCGCGTTCCTGCAGCGCCGATGCCGTGAAGGCCGTGATCGCAATAGGCACGTCCTGCACGTTTTCGGCGCGCTTCTGCGCGGTCACCACGATCTGCGCGATGCCGCCAGTGCTTTCTTCGGCCTGAGCCTGTTCTTGCGCCAGTGATGGCGACGCAATGGCTGCTGCCATCGCCGCAATGGATACTGATGCCATTTTCATCTTCTTCTCTCCCTGTTTGGCCTTGATGGTGGAGTTACTCTGGTGGGCAACTCTCAAGATCTCGCCAGCCTGATACGGCCTGCCGAGATCATCTGCTTGCACTGGTGCGCAAATCGATCAGGACTGACGCGCAATTGCTGCGCGGCAGGCCGCTGATTTCATGAAATTGTTCTGCGCTCGCTGGTCGGGCGGCCGAGCCTCCAATCGCGCGGGGCGGCACCGAACTGCTGGCGGAAGCACCGCGTGAAATAGGCGCTGTCGTTGAAGCCCAGCTCGAACGCGATTTCGGTGATGCTGGCATCGGGCCGGGCGACCAGACGGTCAGCCGCGCGGCGCAACCGCTGTTCAAGGATATAAGCGGTGGGCGTGGTGCCCATGGCAGCGAACACGTTCTGCACGGTCCGCACCGATATGCGGCAAGCATCTGCGATGGATGCGGTCCGGAGCGCAGGGTCTGCAATATGCGCGGCGACCTTGGCCTTTACCCGGGCATGAAGATCATCCTCAACGAATACCGACTGCGGCCGTTGTGCGCCACGCATGGCCATGGCTGCAAGATCGTAGAACACGGCGTTGACGCCGCTTTCCCATTCGGGATCTTCGCCTGCCCGCTCGCTGTTCTGCCACAGCGAAAGCAGGAAATCGTGGAACACGCGCCCTCCCGGTGTCGATCCGCACA
>JBEQBV010000033.1:0-21664 GCA_041639635.1 Novosphingobium sp.
GCCTCTGCGCGCGGGCGCAACCGCGAAATGCTCGCCGCCTATCGCGAAACCGTGTTGAAGGCGACAGGAGACGTTGAAACAGCCCAAGCGACACTCAACGCCGCCCGAACAGCACTTACCAGCGCTCAAGCCGAAGTCGATCTCATTCTTGCCGCCCGTAACCGCGACAAGGTCGCGTTCAGCGCCGGCGCCATCAGCCGCGAGGCTTTGTCCGCATCGGAAAGCGCACTGGCCGAAGCGCAACTGCGCTTTGCCGGTGCGCGCGGAAATCAGGTTGCGGCAGTGGTGGATCTGGCGCGGACGTTGGGGCTGAAGCCTTGATGGGCCACAAAGCGGCTGTTTACATATGCCGCGTCTGATCATCGTGCATCGCTGCTTCGCAAGCGCTACAACAGTGTGACCTAGGCACGACAGGACCCGTCATGTTCACCGCTCCATTCATTCTCGCCATCGATCAGGGCACAACCTCCACGCGCTGCATCGTATTCGATGCCAAGGCTCGGATGGTATCAGTTGCCCAGCGTGAATTTCCGCAACACTATCCGCAGCTTGGCTGGGTAGAGCATGATCCCGAAGACATCTGGAATGATACCGTCATCGTGCTGCGCGAGGCTGTGAGCAAGGCGGCTATCGCGGTCGAGAACATCGCCGGGATCGGCATCACCAACCAGCGGGAAACCGTGGTGGTGTGGGAGCGCGCAACCGGAAAACCAATATACAACGCCATCGTCTGGCAGGATCGCCGCACTGCAGACCTTTGCGCACGGCTGAAACAGGCAGGGGCAGAATCCGACGTCACCGCAAGGACAGGACTGCTGCTCGATCCTTACTTCTCCGCAACCAAACTTGCATGGATTCTCGATCATGTGGACGGGGCACGAGCCATGGCGCAGGCTGGTGATCTGGCTTTCGGCACGATCGACAGCTTTCTGCTTTCACGCCTGACCCGCGGTAGGGTTCACGCCACAGATCCCACGAATGCCGGGCGCACCTTGCTTTTCAATATCGTGGAGCAGCGCTGGGATGATGCGCTGATGAAGCTGTTCGACATCCCCGCAAGCGTCCTGCCCCAAGTACACGATAACGCCCACATCTTCGGCTGCATCGATGCCAGTATTCTTGGCCGCGAAATCCCGATTGCCGGAATGGCAGGCGATCAGCAGGCCGCGCTGTTCGGTCAAGGTTGTTTCCATCAAGGCATGACCAAATCGACCTACGGCACCGGCTGCTTTGCGCTGATGAACATCGGCACGACGCCGGTCATGTCGCGCAACCGCATGCTGACGACGCCAGCCTATCGCCTGAACGGCATCACCACATACGCGCTCGAAGGATCGATCTTCGTGGCGGGAGCCGCGGTGAAATGGCTCCGCGATGGCCTGCGCATCATTACCCACGCTTCCGAAACGCACGACATGGCCACCCGTGTGACCGACAGTCACGGAGTCTACATGGTCCCCGCTTTCGTCGGCATGGGTGCGCCACATTGGGACCCGGATGCGCGCGGACTGATCTGCGGATTGACGCTTGATGCCACCGCAGCGCATCTGGCCCGCGCTGCGCTAGAGGCCGTGGCCTATCAGACAATGGATCTGGTTGATGCGATGCGCGCCGATATTGGCCCAGCCGCCTGCGCGCTGCGGGTGGACGGCGGGATGGCGGCAAACGATTGGCTGTGCCAGTTCCTTGCCGACGTGATGATTGCCCCCGTAGAACGGCCGGGCATCGTCGAAACGACTGCCCTTGGCGCTGCATCGCTGGCAGGCCTCGCAACCGGCGTCTGGGATGGGTTGCCCACCCTGGAAGCGCTCTGGGCTCTCGACCGGCGCTTCGAACCTGTCATGCCTCGGCCGGATCGCGACAGGATTGTATCAGGGTGGCGCAAGGCTGTAGCGCAGGCGCTCTATAAGGGCACGGATTGAACAAGGATGTCCAATACAGCCCCTGCACCGCTTGCGCTGAGCTGTTTCGAAGTGGTCTGATTGCGTGAAGGATTGCAGCCTTGCGATCAGGCTGCCGCCAGCGCCGCCAGAAACTCCCTGATTCTGCGCGCGTTTACGCCCAAATCGCCGACACCCACCCGGCTGACCGAACGCATATCCACCCTGCTGCCCTTCCCGTCAGGCGTGAGGACGATCCTCAGCACAACGTCATCCTTGAACCGGATGTACGAAACGCTTGCCGTCGCCTCGACATGACCCCGCGCCGGATCGGCCTTGGCTACATCCCACCCTGACTGCTCCGCAAGCTTCACCGCATTGGCAGTCACCACGGCGACCGGCTTGGCGATCACTACAGGAGCAAGATCGGGGTAAGCCTCCCGGTGAATGCGCTGCCAGTTCTCAACCTTATCGACACCAACAAGGTTATCGGCTCTGAGCGGCAGAACCTCGAACTGCGGCGGCGCAGCAAGATCAGTGGTAAGATCGTGAAGCGCCGGACCATCGCCTGCAACCAGCGGGCGGCTTGCGAGAAAGCCCACGTATACCAGCGAGATTGCCATTGCCGTCCACGCCTTTGTCCGCGCTGGCCACGCTGCGCGACGCCCGGCAAACAGGCTCACAAGGCCAAGCACCAGCGCAATGAAGGCAACCAGACCGCCTCCAAGCAGCGCGAGGAACCCGGTCATCTTCGCAATCACATCATAACGCGCCAGTGTCAGACCGACCCCGGCGACCACAATTGATGCAACAGCGATGCGCAGTGACCACCGTGCAAGGCGTGTGGCCCGGCCGGTGCGCTTGGCGATATCTGAATTGAGCAGCGTCATGCCATGAAATCAGCAGGAAAGCGTGCCTGCGTCAATCATGCCGGGATGCAAGCAAGACAAACTCCCTTTCAGCGACTATCGCATGCCTAGATGAAACGTCGCATCATCCTCGCAGGCGGCGGCCATGCCCATCTTGCGGTCCTCGCAGATTGGGCATTGCACCCCCTGCCCGATACGGAGCGCGGGCTGATCACGTCCGCGCGCCACACCGCCTATTCAGGCATGCTTCCGGGCTGGCTTGTAGGGCACTATCTGGCCGAAGATCTGCAAATCGATTTGGCGCCGCTGGCTGAAAAAGCCGGGGCAAAACTGACAATCGCAGATGTGGTGGGCCTTGATCCCGATCGCCGGCGGCTGACCCTTTCATCGGGCGATCAGGTGGAATTCGATCTGCTTTCGCTGGCAACCGGGGGCGAGACCGACATTTCCAGCCTCGCCCTACTGGGCGACAGGCTCTTGCCTGTAAGACCGGTTGGTACCTTCATGGAGCGTTGGTCGGCTTTGCTGAACGCAAACGCCCGCGCTACATCCATCAATATTGCCGTAGTGGGCGGCGGCGCTGCTGGGGTGGAACTTGCGCTGGGCGCGGCTGCAGCGGTCCAGCAAAGGTTTGCCAACGCCCGGATATCGCTCGTGTCTTCGGACAGTGGCTTGCTGGCAGGCCACGCCCACGCCGTGCACGAGCGGGCTTTGGCGGAGCTGCAAAGACGCGGGATTCCCGTGCACTCTGCCAGCGCCACAGGCACCGAAGAGGGCTTGCGCCTGTCCGATGGCACATTCCTGCCTGCTGATTGCGTGATTGCCGCAACGGGCAGCAGAGCGCCGCGCTGGCTCACCCGATCCGGCCTTGCCTGCAACGCGGCTGGCTTCGTGGCCGTCGGCGCAGACTTGCGCAGCACCTCCCATCCCGCAATTTTTGCCGCCGGAGACATCATCAACCGAACTGACCGAAGGCTCGAACGGTCGGGGGTTCATGCTGTAAAAGCAGGGCCGGTTCTCGCGGCAAACTTGCGCGCCACCGTGAACGGAACGCCACTCAGCCAATACCAGCCGCGCAGCCGCACACTCTACCTGCTGGCGACGGGCGACAAACGCGCCATTGTATCGTGGGGCCGCTTTGTTTCAGCAGGACGCTGGGCATGGGTCCTAAAGGATTGGATCGACCGGCGTTTCGCAAAGCGATACACAGCGTGAGCGCGCCGTTATCCCAATATGCCGTTGCCCGCAGGCAATCGGCCAGCCGCTTAAACCAGGAGCCATCTGTTGAAACGCATTGCCATCGCCGGGATTTTTCTGCTTGGCCTTGCCGCATGGTTCCTGCTCGATCTCGGGCAGTATCTTACGCTCGATGCGCTCAAGGCGCAGCAATCGACCATTGACGGATTCTACCGAACAAACCCGCTACAGGTTCTGGCGGCGTTCTGTCTCGTCTACGTTGTGCTGACAGCGCTTTCCATCCCCGGCGCTGCGATCATGACCTTGGCCGCAGGCGCGATCTTTGGTGTGGCCACAGGAACAGTTCTGGTCTCCTTTGCCTCGTCCATCGGCGCAACGCTGGCATTTCTGGCGTCCCGTTACCTGTTTCGCGATGCCGTGCAGGCGCGCTTTGGCGCTCGGCTGAAGCCGGTCAACGATGGCGTTGCCCGCGATGGGGCGTTCTATCTGTTCTCGCTGCGGCTTGTGCCGGTTTTCCCGTTCTTTGCGGTCAATCTGCTGATGGGGCTGACCCCCATCAGGACATGGACCTTTTTTTGGGTGAGCCAGATCGGAATGCTGCTTGGCACCGTCGTCTATGTCAACGCGGGCACGCAGCTTGCGCAAATCAGCACGCTGGCAGACATCGCCTCGCCCGGCCTGCTGGCGTCCTTTGCCGCGCTTGGCCTGCTGCCATGGCTGGGCAAATGGGTGATGGCCGCCATCAAGCGCCGCCGCGTCTATGCGCGCTGGAGCAAGCCAAAGCGGTTTGATCGCAATCTCGTGGTGATCGGCGCCGGTGCAGCGGGCCTCGTGTCCTCGCTGATCGGCGCAACCGTGCGGGCCAAAGTCACGCTGGTCGAAGCCTCGAAAATGGGCGGCGATTGCCTGAACTATGGCTGCGTGCCGTCCAAGGCGCTGATCAAGTCCGCGCGCATTGCCCACGCCATGCGCCATGCCGAAAACTATGGGTTACACAACACCGACCCGCACTTCAGCTTCAAGGCGGTGATGCGCCGCATTCACGATGTGATCGCCGCCATCGAACCCAACGATAGCGTGGAGCGTTACACCGGCCTCGGCGTTGACGTGGTTCAGGGCTATGCCCGGATCATTGATCCCTGGACGGTAGAAATCGCGCGCAAGGATGGTACATCACAGCGCCTCACCACGCGCTCCATCATCATCGCCGCCGGGGCCGAACCGCTGGTGCCCGACCTGCCGGGGCTGGCGCAATCGGGCTATCTCACCAGCGATACCTTGTGGGAGGAATTTGCGCGGCTTGACGAAATTCCCCGGCGCATCGTGGTGCTGGGCGGCGGCCCCATCGGGTCTGAACTGGCGCAAGCCTTTGCCCGGCTGGGCGCGCAAGTGACTCAGATCGAGCGGGGCGACCGCCTGCTCCCACGCGAAGACACTGACGTGTCCGACCTCGCCCGCGCCGCGCAGGAAGCGTCAGGCGTGACCGTGCTGACCGGCCATGAAGCGGTGCGGGTGGAAAACGGCCCAGACAGGCAACTGATCGTTTCTGCACAAGGTCAAGAACGAGCCATTGGCTTCGATGCCCTGATCGTGGCCGTAGGGCGCAAGGCGCGGCTTTCGGGATATGGGCTCGAAGCACTTGGCATCGAAACGCAAAAGACCGTCGTAACCGACGAATATCTCGCGACAATCTATCCCAACATCTACGCCGCAGGCGATGTTGCCGGCCCCTATCAGTTCACGCACGTGGCCTCCCATCAGGCGTGGTTTGCCAGCGTGAACGCCCTGTTCGGCCAGTTCAAACGCTTCAAGGCCGATTATCGCGTCATTCCGTGGACAACCTTCCTCGATCCCGAAGTCGCCCGCGTCGGCCTGAATGAACAGGAAGCGGCGGAACAGGGCATCGCTCACGAAGTCACCCTGTTCCCGATGCACGAACTTGATCGCGCTATTGCCGACAGCGCAACGGCAGGCTTTGTCAAAGTGCTGACCCCTCCGGGCAAGGACAAGATCCTTGGCGCCACCATCGTCGGCGAACATGCCGGAGAACTGCTGGCCGAATACGTGCTGGCGATGAAGCACGGCCTTGGCCTCAACAAGATCCTCGGCACGATCCACACGTACCCGACCATGGCGGAAGCCAACAAGTTTGCCGCCGGAGCATGGAAGAAGAAGCACGCCCCCGAAGGCCTCTTGCAGTGGGTGCAGCGTTATCACACATGGCGGCGCGGATAGGGCCACGCTAAGCACTGGAAGCTTTGCGGCGCATTTGCCACCAACAGCCTGAGCTTTGCAAAACCGTGGATTGAACCGGAGAACCTGCTTGCTTTCGTCTCGTCTCCTGCAGTCTGCCGCTGTTTCTGCCGTTGCCTTTGCCGCGCCTGCCATGGCGCAGCAGGCGGGCATCCAGATCGCGCTGGTGGACGCTGCCACCAACCAGCCCGCCGCCGATATTGAAGTGCGGATCGAGAACGAGGACATCGGCTTTTTCCGCACCCTGCGGTCTGATGCCCAAGGCTTTGTCCGCATCGAAGGCCTGACCACAGCAGGGACCTATAGCGTCACCACGCGGGTTGCCGGGGCCTATGCCAGCGACCAGCAGGCCAGCGTCACTTTGCGCGCAAACTTCACGAGCAGTGTCACCCTGCGCCTGACGCCCGTAGGCACGCAGGCCATCGTCGTTACCGGCGCGGGCGGCATCACCCGGCTCAACACGGTCAATGCCGAGGTTTCGGCCTCGCTCGGCCGCATGGAACTGGCCGCATTGCCGATTGAAGGGCGCGATGTGCTGGGCGCGCTCGTCCGTCTGCCGGGGGTGGTGGCATCGACCGGGTTCTTTCCCGAAGCGCCCTCGATCTCGATCAACGGCTCGAACGGACTCGATACCAACTATCTGCTCGATGGGATGGACAACAACGAGAACTTTCTTGGCGGCATAAAATTCCCGGTGCCGCTGGGCTTTACCCGCGAAGTGACCGTGCTGGCAAACTCCTATTCGGTTGCCTATGGGCGCACCGCCAATGGCATCGTCAACTACACCTCCCCGGCGGGCACAAACGAATACCACGGCGAAGCCTATGCGCTGGTGCGCCCCGGCCGCCCGCTAGACGCCCGCTCCCCCTTCCCGCGCCGCGACCTGTCGGGCAACGCCGTGGGCGAAAGCTTCGAACGCTATCAGGCGGGCGGTGCCATCGGCGGGCCACTGGTGCGCGACAAGACCTTCTTCTACGCCAATCTCGAATATACGCGCGATCGCAATGTGCAGGTGGTCGATGCGCCCGCCTTGGGAACCGTGGCGAACGTCACTGGCAACAACGCATTCCTGCTCGGTTCGGTCCGGCTCGACCATCGGCTGACCGAGGATTGGACGCTTGGCCTGCGCGCCAATATCGGCCGCGTCACGATTGACCGGCCTGGCGGCGGGCTCGGCGGCGGCAATGTGACCTTTCCCTCGGCGGGATCGGATCAAGACCGCTTCTCCACGCTCATAGCTGCAACTGCCAGCTATTCAGGCGATACGTGGAGCTATGACGGCGCGGTCCAGTTCAGTCGCTTCCGCTGGAACTATGGCAAGCCCAAAGGGCCTGCCGGGCCGCAAGTGGCCATCCGCGATCCCAGCGGGTTGACCGTGGGCGTCGTCGGGCATCCAGGCTTTGTCTTCAACAGTCTTGAGGAAACCTGGCAAACCACGCACCGGCTGCAACGCAAGCTGGGCAGCCACAAGCTGAGCGTGGGGGCCGACGTGATCCGCTCGGACTTCGCGCTGCTGGGCGGCGGCAATCCCAATGGGAACTACACGGTGGACCTGACCACAGGCCAACTCGCCAGCTTGGCCGCCAGTGGCAGGGGCTTGGCGCTGACAGCGCAAGATGTGCTCGCACTCAATCCCGCCGTCGCCAACTACGCGGTCGAACTGCGCCCGCAAAGCTTTGGCACCGGGCAAACTCAGCTGGCCTTCTATGTCGAGGATGAATGGCAACTCAGCCCGCAAGTTACCGCAACGCTGGGGCTACGCTGGGACTATGACAGCCTGACCGCGCAAGGCAGCGGCAAAGGCGATTGGGACAACATCGCCCCGCGCTTCTCGGTCAACTATCGGCCCGATGCGCGCTCCACGCTGCGTTTTGGCGCAGGCCTATTCCACGGCAAGCTGTCCTACGCCGTCATTTCCGATGCGCTTCAGCGCAACACCACTTCGCCCGGTTTCCTTGCCCAATTGCGACAACTTCAGTCGCTGGGAATCCTTACAGCCGGGACCGACCTGTCACGGGTGACCTTCGATGGCAATCTCACGGCCTCCCCCGCCTGCGCGGCGGCGGCCGCCTGCCCGCCCCCGGCGCAAGTCCAAGCCCTGCGCGATAGCGCCACACTGGGCGAAGCACGCATTCTCAGTCCCACCGGCTACCAGAACCCGTGGAGCCTGCAATTGAGCGGGGGCTACCAGTTTCAGGCCAGCGATGCGCTCACGCTGTCGGCCGATCTGATCTATAGCCGCACCCGCAATCTGGCGCGGTTGCGTGATCTTAACGCGCCTGCGCCCTTTACCCCGAACCTTGCGAACCTCACCCCCGCCAACATCGCGCTGCTGCAAGGCCAAGCCGATAACGCCGCCCGCTTTGCGCTCGCCCAAGCGCTAGGCCTCGTCCGCTCAGTGGCCGCTGCCGATGCCACGCGCCCGGTTGCGCTGATCCCCGGCGGTGCACGGCAGATCACCGTGACGGAAATGGCCGGTGAAGCGGAATACAAAGCCCTGATCCTGCAGGCAAACAAGGCGCGGGGAAGCGACTTCTACGCCTTCCGGCTGAGCTACACTCTTTCAAAGCTCACCAACAATACCGACGATATCAACTTCCGCGCCGCCAATGCGAACGACTTCAGCACCGAATGGGGGCCATCCGCCAATGACCGCCGCCATGTGATTTCGGCGGTGGGCTATCTCTACCCGCTCGATGGGCTGACGCTGAGCGTGGCTGGCCTTTTCCAGTCGGGCCAACCGGTGAACCTGGTGCCCGACGCGCGCATCTTCGGCACGCAAGATCTGAACGGCGATGGTGCGTCCTTCGGCGAGAACTTTGTCGGCAATTCGGACCGTTATCCGGGCGAGACGCGCAACTCCGCGCGGCTGCCATGGTCGGCCACGGTCGATCTGGGCCTGCGCTATACCATCCCCGGCTTTGGCGGCAGGTTCGAACTGAGCGCCGACATATTCAACCTTTTCAACACCAACAACGAATCCGGCTTTGCCAATGCCGCCACCACGTCCAATCAGGTGCAGTTCGGCGGAGGCGTACCTTTCGTGCAGCGCAATGCCGGACCGCCGCGCCAGTTCCAGTTCGGCGCGGCTTTTAAGTTCTGATGGGCCAGTTCTGATGGAGAAGCACGCGTAATGGGGGCTTTGCTACACTTTCAGGGCCTTATCGGCATCGCGGCGATCCTGCTGCTGGCATGGGCCCTGTCGGAAGACCGCAAGGCTCGCCCCGGCTGGCGCTGGATGAGTGGCGCGTTACTGCTGCAATTCGCGATTGCGCTGGTGGTCACGCAAGTGCCGTTCGTGTGGACCGTGGTCGGCTATGCCAACAAGGCGGTTTCGGCGATTGAGGCGGCAACGCTGGTCGGATCATCCTACATGTTCGGCTACACCGGCGGTGCGCCCATTCCCTTTCTGCTGAAACCGGGCGTGGAAGCTCCGGTCATCGTGGCTTTCCAGATCCTGCCGCTGATCATCGTCTTCTCTGCCATCTCGGCGCTGCTGTGGCACTGGGGCGTGCTGCGCATTGTCGTGCGCGGTCTGTCGTGGGCGCTGCAACGCACGCTGGGCGTCAGTGGCGTGGTCGGCCTCGGCGGCGGCGCAACAATCTTTCTGGGCGTGGTCGAATCTCCATTGGTGCTGCGCGCGTGGTTCGGCCGGATGAGCAGGTCGGATCTGTTCATGATCATGGTGCTGATCATGGCGACAATCTCGGGCGCAATCCTCGTCCTCTATGCCACCACCCTGTCAAAGACCGTGCCCAATGCGGTTGGCCACATGATCGTCGCCTCGCTGATCTCGCTGCCAGCAGCCATCCTTGTCGCAAGGCTGATGGTGCCCGGCACTGGCGAGCCCGACATGTCCCCGGCCGAGCCTGACTTGCGCTATGAAAGCAGCATGGATGCGGTGATCCGCGGCACGATGGAGGGCGTCACGCTGGTGCTGGCGGTCATCGGCATCATTATCACCGTCTTCGCACTCGTAAACCTCGTCGATCAGGCGCTGGCCCTGCTGCCGCTGGTCGAAGGCGCGCCAATCACCTTGCGGCGCACGCTGGGCTGGCTGCTCTCGCCTGCGATGTGGGCCATCGGCGTGCCGTGGGACCAAGCGCCTGCCGCTGGCAGCCTTATGGGAACGAAGGCCATTCTCAACGAATATGTCGCCTATCTCGATCTGGCCGCCCTGCCCACAGGCACGCTCGATCTGCGCAGCCTGCTGATCGTGACTTATGCGCTGTGCGGCGTTGCCAATCTGGCCTCTGTCGGCCTGATCGTCTCGACCATCGCCACCCTTTCGCCTGATCGCCGGGGCGAGGTTGGCCAGTTAGGCATGAAAAGCTGGCTCGCCGGAAACATGGTTTCGATGATGACCGGCGCGGTGATCGGCATGGTCACATGGCCGTAGCCGAAAGGAACGCCCCATGTTCGATGCCCGCCTGCGCCCGCTGATCGATCCGCCGCTGAACGCCATAGGCCGCGCCCTCGCCCGCATGGGCATCGGTGCCAATGCCCTCACGCTTGCAGGCCTTATTCCAGCACTGATGGCTGCCTACGCCATCGCCCACCATCACACCCTCACAGCGCTGGCCCTGATCCTCTTCAATCGCCTGCTCGATGGGCTGGACGGAGCCGTCGCACGAGCCAGCAGGCTCACCGATTTCGGTGGCTATCTCGATACCCTTGCCGACTTCGCCTTTTATGTCGCGGTGCCCGCAGGCTTCGGCTTTGCGGCGGCGGCAAACGCCATTCCCGCAATGCTCCTGATCGCCAGCTTCACCCTCACTTGCGCCAGCTTCCTCGTCTTCGCCGCCATCGCCGCCAAGCGACGGCAGGAAACGGCAAGACACGGTGCCAAAAGCATTTTCTATTCAACCGGCCTCGCCGAAGGCGCAGAAACCATCGCCGTTTTCATTGCCATGTGCCTTTGGCCGGCCCATTTCCCCGCCATCGCCACAAGCTATACTGCACTATGCCTGCTGACGGTGCTTCAACGCAGCCTACTGGCCCGCCAGACGTTCACGGATTGATGGAAGTAGGCACGGCATGGCACTCGCCACACGTCTCAATGGGACAGACTGCCGGTTTCGTTGGGGATTTTGGCACGGAATAGCGTGTGGTGGCAGGGTGAATTGGCGGAGAGGGTGACTATCAAAACATCGCCAAAAAAACCGCATATTAGCGACGTTTCTTCAAGTATCGTCTGAGCCGCCACCCCCAATATTACACCAAACGACCTGAGTTTTCCCCGAGTAATTTGTTTTGTCCGACTATGGTGAGCCAATTATAGGGAGAACTGATCTTTACTAAGACCATGATTCAGAAGTTTCTCAATTCCAGCAATATCTTGCGGTTCTGCGCGTGAGCATGCGGATTGAAGCGATCAGTGCCCAGGCGGTTGAAGACGCGATGGACTTTTCCCAGTCCTTTGCCAGGCGTCGGCAGCGGCCGAGCCATGCGAAGGTTCGCTCGACAACCCACCGACGCGGTAGCACCTCGAAGCCTTTGGCCCTGTCCGATCGCTTGATGATGTAGCTGCGCTGGCCTTCGGCTCGATTGTCCACTTGCCCATGCCGACGAGAGCGGATCGCAGTTTATCACCTGCATAGCCGCCGTCAGCGAACACATGGCGCAACCAGGGGAACTGCGTGCGAACAGCAGCCAGCACATCAACAGCCCCATCGCGGTCCTGAATGTAGCTTCGCTGAACTTCGTTTCGGCAGCGTGGACGAGGATGAAGATCAGGAAGCCGCAGGTGTCAGTGAGGATGTGCCGTTTGCGGCCTTTTATCTTCTTGCCAGCGTCAAAGCCCGATACTCCGCCACTTTAGCTGCGCTGAGCTCCGTTTCCGTGGTCTTCACCGACTGGCTATCGATCACTCCAGCACTGGGAGAGGCTTCGCGTCCTTCGATTTCCCGCAGGTTCATAACCAGCACGGTGTTGATGGCTTCAAACAGGCCGGCATCGCGCCATGCGTAAAAGTAGCGCTGCACCGTCGACACCGGCGGAAAGTACTTGGGCAAAAGTCGCCACGCGCACCCGCTCACGGCAATGTAGAGTATCGCGTTCAGAACTTCGCGCATGTCCGCAGTTCGAGGTCGGCCTCCACGCCTGGCCGGAGGAATGAACGGCGCGGTCAACGCCCACTCCACA
Organism: Novosphingobium sp.; assembly: GCA_041639635.1. Classification (GTDB taxonomy): domain Bacteria; phylum Pseudomonadota; class Alphaproteobacteria; order Sphingomonadales; family Sphingomonadaceae; genus Novosphingobium. The sequence continues at coordinate 12,344 of JBEQBV010000033.1, forward strand.
TCGGTCATATCCGATCGATACCGCAGTCCCGCACGGCTATGCTCGCGCCGGGCAATACCAGTCCATGTCATCATTCACTCCATCTCTTCGCAAAGAGGCGTGAGCCGAAGGCCAGTGAAACCAATCACAACATGCTGGTATTGCTCAGCAACTTTCGGTTCGGGCTCTGACGAAAACCGAACGCATTGCCAATGGCAGTTCTGGCGTCGGGATCAACGAAGAGCGGGCTCATAAAGATTGCCAATTCAGCACTCGGGAACCAAATCCAATATCCGAATTGGCGCTTCAAACGTTCCAGATTGCTCAATCTTCGAAAATGCCAAGGGTCACCAAGCGCTCGAACCGTTCTTCACCCGACCGAATGTTGAGACCCTTGGCCTCTAGCCACCTGTCATCAAAGATCGTGGACGCATAGCGTTCACCAGAATCGCACAAAATTGACACGATTGAACCGTTCTGGCCGTTGGCAACCATGTTCATGGCCAACCGCGCACATGCCACCAGATTGGTGCCCGCCGATCCACCAACGGCGCGTCCCAGATGGCGCGAGATGACACGAGCGGCAGCAATCGAGGCTTGGTCCTCGACTACCTCCATACGATCTATCACCGTCGGCACAAGTGAAGACTCCACCGTTGGCCGACCAATCCCCTCGATAAGGCTCGCCCCCTCGGGCGCCTGACGCACCGTACGCTCGTGCCAGTGCCGGTGAAAGACCGACGCTTCGGGATCGGCCACACAGATCTGGGTTGGATGCCGGAAGTAGCGCACATAGCGCCCCATCGTAGCCGAAGTGCCACCGGTCCCTGCCCCGCACACGATCCAGGTGGGCGCGGAATGGGGTTCGCGCCGCATCTGGGCAAAGATGCTTTCGGCAATGTTGTTGTTGCCCCGCCTGCCTGCCACCATTCACATGTTGTTGCGCCACAGTGTCGTGCCAGCCTTCCACGATACGCCCACTTCGTGCCAATATCCTGCGATCTTTTCCTGCGGGGCAATGTCGAGCAGTTCCTCAACCGGACTATCGAAATAGGCTAGATCGAACTCACCCTTGAAGCAGCGGCCAAAGTCCACATCAAAGCTCGACATGGTCACGACCTCGTTCAGACTCTGCGTGCCGTCAGTCTCGATCGCGGGCATCCAGCGGTTGTGCGCCATGGGGTGGGCGTTGACGAAGCCGGGCTTGTCGCAGGCCTCGGTGATCGTGAAACGCCCTTCGGCCAGACGGCGATCATAAGCGGCCAGCGTCACGCCGAATGTGCCGCCGGGCGCAAGGCGCGGGCCTGCTTTGCCGACATAGACCGGGCGGCTCATCTGGATCGACCCCAGCTTCTTGGGATAGCCCTGATGAATCCCGCGCAGCATCGCAAATTCCTTGTCCACCCAGATATAGACGCAGCGCGAATAGGTCTTGCCCTGAAACTTGCAGCGCACGACGATGAACATTTCCTTGTACTGCACCCGCGCCGGATCAAGCAGCTGCGCCGGATCATCGCCGGTCGATTGCCAGTCAGCCCAGATCGCGGCGACGGCGCCGGGGTCTTCATCAGCCAGATCAAACCCCTCGGGCAAAAGCGCGGCGATCTTGGCAGGGTCAGTGCGGTATTCCAGCGTGATCAGCTCGCCCGAATAGTGCCATGGCACCGGCGGCACGATGCTGGCCTTGCCGGTGGGGGTGCGGGGATAGAACAGGCCCTTCAGATCGGTCATGGAAACCTCGGAAAATTTGCAGTCCCCCGCGTTCTAGCGACCTGCCGGGGCCTAGCTTGGCCGCAACGGCCAAAGCCGGAACAGGCGCAGCGCGCTACAACTTGCGCCGAGATTCCAAAAAGGGCCTGTCCATGACCACCGAATACCGCCGCATCCTGCTTGATGGCTATCCGATCCTCACCACCCGCCATGGCGATGAACTGGTCACCAAGGACGGTCGCAGCATCGGTGTGGACGATGCGGTGCATCTCGCTCCGTGCAATCCTTCGAAGATCATCTGCGTCCACCTGAACTATCACAGCCGCGTGCAGGAATTCATCACCAAGCTGCCGCCCGCGCCCACCTATTTCCACAAGCCGATCACCGCGCTCAACACGCACAAGGGCGCGGTGGTTCGGCCTGAACGCTGCAACTGGCTGAACTATGAAGGCGAAATCGCCATCGTCATCGGCAAAACGTGCCGCAACATCTCGCCCGCAGAAGCCGGTGACTACATCCTCGGCTATGCCGTTTCCAACGACTATGGCCTGCACGATTTCCGCGATACCGATGCCGGATCGATGCTGCGCGTCAAAGGCTCGGACACGCTCTGCCCGATCGGCCCCGGCCTCGTCACCGGCTGGGATTTTCGCGACAAGATGATCCGCACTTATGTGAACGGCGTCCTCAAACAAGAGGATACGACCGCCAACATGGAATGGGACATGCATTATCTGGTGGCCGATATCGCGCGCACCATCACGCTCGAACCGGGCGACGTGCTGCTATCGGGCACGCCTGCCAACAGCCGCCCGGTGCAGATCGGCGATGTGGTGGAGGTCGAAGTCGAAGGCCTTGGCCGCCTGTCGAACACCATCGTCCACGGCCCCACCCCGATCCGCGACGATTGCGGCGCCCAGCCGACTGAAAGCGAGGAAGTGATCTCCACCGCGATGGGCGGCGACTGGGAATTCCGCGGCAAGCGCGCCGCTGGTGGCCAGGGCGCAGCGTTCTATGAATCCGCGCTAGAGGACAAGAAGTAAGGGAGCGCGCGCAGGTGGCTGACGCAACACGGTTCTACATCGACGGTGCATGGGTTGCGCCTGCCACCGTCAAGCGGGCGGATATCGTCAATCCGGCGGACCGCTCGGTGGTGGGGCAAGTCGCACTGGGTGGTCCCGCCGACGCCGAGGCTGCCATAGCTGCGGCAAAGGCGGCTTTCCCCGCGTGGTCTGCCACCAGCCGTGAAGAGCGTCTCGCCTACCTCGAAGCCATCAACGCCGCGCTGATCGCCCGCGCTGATGAAATTGGCGATGCGATCATGGCCGAAATGGGCGCGCCCATCGGCCTTGCAAGAGGCGCACAGGCAGGCTCCGGCCCGCAGCATTTTGGCGAAGTGATCCGCGTGCTGCGCGATTACCCGTTCGAAGTGCCGCTGGGCTCCACCCTGCTGCAGCGCGAGGCGATTGGCGTGTGCGTGCTGATCACGCCTTGGAACTGGCCGATGAACCAGATCGCCACCAAGGTTGCGCCTGCGCTCGCCGCCGGTTGCACCATGGTGCTCAAACCCAGCGAAGTCGCCCCGCTCGATGCTGCCATCCTTGCCGAAATCATCGATGCCGTGGGCTTGCCCAAAGGGGTGTTCAACCTTGTTCACGGCGCCGGGCCAGATATCGGCAATGCCCTGACCGGGCATCCCGATGTCGATATGGTCAGCTTCACCGGATCGACCCGCGCCGGGATCGCCATTGCCACCAACGCTGCCCCCACGATCAAGCGCGTCGCGCTCGAACTGGGCGGCAAAAGCGCGAACATCATCCTGCCCGATGCAGACTTTGCCAAGGCCATCCCCGCCAGCGTGCGCGGCTGCATGCTCAACACCGGGCAAAGCTGCAACGCCCCCACCCGCCTGCTCGTCCCGCGCGGCAGACTGGCCGAAGTCGAAGCTCTCGCCAGCGCCGCCGCAGCCGCCATCCGCGTAGGCATGCCTTCCGACAACCCCGACATCGGCCCCATCGCCAATGCTGCGCAGCATGCGCGCGTCATCACGCTGATCGATCAGGCCTGTGCCGAAGGCACACGCCTGCTCTGCGGCGGCTCCTCCCCGCCTGCCGGGCTGGAACAGGGCCTGTTTGTTTCGCCCACGATCTTCACCGATGTTCCCCCCGATGCCCTGATCGCGCGCGAGGAAGTGTTCGGCCCGGTCTTGGCCATCATCCCCTATGACAGCGTGGATCAGGCGGTGCAGATCGCCAACGACAGCCCCTATGGCCTGTCCGGCTATGTCTGGGGTGCCGACAAGGACAGCGCCCGCGCCGTCGCCCGCCGCCTGCGCACCGGCATGGTCCATCTCAATGGCGCGGGTCTCGATAGCGCCGCGCCGTTCGGCGGATACAAGATGTCGGGCAATGGGCGCGAATGGGGCCGCTTTGGCCTTGAGGAATTTCTCGAAATCAAATCGATCTATGGCGGGGCCTGACGCCCGGCCCTCCATGCGCTAGTCTGGCGCGGCCATGCACAGCCCGACCATCTCCGCACAATTCCTGCGCCATGTGGCCAATTGTGTCGAGCTGACCGGTCGCAACCCCGCCCCGCTGCTGGCAGAACTGGGCATAGACAAGGCCCAACTCGATGATCCCGATGGCCTGATCCCGCTTGCTGCGTTCCTCTCGTTCTTCGAAAGCGCCGCATTGCTGGTGCGCAACCCGCATTTCGGGCTTCATGCCGGGCGGCTGGCCGGGTCGGACAGCCTCGGCCCGTTAAGCTTCCTGTTCCTCAGCGCTCCCACGCTGGGCACGGCATTCAGCAGCTTCACCCGCTATCTCGCCCTTATGCAGCAGGCCTCGCGCCCCTCGTTCGGCGTGGGAAAGCGGTGGGCGACGTTCGAATACATGGTGCAGGACCAGCGCCTGATCGCGCGGCGGCAGGATGCCGAATACTCCATCGGCGCGATGTTCAGCCTTGCACGCCAGTTCAGCGGCGGCACGATCGAACTGCGCGAGGTGCGCTTTGAGCACGAGCGCGTGGGCGAATACGCGCGCTATCGCGAATATTTTGGCTGTGACGTGTTTTTCGAACAGGCCACCAACGCCATTTCGTTTGACAGCGCCCTGCTCGAAACGCGCGGCAAGGTCCTCAGCCCCGCACTCCATCCGATCATCGAAGACCACTTGCGCCGGCGTGAACCCAACAGCGAAATGCAAGGTGCAGGTTTTGCCGACAGGGTGCGCACCATCATCAGCACCGCCATGCTCGACCAGCCGCCTATGGCAACCGCTGTGGCCCGACAGCTCGATTGCTCGCTCGCCACGCTCAACCGCCGCCTGACCGACGATGGCACAAGCTGGCGCGCACTTCTGGCCGAACACCGCATGGACGCCGCCGCGCGCCTCTTGCGTGACAGCAACCGCGATATCAGCGCCATCGCGCTGGCACTTGGCTATTCTGAAAGCGCAGCCTTCGTGCGCAGCTTCACCCGCCATTTCGGCACATCACCGGGGCGCTACCGCCGCCGCATGAAAAATGGCGCTGCGATCGGTTAAGAAAGCAGCGCCAGTTCAGGGTAAAGGGTAGTGGGTTGGCCGTTATCGCCTTCCCATACGTTCCCCGTTTTTCGTCACCCTGAACTTGTTTCAGGGTCCATTTCTCCCCACGAACAGCCGTGCGCGTTGATAGATGGATGCTGAAACAAGTTCAGCATGACGAGTTTGAGAGTTACGTATGCAAACGGGCTAATCGCCTAGTGATTTAAGCAGCTCACCACTTCACAGTGGCACTCACACCATAGGTCGCGGGCCGCGCAAAGACCGATGTCGTGCCCAGCGGCCCCAGATTCAGCGCATAGGCGCGATAGGCCTTGTTGAACACGTTGCGCCCGAACACCTGCAACGACAGCCGGTCATCGTCCGACGTCCAGCTGACCGAGGCATTGGTCACATTATAGGCAGGCTGGATCGATGAGCGGCCATTGGTCACTTCCAGAAACTGCTTATCGTACCAGACGCCATCCACCTGCGCGACCGCATTGCCGCCTGCCAGATCCACGTTGTAGCGAACCACATAGTTCAGGCTGAAGCGCGGCGCATTGGGGAACTGCGCACCTGTTACCGATTTGGCGGGATAGTTGCAGAAATAGGTGCCGTCATTCTGGTCGGTGCAATATTGCGGCACTGATGATCCCGGCACAAGCACCGAAAGGAACTGCGATCCTGCCGTCTGCACCGTGTCAACATGCGTGCGCTCCCACGTCGCGCCCAGATTCACGTTGAACCGCTCGCTCGGCTGGAAGAATGTTTCGATCTCCATGCCGGTGGCGTTGGCATCGCTGTTGCCCACCTGCGGCACCCCGCCGATCAGGGCAAAGGCCTGATAATCATCGTAGATATAGTGATAGGCCGTGGCATTCACCCGCACCGTGCGCGATGGGTTCGACCACTTCACTCCCGCCTCGAAAGAATTGAGCGTCTCGGGCCGGTGCTGAAACGTCTGCGCGGTCACATATCCGTTCAACGTAAAGTTGCCGCCCTTGATCCCCCGGTTCCACGAAGCAAACAGCAGCGTATCATCAGCAGGCATGTAGTTCAGCGTCACGCGCGCGGCCACATCGCCATCGGAAATGCGATCCGCCCCCGGCAGCGCGGCAGAAAATGTCTCGTCGCTCGCGATGACCGATGATGCCCCGCCTTCCACCACGCGCGAGGCATAGTCGACGCGCTTGGTGTCCTTAGAATAGCGCAGGCCCGCGATCAGCGTGACCTTGTCGGAAAAGTCATACTCCGCCTGCCCGAACACCGACCAGTTCTTGGAACGCAGGTCATAAGTCTCGGCAATCGTCGGGGAAACGACCGGCAGTCCGGCTGCCAGCGCCGCGCCAATCGCAGGGGCACCCACCGTGTCGATCGTGCCCTTGATCTTCATGTCGAGGTAATAGGCACCCGCCTGCCAGCGCAGCGCATCGCTCTCGCCCGAAAGCCGCACTTCCTGGCTAAACTGCTTGTACCGCGCGGTGGTGCGGAACACGATCACTTCCACCGGCAGCGCATCACCGTCTTCCTGATAGTTCTTGTCCAGATCGGTGTAGTTGGTGATCGCGGTCAGGTTCACCCCGCCCAGATCATAGGCCAGCTTGCCCTGATAGATCTGCGTGTTGCGATCAAACCGGCCCGGCGTATCGCTGAAGTTCTGGAACGGGCTGGCAGGCTCGCCGGTGATGCCATTGATCACCCCGCCGTTGCCATTGCCAAGGCCCGCTGCATCGGTGCCGCAATAGCCGTTGTCCTGCAAGTTGCAGTTATCAAACACATAGCCGCCCGTGGCGACATTGTTGTCCTCGCTGTGCTTGACCCACAGGTCGAGCTTACCATCAGGGCCAAGATCGGCCTGGATCGTGCCGCGCAAAGCCCAGCCGTTCTCCGCGCCCAGATCCTGCCCGTTGCCATCGAACACGCCGGGCAGCGCTGCGGCTGACTTGATATAGCCATCGGCCTTGACCACGCGGCCCGCAATGCGCGCGCGGATGCCCTCGGTCAGCGATCCTCCCACTGCACCTTCCAGCGCGCGCCGGTCAAACCGTTCGTAACTTGCGGTCAGGTATCCGTTAAATTCGGCCTTGCTCGCCTCGGTCGAAAGGTAGTGGATCAACCCGCCCGTGGCATTGCGGCCAAACAGCGTGCCCTGCGGCCCGCGCAGCACTTCCACGCGGCTTACATCAAACAGCTGGCCCGAAAGCCCGTTGATCGAACCCATATAGGCATCATCAACATAGACCGCGATCGGCGCTTCGAGATAGTCGGTGAAGTTGTTCTGCGAAATGCCGCGCAAGTTGAAGATCGTCACGTTGGGCGACCATGCGTTCAACTGCAATCCCGGCACCTGCTGCGTGATCTGCGTGGCATCAGTCACGCCCAGCGCTTTCAGCTGATCGCCGGAATAGGCGGTGATGGCAATCGGCACCGACTGCACGTTCTGTTCGCGCTTGTTGGCGGTGACGACGATATCGCCAAACATGGCGTCTGACTGTTCGGCCTGCGCCTGAACATCCTGGGCAAAAGCGCAAGAACCCGAAACGGCAATCGCCAGCATAGAAGCAGTGCACGCAAACTTCACGAACGTCATCATCATTTCCCCCCTGCGCTCTTGTCGTGCAATGACGCACGGCAGAGCCGGTTTATTGTCTTGATGCCGCGCAGAATGCGTCCGCTGCTTGCAGAACGCTTGCCCAATCCGGCCAATGAGTGGGGGCGGGGTCAGCCGCCCAGCACGCGCCGCAGCACCACCTCCAGCTTGTCCAACGCTTCATCCAGCAGCGCATCGGGCATCGTCAGCGCGGGCAGGAACCGCACCACATTGCCGCGCAATCCGCACGACAGCAGCAGCAGCCCCTCGTTCGCCCCCTCCAGCACAATCGCCCGCGTGGCTTCAGGGTTGGGACGCTGGGCATCGCCATCATGCACCAGTTCCAGCGCGATCATCGCACCCGGCCCCCGGACATCGCCAATGGCTGATATGCCGCTATCCTTCAGCGCCCGCAGCCGCGCCTTGATCCGGTCCCCGATCTCCACCGCCTGCGCGCACAGGTTTTCCTCGGCAATCACCTCCAGCACGGCCAGCCCCGCCGCACAGCCCAGCGGCGATCCGCCATAAGTGCCGCCCAGCCCGCCCACATCAGGCGCATCCATCACATCGGCCCGGCCCATCACGCCCGAAATCGGAAAGCCGCCCGCCATCGCCTTGGCAATCGTCATCAGATCGGGCGTCACCCCGGTCGCCTCGCGCACCCAGTCCATCGCGAACATGCGGCCCGTGCGGGCAAAGCCTGCCTGCACCTCATCGGCAATCAACAGAATGCCATGCCGGTCACAGATCTCGCGCAGGGCTTTGAAAAAGGCATAAGACGCATTGTAAAACCCGCCCTCGCCCAGCACCGGTTCCAGCACGATGGCCGCCACTGCCGATGGCTCTATCGACGATGCAAACAGCGCCTCGATCCCGGCAACCGCCTGCTCTTCGGAAAAACCGTGATAGGGAATCGGAAAGCGTGTGTGGAACACATCGCCCGGCATCGGCCCGAATTTTGCTTTATAAGGCAGGACCTTGCCCGTCATCGCCAGCGTCAGAAGCGTCCGCCCATGATACCCGCCCTGAAACGTGATGATCCCGCGCCGCCCGGTATGCGCCCGCGCAATCTTCACCGCGTTCTCCAGCGCCTCGGCCCCGGTGGTAAAGAAGATCGATTTCACCGGCCCTTCAATGGGCGCAATGGCATTCAGCTTTTCGGCCAGCGCGATGTAATTTTCATACGGCGTTACCTGAAACGAACAGTGCGAAAACGCATCCAATTGCCGCTGCACCGCCGCAATCACGCGCGGATGGCCGTGCCCGGTGTTGCACACCGCAATCCCGGTCGCAAAATCGATATAGCGCTTGCCCTCGGCGTCAAAAGCCTCGGCATTGTCACCACGCGCGAAAAAGCGCTGGTGCATGGACCCCACCCCGCGCGGCACGGCAGCTTCGCGGCGAGTCCAGAGTTCAGCATTCGTGGTCATCGGTCGATGCCTCCCATCAGGCAGTATTTGAGTTCCAGATATTCATCGAGACCCTGGCGCGATCCTTCGCGGCCAAGGCCGGATTGCT
>JBEQBV010000034.1:0-21291 GCA_041639635.1 Novosphingobium sp.
TGAAGTTGCCGGTGTAGAACTGCACGCCCGGTTCGGTGGTCAGCACTTCGAGCACGCGGCCCGATGCCGGGTCTTCCAGCCGGGCGGCCAATTGCGGCGTGGCGGTCACGCCTTTGTCGAGCGCGAAATTATGATCATAGCCGCGCCCGAACAGGATCTGCTGGTCCTTCGCATCGCGCAGACCATCGGCAATGCGCTTGGGCTTGCGGAAATCGAACACGGTGCCCGCGACCTTGCGCAACTCGCCGGTGGGGATCAGCTTTTCGGTGACGGGAGTATAGGCCGCGGCCGGAATAGTCAGGACATTTCCCATCGCACCCATGGGCGATCCCTCGCCCGCCATGTCGAACAGGGCGTGGTTGGTCATGTTCACGATGGTCGGCTTGTCGGTCTGCGCATCGAACGCGATGGTCAGGTTGCCCTTTTCATCAAGGCTGTAGGTCACTTGCGTGTTCAGCGTGCCGGGATAGCCCTGATCGCCGTCCGGGCTGACCAGCGACATTACCACGCTGGCGACCGGCCCGGACTTTACCGACACGATCTGCCAGTTGTGTTTGTCAAACCCCTTGGCCCCGCCATGCAGGCTGTTGCCGTTGTTGTTCTGCGCCAGTTGATAGGCTTTTCCATCCAGCGTGAAGCGCCCGTCGGCAATGCGATTGGCAAAGCGGCCCACGGTTACGCCGAAGAAATTGGGCTTGGCTTCATAAGCCTGCACGTCGTCATAACCGATCACGATGTCTGCTGCCTTGCCATCACGCCCCGGCGCGATCAGCGATTGCAGCGTGGCACCGTAGGTCAGGATGCGGGCGGAAACGCCATTTGCGGCCTTCAGCGTTACGGCAAAGGCTTCGGTGCCATCGGCCAGTTTGCCCGCGCTTTCCTGGCGGGCCTCGGCGGCTTGGGCCGATTGGGCCATCAGCACTGCCGGAGCTATCAGCGCCATCAACGCTACGGCGCCGTAGTTCGGCTTGCCCGCAATCCTCATCCTCATCATCCTTCCGGCACTCTTCAAGATCGTTGCCGCCTGTTGAGACGCGGCCATTGACGCAACCATTGCGCGGATATAGTCCGACAAATAGATTGTGCGCAAGACGGTAAGCCAAGCGTCGCCGCACCAAACCCTGCGAGAGGAAGCGCAAGACCATGCCGCCAGTGGCCTCGAACTCCGGGAATGCCCAGATTTCAAGCGATATGTCCCCTACCCGTTATGGCCCTGCGCTAACTCTACTGGCCAGCCTGTTCTTCATGTGGGGCTTCATCACGGTGATCAACAACACGCTGCTGCCGCACCTGCGCAGCGTGTTTGATCTGAATTATACACAGACAACTTTGATCGAATCGGTCTGGTTCATTGCCTACTTTGTCGCTTCGATCCCGTCGGCCAAACTGATCGAGAAAGTGGGCTATCAGAAATCGCTGGTAATCGGCCTGCTGGTGATGGCAGCTGGCGCGCTGGGCATGATGCTGGCGGCTTCGCTGCCGTCTTATGGCGTCACGCTGGTCATGCTGTTCGTGATCGCCAGCGGCATCACGCTGCTGCAGGTCGCCGCCAATCCCTATGTCGCCGTGGTCGGCAAGCCCGAAACTGCATCCTCGCGCCTAAATCTGGTGCAGGCGATGAATTCTGCCGGAACGATGCTCGCACCGCTGTTCGGGGCCTACCTCATCCTGGGCCGGTCCAAGGGCGGCACATCGGCATCGGGCACGGTGCTGACGCAGGCCGAACGCATGGCCGATGCGCAATCGGTGATCCTGCCTTATGGCCTTGTCGCCGTGGTTCTGGTGATCCTTGCCGTTGTCATCGCCCGCTTTCCCCTGCCCGCCATGGGCAATGCCACACAGCGGCTTGCGCCCGAAGAGCGCGCCAAGCTATCCCTGTGGAAACACCGCAATCTGGTGTTCGGCATCCCGGCGATCTTCATCTATCTGATTGCCGAAATCGGCGTAGCCAACCTTTTCGTCAACTTCGTCAGCCAGCCGGACATCGCCAATCTGACCAATGAACAGGCGGGCAATTACCTGACCTTCCTGTGGGGCGGGATGATGGTCGGGCGGTTCGTTGGCTCTGCCATTATGCAAAAGATCGATGCAGGGCTCGTGCTGGCAGTGTTCTCGCTGGGCGCATTCGTGGTCATGCTGGTCACCGTGTTCACCACTGGGCCTGCGGCGATGTGGGCGCTGATTTTGGTCGGCCTGTTCCACTCGATCATGTTCCCCACGATCTTCACCCTCGGCATCAAGGGCCTTGGCCCCTTGACCGAAGAAGGTTCGGGACTGCTGATCATGGCGATTGCGGGTGGTGCGCTGGTGGTGGTGCAGGGCTGGATGGCCGATGCCTATGGCCTGCAAACCTCGTTCCTGCTGACGGCGGCGTGCGAATTGTATGTGCTGTTCTACGCGCTGTGGGGTTCGAAAACGACCGCCAGCAGCGCCTGATCCGCCTCAAACAACTCCCTCAGGCAGGAACGCACACGGTTGCGTTCCTGCCATTCTGATAATATGTCAGACAAAATCAGGAGATTCACCGATGACCGAATTCCGCTCCGTGGCCGCCGCCACGGGTGAGCCGACCGGCCCTGCCTTCGCCGTTCACGGCCCCGCCGATGTTGCCGCCGCCTGCGCCGCTGCGGCAGAGGCCTTTGACGCCTATCGCGCCACGACCTGCGAAGAGCGCGCAGCGTTCCTCGAAACCATCGCCGCTGAAATCCTCGCCATTGGGGACGAGTTGATCGAAGCCGCTATGCTGGAATCCGGCCTGCCCCGCGCCCGGCTCGAAGGTGAGCGCGGCCGCACGGTCGGCCAGCTGCGCCTGTTTGCCGACGTGGTGCGCAAGGGCGCGTGGCAGCAGTTGCGGATCGATCCCGCCATGCCGGATCGCCAGCCCCTGCCCCGCCCGGACTTGCGCCTGCGCATGATCCCGGTCGGCCCGGTGGCGGTGTTCGGCGCATCGAACTTCCCGCTCGCCTTCTCCACCGCCGGGGGCGATACCGCCTCGGCGCTCGCTGCCGGATGCCCGGTGGTGGTCAAGGGCCACCCCGCCCACCCGCAGACCGGCGCGCTGGTCGCCGCTGCCATCTCCCGCGCCGTGGAAGCTTGTGGCCTTCCCGCAGGCGTGTTCAGCCATCTCGTCGGCCCGTCTAACGATCTGGGTGCCGCGCTGGTGCAAGACCCGCGCATCGCCGCAGTGGGCTTCACCGGATCGCGCAGTGGCGGGCTGGCGCTGGCCAAACTCGCGCAGGCGCGCGATGTGCCGATCCCGGTCTATGCCGAAATGTCGAGCATCAACCCGGTGCTGCTCCTTCCGCAAGCGCTGAAGGCGCGCGGGTCTGCGCTGGGCACCGCCTTTGCCGGATCGCTGACGATGGGCGCGGGCCAGTTCTGCACCAATCCCGGCCTGGTGCTGGCGATAGAAGGCGATGGGCTGGACGCATTCCTCGCCGCCGCTGCCGAAGCGATCAGCGCTGCTGCTGCGCAAACCATGCTGACCGGCGGCATCTGCAAGGCCTATCAGCAGGGCGTCGCCACGCTGGAAGCCACACCCGGCGTTGAAAAGCTGGCGCAGGGCATTGCCGGTGAAGCCACACAAGGCACCGCGGCGCTATTCCGCACCTCCGCGCAGGCTTTCCTTACCGAAAAGGCGATGGGCCATGAAGTGTTCGGCGCGTCGTCTGTGGTTGTCGTATGCGCTAACGAAGCGGAATTGCTGAGCGTTCTCAAAGCGCTGGAAGGCCAGTTGACCGCCACCCTGCACATGGACGCCGCCGACGAAGCGCTTGCCGCGCGTCTGCTGCCAGTGCTGGAAGTTAAAGCCGGACGCATCCTTGCCAACGGCTGGCCCACCGGCGTTGAAGTGTGCCACGCGATGGTCCACGGCGGGCCTTTCCCCGCAACGTCCGATCCGCGCACCACTTCTGTCGGCAGCATGGCCATCGACCGCTTCCTGCGCCCGGTCAGCTACCAGAACCTGAGCGCGGGATTGCTCCCGCCCGAGTTGCGCGATGAGGCCTTTGGCGATGGATCGCCACGCCTGATCGATGGTGCGCTGACGCTTTGAGCGATAGACGAAGGAACTCTCGAACATGTCGCTTCGTCTGTTGCAGCATCGCGGCCCTGATGGCACGCGCAGTGTCGTTCTGGCCGATGCAGGTGCCGCTTATGTGCTTCTAGGTGTTGTTCAGACCACCGATTTAGCGCGCCGCGCGATTGCCGCCGGAACCAGCCTTGCGCAAGAGGTGCTGGCCTGCGCCAAGGGTGCGGAAATTGATCTGGAGCGGGAATTTGCCGCCGGAAACTTCCTTGCACCGATAGACCATGCTGACCCGGCGCACCTCGCACTCACCGGCACCGGCCTGACGCACCTCGGCTCTGCCGAGGGGCGCGACAAGATGCACCGCGAGGCTGCTGCGGCGGCGCACCAGACCGATTCCATGCGCATGTTCCTTGAAGGGCTGGAGGGCGGCAAGCCTGCAGGCGGCGGTGTAGGACAGCAGCCCGAATGGTTCTACAAGGGCGATGGCACGCAATTGGTTGGCCCCGGCCAAGCGCTTGAAATGCCGTGCTTTGCGCAGGATGGCGGGGAAGAGCCGGAATTGGCGGGGGTCTATCTGATCGGCCCCGATGGCACGCCGTTCCGCCTGGGCTTTGCGCTGGCCAACGAGTTTTCGGACCATGTGACCGAACGGCACAACTATCTTTGGCTGGCGCATTCCAAATTGCGCTGTGCCGCCATCGGCCCCGAACTGCTGATCGGGGAAACGCCAGCCGACATTCGCGGCACCAGCCGCATTCTGCGCGATGGCAAAGTTATGTGGGAAAAGCCTTTCCTGACCGGAGAGGACAACATGAGCCACAGCCTTGCCAATCTGGAACACCACCATTTCAAGTACGACCTGTTCCGCCGCCCCGGCGACGTGCATGTGCATTTCTTCGGCACGGCCACGCTTTCGTTCAGCGATGCGGTGCGCACGCAGGAGGGCGATGTGTTCGAGATTGAGGCCGCGCCGTTCACCCTGCCCTGCCGCAATCCGTTGACGCGGGCGGCTGGCGATCCGGCAGCGCCGGTCAAAGTGCGGGTGCTGTAACGCGATGATGCCGATCCGCATCGCTGTTGTCGGCCTTGGCAAGATTGCACGGGACCAGCACCTGCCCGCGATTGCGGGGAACGGTGCGTTTGACCTTGTCGCCACAGTCAGCCCCGATGGCGCTGCGCTGGACGGCGTGCCGCATTTCGCCACGCTGGATGCACTGCTGGCAGACGGGCCAGCGGTTGATGCCGTGGCGCTCTGCACACCGCCGCAAGTGCGCCGGGATCTGGCCAGCAAAGCGCTGGCGCACGGTATTCACGTGTTGCTGGAAAAGCCGCCGGGGGCAACTTTGGCCGAAGTCGCCGCGCTGCAGGATAAGGCGACACAAAGCGGGGCCAGCCTGTTTGCCGCTTGGCATTCGCGCTACGCCGCGGGCGTGGAAGCCGCGCGGGTTTGGCTGGCAGGGCGCATCATCCGAAGCGTGACAATCACCTGGCGCGAAGATGTGCGCGTGTGGCATCCGGGGCAGGCGTGGATCTGGCAGCCGGGGGGCCTTGGCGTGTTCGATCCGGGGATCAATGCGCTGTCCATTGTAACACATATCCTGCCGCAGCCGATTTTCCTGACCAGCGCCGTGCTGGACTTTCCGGCGAACCGCGCCGCGCCGATTGCGGCGGACTTGCACTTTCAGGATGCCGCAGGCGCGCCGGTGACGATGGACCTTGATTGGAGACAGACCGGGCCGCAGACTTGGGACATCGTGGTGGAAACCAATGCGGGAACGCTGACCCTGCACAAGGGAGGGGCCGAATTGCGCCTGCCCGATCAGGTCCATGCCGATGAAGACCGCGAATATGGCGCGATCTATGCGCGCTTTGCCGAACTGATAGATAGCGGCACCAGCGACATCGACATTGCGCCGCTGCGGCTGGTGGCCGACGCTTTCCTGTGCGGGGCGCACCGCACGACCGACGCTTTCGAGGATTAAAGGCGTGAACCGCAGCGTCATCGGCGATTGGGGCAGCACGCGGCTGCGGCTGTTCCTGATCGAAGGGGGCCAGGTGGCGGCGCGGCTGGACGGGCCGGGCACCACCGCGCTGATCGAACCGGCAGAGCGGGTGCTGGCGCGGATGCTCTCGATCTGGCTGGCGCGCGGGCCGGTGGAGCGGATCACGCTGTGCGGCATGGCGGGATCGCCTGCGGGGCTGGTCCATGCGCCTTATGCGCCCTGCCCGGTGGATGCGCCACTGTGGCACCGCGCGCGGGCGCGGACGCGAGTGATCGGGCTGGAAGTGGAAGTGCTGCCCGGCCTTTCGTTCCGCACGGCAGACGGCGTGCCCGAAGTGATGCGAGGCGAAGAAACGCAAGTCTTCGGCGCGATGGCGCTTGATCCGGCGCTGACACAGGGTGAGCACCTGTTTGCGCTACCGGGCACACACGGCAAGTGGGTGACCGCGCGCGACGGCGCAATCACCGGCTTCCGCACCGCGCCGACCGGTGAGCTTTATGCCACCATTACCCGGCACACATCGCTGCTTGGGCCGGAAGACCCGGCGGGCAGCACCAATGACGAGGCTGGTTTCGACGAAGGCTTCAACCGGGGCCTTTCGCGCTGCGCAGAACCGGTCAGCGGCGCGCTGTTCGAAGCGCGCGCGGCGCGGATGCTGGATGGCCGGTCGCGCGCTTGGGCGAAGGGGTATGTTTCGGGCCTGCTGATCGGCAGCGAAGCGGCCCAGTTTTCACAAGATGCCGCGCATGTGACGGTAATTGGCGATCAGGCGCTGTCCAAGCTCTATCTCCGCGCGCTTGCCCATCTGGGGGTTGCAACGCAGACCATCGACGGCGATGCGGCGGTCATGGCCGGGCTGCGAAAAGCCATCGACCTTGCACAGGGAAGTTCAGCATGATCATCGATGACGTTCTCGCCGAAGGGGTGGCCCCCATCGTAGCGATCTTGCGCGGGATTGAAACGCATGAGGCCGTAGCCGTGGCCAGCGCGCTGGTGGATGCGGGCGTGCGCCTGATTGAAGTGCCGTTCAATTCGCCCGATCCTGCCGGATCGATTGCGGCTATGGTATCGGCGCTGGGCGACAAGGCAGCCTTTGGCGGCGGCACCGTGACTAGCCCGGCACTCGCTGAGCAACTGGCGGCGGCGGGCGGGCGGTTTATGGTCTCGCCCAATGTCGATGCGGCGGTCATCGCGCGGTCGCTGGATCTGGGCATGGAGGTGCTGCCAGGGTTCCTCACCCCGACCGAGGCCTTTGCCGCAATTGGCGCAGGCGCGGCCAATCTGAAGCTGTTTCCGGGGTCGGTGCTGGGCAGCAGCTATATCAAGGCCCTGCGCGAAGTCCTGCCCAAAACGGTGCGGGTCTGGGCTGTGGGCGGCGTGGGGCCTGCCAATGTGGCGGAATACCGCGCAGCGGGCGTGTTCGGCATTGGGGTGGGCGGCAGCCTTTACCGGCCCGGCGATAGTGCCGATGCGGTGCACGAACGCGCATTGGCGCTGGTTGCCGCTTGGAATGCTGCGCAATAGGATTGGTTACCCAGCCCCGGCTTTGATAGCCCATATTTTGCGCTACCAAACTCGCACATTCAGATTGCGGTCTTGATTAGGTAGCGCTATCAGGCAACTCGAAGCCGGATTACCGGCAAGCAAAGGGATGTCTGACGATGAAGGCGAGATTGATCACCGCAGCGCTATGTTTGACGACTGCGCTGGCCTCTGCAAGCTGCACGGCTAACACCGGCGAAGCCCCGGCCAATAACGGTGGCCTCCCCGCCAGCGCTTTCCGCGATCAACCGCTGGTAACCGAGATCTATACCGCAGATCCTTCGGCTCACGTGTTCGGCGGCAAGATCTATGTCTATCCCTCGCACGACATTGAAACGCCCACCCCCGACGATGATCTGGGCAACCAGTACGCGATGCGCGATTACCGCGTGCTGCGCATGGACAAGATCGGTGGCCCGGTCACTATCGGCCCGGTCGCGCTCGATGTGAAGGATGTGCCTTGGGCCTCGCAGCAGATGTGGGCACCGGATGCCGCCTACAAGGACGGCACCTACTACCTCTATTTCCCCGCGCGCGACAAATCGAAGGATAAGAACGGGCTGGGCGCGTTCAAGATTGGCGTTGCCACATCGAAAAATCCGATGGGGCCGTTCGTGGCTGAAAAGGAGCCGATCCCCGGTTCATTCTCGATGGACCCGGCGGTGTTCACCGATGATGACGGCGCGTCTTATATGTATTTCGGCGGCATCTGGGGTGGCCAGTTGCAGCGCTGGGCGAACGGGCAATATGATCCCAATGGATCGGACACCGACCTGCTGCAGGACGACAAGCCCGCGCTTTCGGGCAAGGTCGCCAAGCTGAACCCGGACATGAAGACCTTTGCCGAAACCCCGCGCGATGCGGTGATCCTGGACGAAGCTGGCAAGCCGGTGCTGGGCGGCGATCATGAGCGCCGGTTCTTTGAAGGAACGTGGGTCTTCAAGAAGGATGGCAAGTATTACTACACCTATTCAACCGGTGACACGCACTTCCTGAACTATGCCATTGGCGACAATCCCTATGGTCCGTTCAAATACACCGGGCATATCCTGAAGCCGGTGCAGGGCTGGACCACGCATCATTCGGTGATCCAGCACGATGGCAAGTGGTGGCTGTTCTATGCCGACACGCAATTGTCCAACAAGAACTACCTGCGCAACGTGAAGGTGACCGAGCTGACCTTCAATGCCGATGGCACGATCCAGACTATCGATCCTTTCAAGGCGAAGTAACCCATATGTATCTTGGCATCGATGTTGGCACGAGCTGCGTAAAGGCGGTGGTGACCGCCGCCAGTGGCGAAGTGCTGGCGCAAAGCAGCTCTGACCTTACCGTTTCGCGCCCGCATCCGCTGTGGTCCGAACAGGACCCGGCGGCTTGGGTGGAGGCGGCGCACAAGGCCGTGCTGGGCATCGATGCCACGATCCGCGCAGGCGTGGAGGGCATCGGCCTTGCCGGGCAGATGCACGGCGCCACGCTGCTGGGATCGGACGACAAGCCGCTGCGCCCCGCGATCCTGTGGAACGATGGCCGCAGCTTTGCTGAATGCACAGCGCTGGAAAGCGCCGAGCCGCGCACGCGCGAGATTACCGGCAATATCGCGATGCCCGGCTTCACTGCGCCCAAGCTGGCGTGGGTGCGCGCGCACGAGCCGGACGTCTTTGCCGCCACG
This sequence comes from Novosphingobium sp., assembly GCA_041639635.1. Lineage (GTDB taxonomy): Bacteria > Pseudomonadota > Alphaproteobacteria > Sphingomonadales > Sphingomonadaceae > Novosphingobium. The sequence goes on from JBEQBV010000034.1 coordinate 9,248, forward strand.
AAAACCGTGCTGTTGCCAAAGGATTTCGTGCGCTTGGCGCTGACCGGCGAAAAGGCCAGCGACATGTCCGACAGCGCCGGAACGCTATGGCTCGATGTGGCCGCGCGCGATTGGTCTGACGATATGCTGGCCGCCACCGGGCTGAACCGCAGCCACATGCCGCGCCTGCACGAAGGGCCGGAGGTGACAGGCATGCTGCGTGAAGATGTGGCCAAGGCATGGGGCATGGGCCGCGTGCCGGTGGTAGCGGGCGCGGGCGACAATGCCGCGGGCGCGCTGGGCGTCGGCGTGCTGAGTGATGGGCAGGGCATGCTGTCGCTGGGCACATCTGGCGTGATCTTTGTGGCCAATGCCGCGTTTCGCCCCAACCCGGCGCAGGCGGTCCATGCCTTCTGCCACGCACTGCCCGGCGTTTGGCACCAGATGAGCGTACACCTTTCTGCCGCATCGTGCATCGATTGGGCGGCCAAGGCCTGCAACGTGCCGGGGCCGGCTGAGTTCTTCGCGCTTGCTGAAGGAGCGGGTGCTGCCTGCGGGCCGGAGCTGTTCCTGCCCTATCTTTCGGGCGAACGCACCCCGCACAACGATCCGCACATCCGCGCCGCGTTCATCGGCCTTGGCAATGAAAGCACCACATCGCGCATGGCCGCCGCCGTGCTGGAGGGCGTGGCCTTTGCCCATGCCGATGGCATCGATGCGCTGCGCAGCGCGGGCACACAGATTGACGAGCTTTGCGTGATCGGCGGCGGATCGCGGTCTGCCCACTGGGGTCGCATCCTGTCGAGCGTGCTGGGCGTGCGGCTGGTCTATCTGCACGGAGGCGAAGTTGGCCCGGCGCTGGGCGGGGCGCGCCTTGCGCAGATGGCGGTGACCGGGGCCAGCGCTGCCGATGTCTGCACTCGCCCTCCGGTGCGCGCCGTGATCGAACCTGATTCCGCCCTTGCCGCCGCGCTTGACCCCAAGCGCGCCCGTTTCCGCGCCGCCTATGCCGCGCTGTCCGCCATTTAAGGAGTACGCCCAAATGTCTGCTGCCTATTTCGACGCATTCGATACCGTCCGCTATGAAGGCCCCGATAGCGCCAACGATCTGGCCTATCGCTATTATGACAAGGATCGGATGGTCTTTGGCAAGCGCATGGAAGATTACCTGCGCTTTGCCGTGTGCATGTGGCACACCTTCTGCTGGCCGGGCAGCGATGTGTTTGGCGCAGGCACGTTTGACCGCCCTTGGCTGAACGGACCGCAGGACGAAAACGCCGCCCGCGCCAAGCGTGAAGCAGCGCTGGCTTTCGTCGAAAAGCTCGATCTGCCGTTCTACTGCTTCCACGATGTGGACGTGATGGCACCGGCTGAAACCATCAACGAATTCCGCGCCAGCTTTGCCCGCGCGGTCGATCACCTTGAAGAACTGCAGGCACAGCATGGACGCAAGCTGCTGTGGGGCACGGCCAACCTGTTCGGCCACCCGCGCTATCTGGCCGGCGCTGCCACTTCGCCCCGCCCGGAAGTCTACGCTTGGGGCGCAAGCCAGGTGCGCGATGCATTGGAAGCCACGCACCGTCTGGGCGGCGCGAACTATGTGCTGTGGGGCGGCCGTGAAGGCTATGACACCATCCTCAACACCGATCTGAAGACCGAACAGGAAAACTTTGGCCGGTTCCTGAGCCTTGTGGTCGAACACAAGCACAAGATCGGGTTCAAGGGTACGATCCTGATCGAACCCAAGCCGCACGAGCCGACCAAGCACCAGTACGATTTCGACACCCAGACCGTCTATGGCTTCCTGAAGCGCTTCGGGCTTGAGAACGAAGTGAAGGTCAACATCGAGGCCAACCACGCCACGCTTTCGGGCCATACGTTCGAACATGAAATCGCCATGGCGCGGGCGCTCGGCATTTTCGGTTCGATCGATGCCAACCGCGGCGATCCGCAGAATGGCTGGGATACCGACCAGTTCCCCAACTCGGTAGAAGAACTGACGCTGGCCTGCATCGAAATCGAGCGCGCCGGTGGCTTTACCGATGGCGGTTTCAACTTCGATGCCAAGGTGCGCCGCCAGTCGGTGGATGCGGCCGATCTGTTCCACGGCCACATCGGCGGCGTTGACGTTATCGCCAAGGCGCTGCTGCGCGCCGAAGCGATTATCGCCGATGGCCGCATCGATGCATTCGTGGCTGAGCGCTATGCCGGGTGGAACGGGGAACTGGGCCAGACCATCCGCAAGTCCAGCCTTGCCGAAATCGCCGATCTGGCGGTGGCGCAGGATCTGAACCCGAAGCCGGTTTCGGGCCGTCAGGAGTGGCTGGAGAACATGCTCAACCGGTTCTGATCCGAATGGTATGACGAATTGCACGGCCCGCACCTGACCTTTCCGGTCGGGCGCGGGCTTTGTTGTTCGTCGAACTGCTGGACTTTGGGCAAATTGCCGCCAATTAGGAAGGCAAGGAGTGCAGCGTGGCGCAAAAGAACGAGCAAGACGAAAAGGCGATTGACCGGTCAGACAAATCCCTGCGGCTGCACGGCAGCATCGCACGCGATCTGGGCATTGCCATCGTTACGGGCAAATATCCGCCCGGGCACGTGCTGACCAGCGAGGTCGACTTTGCCGAACGCCACCAGATTTCGCGCACCGCCTATCGCGAGGCGATCCGCATTCTGGCCGCGAAGGGCCTGGTGGAAAGTCGGCCCAAGGCTGGCACCAAGATCACCGATCCATCGCGCTGGCACATCCTCGATCCCGATGTGTTGGCATGGACGTTTGAGGGCGAACCCAGCCAGAAAGCCATCGACGACCTGTTCGAACTGCGCCTGATCATCGAACCGGCTGCAGCAGAACTTGCCGCCAAACGCCGCACCGGCGCGCAACTGGCGCAGATGGGGCACGCGCTGGAGGAAATGGCGAAATACACGCTCGCCAATCCGCTGGGTCAAGCGGCGGATCAGGCATTCCACTCCACGCTGCTCAACGCCACCGGCAACATGGGCGTCATTGCACTGGCCAGCACGATCTCTGCTGCCGTGCGCTGGACCACGATCTACAAGCAGCGCACCCGCAAATTGCCGCGCGATCCCTTGCCCGATCACCGCGTGCTGTTTGAAGCGGTGGCAGATGGTAATGGCCCCGCCGCGCGCGCCGCCATGCAGCACCTGATCGAGCTGGCGCTGGCCGATATCAATCTGCCTGAAAAGGCCTGAATCCGCAGCTTTTTGCTGGACAGGCCGGGATATACTCATACTTATTATCCGACGCGGGCGCATAGCCCGATTGATCGGGAAGCAGGATGCCACTTTCGCGAAGGCAGGTTATCGCAGCCAGCGCTGCGATTGCGGGACAGGGCCTAGCCGGGATTGGCACGGCCTCTGGCAAGACAGGTGGGTCCGGCGCAACTGGCCCCCGCAACGACATGCTGTGGTATCGCCAGCCCGCCAAGGTCTGGACCGAAGCCCTGCCGGTGGGCAATGGCAGGCTGGGCGCAATGGTGTTCGGCGGCGCGGCAACTGAGCGGATCCAGCTAAACGAGGACACGCTGTGGAGCGGCGGGCCTTATGACCCGCGCAACCCTCAGGCCAACCCTCAATCCGTCAGCGATATCCGCACACTGATTGCCGAACGCCGCTTCGCCGAAGCCGAAGCCTTGGCCAATGAGCGCCTGATCGCTCGGCCTGCCAGCCAGATGGCCTATCAGACGTTCGGCGATTTGTTCATCGACCATGATCTTGATGGCGAACCATCGGCCTATCGCCACGAACTGGATCTTGACCGTGCGATTGCCCGCACCCGGATTGCAACACGGGGCGGCACGATAGACCGCGAGGTTCTGTCCAGCGCGGTCGATCAGGTCATCGCCATCCGCATCAGCGGCGCAGGCTTGCGCTTTTCCGTGCGGTTCGAAACGCCACAGGATGCAAAGGTCAGCGCCAGCGGCACGGAAATCATCGCGCAAGGCCGCAACCGGGCGGACCATGGCGTGCCCGCTGCTTTGCGCCTTGCCGCGCGCATCAGCGTGGATACCCAAGGCGGCACGGTGCGAGCGCAGGACGGCGCGCTGATTGTGGAGGACGCTGCCTCCGCCACCATCCTTGTCGCACTTGCCACCAGTTATCGCGGCCCAGCCGATGTTTCAGGCGATCCCGCAGCCACGACCGCGCGCCAGATAGCTGCTGCGCGCGCCAAGCCATGGGATACCCTGCGCGATGCCCATCTGGCCGAACACCGCCGACTATACCGAAGCACCGCGCTTGATCTCGGCCCGGCCAGCGCTCTGCCCACGGACGAGCGCATCCGGGCCAATGTTCAGGCGGATGAGCCTGCGCTTGCCGCTCTCTATTTCGCCTATGCCCGATACCTGCTAATCTGTTCTTCCCGGCCGGGCACGCAACCGGCCAATCTGCAAGGCATATGGAACGACAGCACGACCCCGCCGTGGGGATCGAAATACACGATCAACATCAACACCCAGATGAACTACTGGCTGGCCGACCCCGCCAATCTGGGCGAATGCACCGAGCCATTGCTGCGCATGGTGAGCGAATTGGCGGTGAGTGGCGCGAAGACCGCGCGCGACATCTATGGTGCGCCGGGGTGGGTGGCGCATCACAACACCGATCTGTGGCGCGCCTCCAGCCCGATTGACGGGGCGGCCTGGGGCATGTGGCCGCTGGGCGGGGCGTGGCTGTGCAATGCGCTGTGGGACCGGTGGGACCATGGCCGCGACCGTGCTTATCTTTCGGCAATCTACCCGTTGATGCGCGGGGCGGCAGAGTACTTCATCGATACCTTGCAGCCCTCGCCCGAAGGCCTTGTCACTTCACCCTCGATCTCGCCCGAAAACCGCCATGCCTTCGGCGCATCGGTTTGTGCAGGCCCGGCGATGGACCGCCAGATCCTGCGCGACCTATTCAGCCGCACCGCCGATGCGGCGCAAGTGCTGGGCCGCGATGCCGATTTTGTGGAGCAGTTACTAGCCACCCGCGCCGCGCTCGCCCCCGATCGCATCGGCAGGGCCGGGCAATTGCAGGAATGGCTGGAAGACTGGGACGAAGCCGCGCCTGAGCAAGACCATCGCCACGTCTCCCACCTTTATGCGCTCTATCCCGGCCACCAGATCGATCCCGACCGCACGCCCAATCTTGCGCAAGCCGCGCGCGTTTCGCTGAATACGCGCGGCGATGAATCGACAGGTTGGGCCACGGCATGGCGAATCGCGCTATGGGCACGGCTGCGCGATGGTGCGCGGGCGCATTCGATCCTGCGCGCGCTGCTATCCCCGGTGCGCACTTATCCTAACATGTTCGATGCGCACCCGCCTTTCCAGATCGACGGCAACTTCGGCGGCGCAACGGCCATCGCGGAAATGCTGATGCAAAGCCGCAGCGGCTCACTGCACCTGCTGCCTGCGCTGCCCACAGCATGGCCCAGCGGCATCGTGACGGGACTGGTTGCACGCGGTGGGATCGTGGTGGATTTCGCGTGGTCAGGTGGGACGCTGACCAATGCAACGCTTCGCCCGATGGAAAGCGGCCTGTGCGAAGTGCGGCTAGGCCAGACCCGGCGCCTGCTGCAACTGGTCAAAGGTCGGGCTGTAAGGCTCTCCGGCCCGGAACTTGCGACAATCTAAACCGGCTGCAGCCCATACTTGACGATGCGATCAATCAGATCGCGATGCTTGGGCAGGGCGTTCAGCATACGCGCGGTCTGATCGGCGTTCTCCCGCCTCGCCCGCCGCGCATCGCGCACTTCGGGTTCCAGTGTTCGGGCTGAAACTTCGCTGCGGAAACCCATGCCATAGAGCACGTATTGATAGGACGCCGAGGGGAACACCTCGTCCACCCGGTCAAATTCCTCATGCATGTAGGGGCCCTGATACTGCCACAGCGCCAGCAATTCCTGCAGCCGTTCGGGGATGCTGGCAGGGTCCATGTTGTCGCGCCAGAAAGCCGTGTCGCGGCGCTTGCTCAGCACGTAATGCAGCTTCAGGAAATCGATGATCCGGTCCCAGCGATAGTGGGTCTTTTCGTTGTAGCGCCGCGCCACGATGTCCATCACCTCGCGCGCAGGCGGCATCTGATCGGCGATCATCTTGGCCGAAAGCTCGATCAGTACGATGGCCGATGCTTCCAGCGGCTCAAGGAAACCTGCCGCCAGCCCCACGGCCACGCAATTGTTCTTCCAGAACATCTCGCGGTGGCCTGAACGGATAGCGATCTGGCGCACGGACAGGCCTTCGGCGGCCGGGCCGATATAAGCGCGAAGTTCAGCCTCGGCATCTTCGCGGCTGATGTGGCGGCTGGAATAGACGTGCCCTACCCCGCGCCGCGTGGGCAGGCCGATGTCCCAGATCCAGCCTGCCGATTGCGCGGTGGAAATGGTGTGGGTGGCGACCGGCGCTTCCGGGTTCGGATAGGGCACCTGCACCGCAAGCGCCGTGTCGCAGAACAGCACGTCGTTGCAGTCCTTGAACCCTACGCCCAGCGTTTCTCCCAGAAGCAGGCTGCGCATCCCAGTGCAATCGATCCACAGATCGCCGGTAATCTCGCCCGCCTGCTCCGTTTCAATGGCGCGGATATCGCCGTTCTCGTCCTGAACAACCCGGCGCATGTTGGCCAGCACGTGACGCACGCCCAGCTTTTGCGTGCAGTGCCGCTGCATGAACGGCGCAAACTTTCCGGCATCGAGGTGGTAGGCGTAATTGGCCTGCCCCTCATACTCGGCATTCGTCATCGTCTTGGGCGCAAGGTTTTCGTCGCAGATGCGTCCCTGCGCGCACACCGCATCGCAGAACGTATCACCATTTGCGCCGTCTTCGTTCAGTGTGCCCGCCAGCCAGTGTGGCGCAAGGTTCAGCTGGCCAAAGCGCTGCGGCAGGACCAGCGGGTGATAATAGGCATCATCCTGCGCGCCAGTGGTCCATTTGGCAAAAAGCGCGCCCTGCTTGAATGCCGCATCGCATTCACGGAAGAAATCGGTTTCGGAAATGCCGACGCTTTTCAGTGTGGAGCGCAAGGTAGGCCATGTGCCCTCCCCCACGCCGATGATCGGAACATTGGGGCTTTCCACCAGCGTGACGGAAAAATCGTGGCCGATGCGGGCTTTGTGCTTGGCCGCAATGATCGCCGCTGTCAGCCATCCGGCGGTGCCACCGCCCACGATCACGACATTGCGCACTGCCTGCACCATTATGATCCCGCTCCAACAGTTTGTGCCATGATGGCGCCAGCCCGAAAGCCAGCGCCATCTGCACATTCGTCAGTAGTTGAACCGCGCCCCAAACACAAAGCGGCGGCCATAGTTGAAGGTTTCCAGCGGCATGTTCGAGAACCGGCCATACGTGCTGAAGTTCGAGTTGTTGATGTTGGTCACTTCACCGAACACGGTGAACTGCTTGGTCACCTGATAGCTCGCGCTGGCATCGACCTGGAACTGGCGGTTCACGTTGACCGGTTCTGCCCCAAACGTGCCGCCCTGCGTCTGGCCAAGGCCGAGCAAGTAGCTATCGCGCCAGTTGGCCGCAACGCGCACTTCCAGACCGTTCTTGTCATAAAAGCCGACAAAGTTGGCCGAATTGGCAAGGCCGGTGATCGCAAAGGCCGAACCCGAAATGTCGTTGGGGTCGAAATTGCGATTGGTGCTGACCAGCGTGCCGTTGGCGTTAAAGCCAAAGCCGGTCTCACCGAACACGTGCTGGAATGCCAGTTCCACGCCCTTGACCGTGCCATCAGGCCCATTGACGCGGCTGTTGACCTGGAATTGGGCAAGCTGGTTGGTGAACGGATCGATCACTCCGTTGATCGTCTGCGTGCTAACCCCGCCGACGATGAAGTTGCTGATGTTCTTCAGGAAGAAGTTCACCGAAGCATAGGAGTTGGGCGCGTAGTAGTATTCTGCGGCCAGATCGAAGTTGTCAGACACATAAGGCTGCAACTCGGGGTTGCCGCCCGATGCGGCGAGGCTGCCACGGCGCAGCGTGCCAAGGTTCACCGTTGGTCGCAGATCACCCAGCGCCGGACGGGTCAGCGTGCGTGACGCATCGAAACGCATCACCAGCTTGTCGGTCACTTCCAGCTTCACGTCGAGGCTGGGCAGCAGATAGTTGTACGAGTTCTCGCGCAGGATCGTCTGTTCAGGTGTGAACGTATCGACCGCGATCAGGGTCGGGTCGGTGATCACGGTGATCAGGCGCGTAGGCAGCCGCCCGATCGAACGCGAGGTGAGCTTCGTATATTCGTTGCGCAACCCGGTCGTCACATGGAACGGCATTCCACCCAGATCGGTATCGAATGTGACCTTGAAGAAGGCTGCCCAGATCTTTTCGGTCACGCCCAGCACGCTGGCGGGATCGAACGCCGGAAGCGTGGTGCCGCCGCCGGTGGCTTCGAGGATCTTGTAGACCGCTTCGGGATCGTACTGCACGATAGTGGGGGCAAGTGTGCCCTGATATCCGGGGATGAACCCGGCTGTGCTGATATCGCCCTGATAGATGCTGGCTGGCAACGGCCAGACACCGCCGGTACGGCCCGATGGCGCGCCATAACCGCCATAGCGGAAGAACGTGCCGTTGACGAAAGTGTTCTGACCTTCCTGATAGAACTCGTCCTGCGCATAGCGTGCGCCAAAGTGGACCTTGATCCCTTCCTGCTCCCACTTGCCGACGAACTTGAACTGCTTCACCAGATCGGTGAAATAGTTCGGGTTACGCACGATCACGTGGCTGCCCATGATCGATTTGTCGGCATAACGGCTGAGATCCCCGTTGGGGCCGATATTGCTGATGCTCGGCAGGAACTTGTTGCTGTTGCCAAGGATCGAAAAGCCGGTGTTGGAACCCAGAACCGTGCCATAGGTGCTGCAACTGGTCGGCGGGGTTGAAGGCGTTGCTCCGGCAGGGAACGTGCAAGGCGTTGAAACGAAAGGACCGCCGGGGTTCGTTCCGCCGTAGCCGATGTTCATGTTGTTGACGATGCCGTTGCGGCCCGGGTTCAGGACCGAGCGCGAGATGGCACCATCGAAATCGAACGACAGGTTGTCCGTCGCTTCCCACTTCAGGTTGGCACCGGCAATATAGGTCTGGTTGATATTGCGTGTCAGCCCGGCGTTGAAGTCCATCGGCGTGCCGAACTGGTTAAAGTCCACCGCAGTGCCATTGCTATCCAGTTCAAGATTGCGCAGGTCATCGCCGTTGAACCAGGCGCCATAGCCATAGGCCGCGGTGCGCAGGGTCTGGCGGGTGAACGTGCCGTCGATGGTCAGTTCCAGCGTGTCGCTTGGCCGCCACTGATAGGCAAGGCGCCCGTCGATGCGCTCGTCCTCGGTGGTGATCTGGTTGGCACCGACCTGCTGCGGGAACCAGCCCAGCACGGTCTTCTTGTCCGGCGTCAGATCAGCAGGCGCGCAGGCGGCTTGTGATTGGCACTGGTAAAACCGGTTGCCGATCCAGCCCGGAACAAACACCTGATTGGCGGTAGTATCGACCCGGCGATACGCGGCATAGGCAAGAATGCCCATCGTATCATCGGCAAAGGTCGTGCTGGCCAGAACGCCGCCCGATGGGCGCACGTTGCCGTTGCGGTCCTGAATCGCAGCCTGCGCCTTGGCCACCAACTTGGTGCCCATGGAATCGAAGGGCTTGGGCAGGGCAACGTCGATCGTTGCACCGATGGCAGCCGAACCCAGCGTCACGTCCGGCGTCTTGTAGACGCTGAGCCGCGTCACGAAGTCAGAGCCAATCGTGGTGAAATCCACCGCGCGGCCACCCGATGCGGTGGAAAGGCGCCGACCATCAAACTGCGTATCGTTGAAGTCCCCGCCAAAGCCACGCACGGTAACGCCGGTGGCTTCACCGCGAGAACCAGAACGCTGGATCGAGACACCGGGCAGACGCTGCAGCGCATCGGCCACGTTGGCATCGGGGAACTTGCCGATATCTTCCGCCGAAATCGCATCGACCACACCCGATGCGGTGCGCTTGATATCCATGTTGCGCTGAAGCGATCCGCGAATGCCGGTGACGATGATCGATTCATCGCTCGGCGCTTCTTCGGCCATCTGCGCCTGCGCCGGCATCGCAACCGCCAGCGTCAATGCCATTGCGAGGCCGCTGATCCCGCTGCGCAGCGAAACGCCCGCCGCAATATTGGTGCTCATATCCTGTCCCACCTTACCCTCTCCTGCTCAATTCAAGCCCATAAACATCAGGCTTCAGCGGAACCCCCCGCCCGGGCAGGTGACATCGCCTGCGTGAATCCGGACAAACACGCTCCGGACAAACGACAGACGGGCACTATCAGCATGTAGGGGAGCCCTTCACCGGGCTGGCATCTTTGCCACCCGCCACCTCTCTCCATGCCGGTGCGCCATCCTTGCCACCTTGTCCGTGCAGTCCTACCGCTTATGGGTAGCGCTATCAACAATTATTTGTCTGCTTTTTGAATCGCCCCCGTCAAACTGTGGCAGGTGCGCATCACTGATGCCGGACACGGCGGTGATAGCGCGAACATAAGTATTGCGAACAATGCCGCCGCAAGCCATGCTTGGCGAACACAAGAAGGGAGAGCGTGGCATGCAGGAGAAACTCGAACTGCTCGACAGTGCGGTTCATGGCGCATTGCACATGCGCGCGCTGGGTGGCCCGCACCCGCACATGGTTCCAATCGTGCTGGCCGAGGTTGAGCGTGCCGCAGCGGCCTGCCCTGTGGTGCTGGCCAAATCGCCTGAAACCGGGCGCTTCGCTCTGGCCGCGCTGTTCGGCTTTTCTCCCGAAGAAATCCTCGTTGATACAGTGGATTGCGGCGCACCAGCCTTTGTGCCGCTGGAACTGGCCCGGCAAGGATTCTACGCGGTGGAGCAGAGCATCGCGGTCGATCTGGCCCATTCGCGCTTTGCCGCTGGCGGCACGATCGCACTGTTCGATGGTCACGGCGAGCCGACCGATGCGATGCGCGTGGTGCAGCAGGCCATCGGCCGGCTGATGGCCATGGGCCCCGCGACTGAAGCCTTTATCGAAGCCCTTGTGACCCTGCGCCTGGTCGAGCCGGTGGACATCCAGCTGCGGTTCGATGATGGCTCCAACATCGCGCTGAACGGGCTCTATACGATCAGCGGCGATGCCCTTTCTGCGCTCGACGATGGCGATATCGTCAGACTATTCCGCAACGGCTGGCTGCAAGCCGCCATCACGATCCGAGGATCGATCCACCAGATCGGCGCCATGGCCCGGCGCAAGAATCAGGGGACTGGCAATGCTGCAGCGCGTTCCAGCCCCGATCAATCCGCGCTGGGCAATGCGCTGGCCAGCTGGGCCTGATTTCAGGCAATGATCCGCGAGATTGCCCGAACTGATCCGGCGCTGACGGATGCAGAGGCATTTCAGCGGACCATTGTCACGAAGGCTGAACCTGTTGTAATCCGTGGCCTTGGTGCCCACCTGCCCGCCGTGGCAGCGGGCGGCCCGTCACCGGGTTCAATGCTGAACTATCTGGTCCAGTTTGACAGCGGCCACTGCCCGCAGGTGTTCAGTGCTGACGAGGCCGTCGCAGGGCGGTATTTCTACAACCACGATCTGAGCGGTTTCAATTTCTCCCGCCAATCGATGGCCCTGCCACAGGCCTTTGCAAGAATGCTGCAGCATGCTGCGGGCGAACGGCCAGGCACCAGCTACGTCGGTTCGCTGGTTGCACCGCACTATCTGCCAGGCTTTGGCGAAGAGAACGCCCTGACGATCGTTCCCCGCACCGTTGAGCCGCGATTGTGGATCGGCAATGCCTCGCATGTGGCATGTCACTATGATGCTTACGAGAATCTGGCCTGCGTATTGGCTGGGTCTCGCCGTTTCACGCTCTACCCACCAGATGCCATCGCCGATCTCTATGTCGGGCCGATAGATCACACGATGGCGGGCCAGCCGGTCAGCATGGCCGCTGCCGATCCCCATAATCCCGCCTATCCGCGCTTTGCAGCAGCGCGTGCACGGGCTGTTACCGTGGACCTTGCTCCCGGCGATGCGCTGTTTCTGCCAAAGCTGTGGTGGCATCAGGTGGAAGCAACCGCC
>JBEQBV010000035.1:0-20746 GCA_041639635.1 Novosphingobium sp.
GCTTTTTGTTGGGCGAGTTTGTCGCTTGTAAGCATGTCCGTTCGGCGAACGCGGAGAACGTGTTTTCTGGATCAAGCAATGAAATCGTTTCGCGCAGAGACCGCAGAGAAGGCAAAGATAGCAAAGATAGCAAAGAAGACGTGCTGGGCCGAATGGCTGTCGCTCCCTCTGATCTTGCAAGAAAGCGCGGCGACCAAGTTTATGAAACGGCTTCGCCGTAAGGGGCAAGCTCTTTGCGATTTTTGCTTTCTCTGCGGTTTCTGCGCGAAAGACTTTCTTCCCGATTATACGTTGTTTGCCAAATGCCCATGGGCCACTGACCATCAAGAGCGGGCAGGTGGCAAGAGCGGGCAGGTGGCATGAGCGGGCAGGTGGCAAGAGCGGGCAAGCGGCACAATCACCTTTCATTTGCGTTCTGAGCGTTGATCCTTAACCCTACGGTTAAATCATCGGGAGAATCGCTGTGGGCATTGTCGTTCATCACCTTAACAACAGCCGCTCACAGCGCGTCCTGTGGCTGCTGGAGGAATTGGGCCTGGATTACGAGATCCGACACTATCAGCGCGATGCCGTGACCAATCTTGCGCCGCCGGAATTGAAGGCGGTGCATCCGCTGGGCAAATCGCCGTTGCTGGAGATTGATGGTCGCGTGATCGAGGAATCAGGGGCGATCGTGCAGGTGCTGTGCGAGCGTTATGGCAACGGGGCGTGGCTGCCTGCTGCTGGTTCGGACGAGGCTTTGCGCCATCTGGAACTGATGCACTTTGCCGAAGGTTCGGCGATGACGCCTGTTTTGATGCAGCTTTATACATCGCGTCTGGGGGAGGGCGCGGCACCGCTGAAGCCGCGGATCGAGGAACAGCTTGCCGCGCACTTTGGCTATATGGAGCACATCCTGCGGCCTTCGGGGCACTTTATCGGGGATGACTGGACCGGGGCGGACGTGATGCTGAGTTTCCCGGCGGAAATCGCCGTGATGCAGGGCGCAGGCGCGCATTTTCCAAAGCTTGCTGCCTTTGTCGCGGCGGCCCACGCACGCCCCGCGTGGCAACGTGCGCGTGAGAAGGGCGGCGATTATTTTGGTATGTAGGCCCTCGGAGCAACAAGGGAGTGGCCGATGACAAGCGCGGCGGATTGGCAGGGCACGGTAGGCAAAAGCTGGGCGCAGGAATGGCAGCGCACCGATACCAGCTTTGGCGAGCTGACACCGCACCTGCTGGCAGCCATTGCGGCTGAGCCGGGGCAGCGAATCGTGGATATCGGTTGCGGAGCGGGGGAGCTTTCCATCGCGGTGGCGGCGGCACGTCCTGAGGCTGTGGTGACCGGCGTCGATATCTCGGCAGACCTTGTGACCGCGGCGCGCGCGCGCGCTGTGGGTGGTAATGTGCATTTTCTGATGGCGGATGCTGCGCAGTGGCAATCCGATAGCGGTCGGCCCGATCTTTATATCTCGCGCCATGGGGTGATGTTCTTTCCCGATCCCCCGCAGGCCTTTGCGCATTTGGCGGCGGTGAGCGGACCGGGCGCTCGCATGGTGTTTTCGTGCTTTCGCAAGGCTGCCGAAAATGGCTGGGCGCGGGAAATCACTGGCTTGCTGCCGCCGAGCGAGCCGCCAGCGCCGCAGCGCTTTGCGCCGGGGCCGTTCGCCTTTGCCGATCCCGATCATGTGCGGCTGTGCATGGCAGGATGGACCGATCACGAATTCGTGCCGGTAGACTTTGCCTATGTGGCAGGCGCCGGGGCCGATCCGGTGGGTGAGGCGATGGCGCTGTTCCGGCGAATCGGCCCGGCGGCATCGGCGCTGCGCCCCCTGCCCGAGCCGCAGCGGAGCAAGGTGGAAGAGCGGCTGCTTGCGCTGGTTGAAGCCCATCTGGAAGGCGGCCGTGTGACATTTCCTGCCGCAGCCTGGGTGGTAAGCGCCTCGTCCGATCACCGTAATGGATGAAACGTGCTTGTAGCGTGCCGACCGGTCGCCTAATCGGCAGATTATGACTTCTACGAACGAAATCCGCCGGTCCTTCCTCGACTACTTTGGCTCCACCGGGCACGATGTGGTGCAGTCTGCGCCACTGGTGCCGTATAACGATCCCACCTTGATGTTCGTGAACGCCGGGATGGTGCCGTTCAAGAACGTGTTCACCGGGCTGGAGACACGCGGCACACCGCGCGCGACATCATCGCAGAAGTGCGTGCGTGCAGGCGGCAAGCATAACGATCTGGACAACGTGGGCTATACCGCGCGGCATCACACGTTCTTTGAGATGCTCGGCAATTTCTCGTTCGGGGACTATTTCAAGGAGCAGGCGATCACCCATGCGTGGACGCTGCTGACCAAGGAATGGGGGCTGCCCAAGGACAAGCTGATCGCCACCGTTTATCACACCGATGATGAGGCGTTCGGGCTATGGCAGAAGATTGCAGGCCTGCCTGAGGACCGCATCATCCGCATTGCCACGAAAGACAACTTCTGGGCGATGGGCGATGATGGCCCGTGCGGACCGTGTTCGGAGATATTCTATGACCATGGCGACCACATCTGGGGCGGGCCTCCGGGATCGCCGGAAGAGGACGGGGATCGTTTCATCGAGATCTGGAACCTGGTGTTCATGCAGTTCGAGCAGACCGCAGGTGAAATCACCGGCAATCTGCCCAAGCCCAGCATCGATACCGGCATGGGGCTTGAGCGCATTGCTGCGGTGCTGCAGGGCCAGCATGACAACTATGACACCGACACGTTCAAGGCGCTGATCGCGGCATCGGAAAGCCTGACCTCGGTCAAGGCTGAGGGTGACAATACTGCCAGCCACCGCGTGATTGCCGACCATTTGCGCTCGACCAGCTTCCTGCTGGCCGACGGCGTACTGCCTTCGAACGAAGGGCGCGGCTATGTGCTGCGCCGGATCATGCGCCGCGCGATGCGCCATGCGCATCTGCTGGGTGCCAAGGACCCGCTGATGCACCGTTTGGTGCCGGCGCTGGTGGCGGAAATGGGCGCGGCCTATCCCGAGCTTGGCCGCGCGCAGCCATTGATCGAGGAAACGCTGCTGCGCGAGGAAGTGCAGTTTCGGCGCACGCTTTCCAACGGGTTGCGGTTGCTTGATGAGACGACCGGGTCGCTGGGCGAGGGGGACAAGCTGCCGGGCGAAACCGCGTTCAAGCTCTATGATACTTATGGCTTCCCTTATGACCTGACCGAGGACGCCTTGCGCGCGCGCGGGATCAGCGTGGACCGCGAAGGCTTTGATGCGGCTATGGCGCAGCAGAAGGCAGCGGCGCGTGCGGCTTGGAAGGGTTCGGGCCAGGCGGCGGACGGCGAAGTGTGGTTCGACATTGCCGAGCGCGTGGGAGCGACCGAGTTTACCGGCTACACCGCCACGACCGGCGAGGCGCAGGTCGTTGCGCTAGTGAAGGACGGCAAGGAAGTGGACAGCGCCGAGGCGGGTGATGCGGTGACGGTGATCGTCAACCAGACGCCGTTCTATGGCGAATCCGGCGGGCAAACCGGCGATGCGGGCACGATTACCGGTGCGGATGGACTAGTGTTGTCGGTGGGCGATACGTCCAAGCCGCTGGGGCGTTTGCACGCGCACAATGCCACGGTCACTGCCGGGGCAGTGAAGGTTGGCGATGTGGTGAAGCTGGCCATCGATGTGGAACGCCGCGATGCGATCCGCGCAAACCATTCGGCCACGCACCTGCTGCATGCGGCTTTGCGCAACCGGTTGGGCGGGCATGTGACGCAGAAGGGATCGTTGGTGGCAGCGGACCGGTTGCGCTTTGACTTCTCGCAGCCGACCGCGCTGACGGCGGACGACATTGCGGCGATCGAGGCGGAAGTGAACGCCGAAATCCGCGCGAACGAGCCGGTGACCACGCGGCTGATGAGCCCCGAGGATGCCATTGAGGCAGGCGCGATGGCCCTGTTCGGTGAAAAGTATGGCGATGAAGTGCGCGTGCTGAGCATGGGCCGGGCGGTGGACAAGCACTTCTCGGTGGAACTGTGCGGCGGCACGCATGTGCGCGCGCTGGGCGATATCGGGGTGTTCCGCATCGTGAGCGAGAGTGCCGTGTCTTCGGGCGTGCGGCGTATCGAGGCGCTGACGGGGGAGGGCGCGCGACAATGGTTTGTGGCGCGCGAGGATGCGCTGAAGAGCACGGCCGCTATCCTGCGCACGACGCCTGAGGACGTGGAAGCCCGCGTTGCGGCGCTGATGGACGAGCGCAAGAAGCTTGAGCGCGAACTGGCCGAGGCCAAGAAAGCACTGGCGCTTGGCGGCGGCGGCGGGAAAGCTGAAAGCGCCGACGAGGACGTGGGCGGGGTGACGTTCTCTGGTCAGGTGCTCGAAGGATTGGACCCCAAGGACCTGCGCGGGCTGCTCGATCAGGCCAAGCAGCGCATGGGATCGGGCGTGGCGGTGATCGTTGCGGTGAACGAGGGCAAGGCCTCTATCGCCGCAGCCGTGACCGAGGATCTGATGGGCAAGGTCAGCGCGGTCGATCTGGTGCGCGCGGGCGTGGAAGCGCTGGGCGGCAAGGGCGGCGGTGGCCGTCCGGACATGGCGCAAGGTGGTGGGCCGGATGGTTCCAAGGCGGCGGAAGCTGTGGCTGCGGCGAGGGCCGTGCTGGCTGGCTGACTTGTGTCTGCAACTGTGCTGACATAGCTTCAGGCATGTTTTGACGATGAAGGAAGCGGTATGACGGTGCAGGGTGGTGCAAGGGTGCTGGCGGTCATTGCGTTTGTGGTCGGTTCCGCAGGTGCGGTGCAGGCGCAATCGACGAAGCCCGAGCCGCCGACCCGTGGGGAAATCATGGTCCCTCCACCGCCGCCGGCACCGATTGCGGTTGCCCCTTCATACTATCCGTATTCGCGGCCTGCGCGTTTGAAGCCTGTGCCGGTGTCGGTTGAGGTCATGGGCAGCGGCGCAACGCTCTATAAGGGCGACTTGCGCATTGGGGACAGCAATGCGTCCTACAATATGAACTTGAACGAGGCCTATGACGCCTGCCCGGCAGATAGCAATGGTGTGCCACGGTTTGCGAACGTCATCAGTTCGATGCGTGTCTCGATTTCGCGTCGGGACAGGGGGCCGAAGAACGTTGAGCAGTTCAATGTCAGCGTGAACTGGACGCGGCCTGGCCCGGCCTGCGAAGGTGGCGTTTCCAATGTGGGATTTGATCGCACCGTGGCGATCGCACCCGGAGGATCGGTAACATTGGCGGGCGACGCCGGGCTGACCGTGCGGGTTACGCGGGGGCAATAGGCTCTTCAGGCATTGCGTTCGCGCAAGTACGCGGACTTCAGTCGTGGCAGCGAATCAAGCTCGCCATCTTCCATGATCTTGCGCCGCAGCTCGTCGCGCTTTTCGTGGACCGAGGCGATGACCGGCCCCATGGCGACGCCGATATCGACCAGCACCGCCTCTGACAACTGGAGCGAGCTTTCCAGTGTCTCGGGCACCGCATGGCTGGCGCCTGCGCGGTAGAGCGCTGCAGCGTGATCGGTATCGCGCGCGCGGGAAACGATCAGCAGATCAGGATAGTCGCGCCGAAGCTTGGTGACGAGGCGCTGGGCGAGAACCGGTTCATCCATTGTCAGCACCACGGCGGGCGCGCGCTCTACGCCGAGCCGGGTCAGTGCATCACCGCGTGCTGCATCGCCGAACGTGGCGCGGTATCCATCGCGCTTCGCGCTGGTAATCAGATCGGGGTTGGTATCGATCATCACATAGGGCTTGGCATGGGCCTGCATCATGTCGGCGATCAGCCGTCCGACGCGGCCACCGCCAACAATGATCGTGCGAGGGGCATCGGCATTGTCATCGTCAGGCAGGGCGGGCGCACCATCGACCCGCTGCGCGAGCACGGCACCAAGCTTCGCCAGCAATGGGGTGATGGTGAGGCCGATGGCGGTAACAGTTTGCCAGAAGCGCGCGGTTTCGGTGTCGAGCACCAGAGCGCTGGTGGCGGCTGCCATGATGATTAGTGTCGTTTCCGACGGAGAGGCCATGAGCACGCCGGTTTCCGCCGCCGTGCCGCGCCGTGCGCCCATTAGCCGCAGCAGAATGCCGGTGACCAGCGCCTTGAACGAAAGGACGCCAACTACCGCCAGAGCAATCACTCCGATATCCGCACTGATTTCAACGAGGTTGATGCTCATGCCCACGGTGATCAAGAACACCCCGAGCGCAAGGCCCTTGAACGGCTCCATGATCAGTTCGACTTCGGTGTGATATTCGGTCTCGGCGATCAGCAGTCCGGCGATCAGCGCGCCGACGATGGGCGAGAGGCCGACGAGAGCCGTGGCAAGGCTGGCCCCGATGACCACCAGCAGCGACGCGGCAAGGAACAGTTCGGGGCTTTTGGTGCGCGCGGCCTGCGCGAACAGGCGGGGCAGAACGACGCGGCCTGCGATGAGCAGGACAGCGATCACCAGTCCGCCCTGCCAAAGCGTTTGGACAAGGCCTTCCCAGCCCTCGCTCTGGGCATTGGGGGCAAGCGCGCCGAGGATGAAGATGATCGGGACGATCATGATATCTTCGAACAGCAGCATCGACAGCGCAGCCCGGCCGACCGGCGTGCGGGTGCCCGAGATCGGCAGCACGATGGCAGTGGAGGAAAAGGCCAGCGCGAAGCCCAGCGCCAATGCCGAGGCAAGGCCCATGCCGCCGACCAGCCTCATGAACAGCGCCAGCGCCGAACCGATGATCAGGACTTCGAGAGCGCCCAGACCGAACACCAGTTTGCGCATCTGCCACAGGCGATTGAAACTGAGTTCCAGCCCAATCGCGAACAGCAGTAGCACGATGCCGAAATCGGCAAAGGGTGTCAGTGAATCCGGTTTGGTGATTGTGATGTAGTAGAGCCAGGGCATTCTCTCTACCAGCGCGCCCAGCCCATATGGGCCTACCAGAACGCCGATCAGGATGAATCCGATGATCGGCGTGATGCGAAACCGCGCGAAGACGGGAATGACAATTCCCGCCGAGCCGAGAATCACCAGTGCATCTGATAGAAACGGAGAGAGGGTGAGTTCGCCAGCCACGCTAAGGGCTTAACCGGGCGGAGTGGGGCTGTCACCCATGCCATTAACAATAACGCTATGAACAATAAAAAGGCCGGGCGAAACAAGCACGCCCGGCCCAGATTCTTGTTACCGTAAGCGGTTCGCCGAAGCTTAGGCCCAGGTCTTCATTTCGGCTTCGAGGTTTTCGACGATGGCTTCGAAGAACTTCTCGGTGGTCATCCATGCCTGATCCGGGCCGATGAGCAGGGCGAGGTCCTTGGTCATCTTGCCGCTTTCGACGGTTTCGATGCAGATGCGTTCAACCGTTTCAGCAAACTTCACCACATCGGGGGTGTCGTCGAACTTGCCGCGATACATCAGGCCGCGGGTCCATGCGAAGATCGATGCGATCGGGTTGGTCGAGGTCTGCTTGCCCTGCTGGTGCTGGCGGTAGTGACGGGTCACCGTGCCATGGGCAGCTTCGGCTTCGACGGTCTTGCCATCGGGCGTCATCAGCACCGAGGTCATCAGGCCGAGCGAGCCGAAGCCCTGTGCCACGGTATCGGACTGCACGTCACCGTCATAGTTCTTGCAGGCCCACACGAACTTGCCCGACCACTTGAGCGCCGATGCGACCATGTCATCGATCAGGCGGTGTTCGTAGCTGATGCCGGCGGCGGCGAACTTTTCCTTGAAGCCTTCGGTATCGAACACTTCCTGGAACAGATCCTTGAAGCGGCCGTCATAGGCCTTGAGGATGGTGTTCTTGGTGGAAAGGTAGACCGGCCAACCAAGGTTCAGGCCGTAGTTGAACGAGGCGCGAGCAAAATCGCGGATCGAATCGTCGAGGTTGTACATCGCCATGGCGACGCCGCCCGAAGGGTAGTTGAACACTTCGCGATCGATCGTTTCGCCATTGTCGCCTTCCCAGACGAGGCGCAGCTTGCCGGGACCCGGGACGACGAAATCGGTGGCGCGATACTGGTCACCAAAGGCGTGACGGCCAACAACGATCGGATCGGTCCAGCCCGGAACGAGGCGAGGCACGTTCTGGATGACGATGGGTTCGCGGAAGACCACGCCGCCAAGGATGTTGCGGATCGTGCCGTTGGGCGACTTCCACATCGACTTGAGGTTGAATTCTTCGACGCGCTGTTCATCAGGCGTGATCGTGGCGCACTTTACGCCAACGCCGTACTGCTTGATCGCATTGGCGGAATCGATGGTGATCTGGTCGTTCGTCTCGTCACGCTTCTGAACCGAGAGATCATAATACTTGAGGTCGATATCGAGGTAGGGGAGGATCAGACGTTCACGGATCCATTCCCAGATAATCCGGGTCATTTCATCGCCGTCGAGTTCGACGACCGGGTTCTTCACCTTGATCTTCGCCATGTCCGTCCTGTCTTTCAAGCTGGGGAGATAAATCGCGGCTTCCCTTAGCAGAGGCGGCGACCTGTGCAAGGCAAGCTGCCATTTGGCGCAATAATTAAGGTGTCGGCACTGGACATGCGGGCCGGGCCGGGGCAATGTTTTAAGTGACCGGTTAAGACCGGAGGCACTTTGATGCGGAGAGATGCAATGAGCGAGGCTGAAGTTCTTACCGAAGTTGATGGCAACGTTCTGATCGTCACGATCAACCGGCCTGATGCGAAGAACGCGATGAACAAGGCTGCGGCCGAAGGCATTTCGGCGGCGATGGACCGGCTGGATGCGGAGACTGATCTGCGTTGCGCGATCCTGACAGGGGCGGGCGGCACGTTCTGTTCGGGCATGGACCTGAAGGGGTTCCTGCGCGGCGAATCGCCTTCGGTGCCGGGGCGCGGTTTTGGCGGGCTTTCGGAATGGACGCCCAAGAAGCCGATTATCGCAGCGGTTGATGGCTATGCGTTGGCAGGCGGCATGGAACTGGCGCTTTCGTGCGACCTGATCGTGGCGAGCGCTTCATCGAAGTTCGGCATTCCCGAAGCCAAGCGCGGGCTTGCGGCAGCGGCTGGTGGGTTGATCAAGCTGCCGCGCCAGATTCCGCCGCGCATTGCGATGGAACTGGCGCTGACCGGCGATTTCATCACGGCGCAGCGGGCCTATGAACTGGGCTTCGTCAATCAGGTTGTCGAAGGTCCATCAATCGAAGCAGCCAAGGCGCTGGCAGCTCGGATTGCCGAAAACGGGCCGCTGGCACTGATCGCATCGAAGGGCATCATCCGCGATTCGCACGAATGGACCGAGGCCGAGATGTGGCAGAAGCAGCAGGCCTATATTGCGCCGGTCTTTACATCAAGCGACGCACGTGAAGGTGCGGCAGCCTTTGCCGAAAAGCGCAAGCCCAACTGGCAGGGTAAATGAGCGCTGGGCAAGTAAGCGCAGGATAGACAGTCCGGTTCCCGTGCGGCACATCCGGTGCGCATGGGGCTGGTCGATAAATCTGATGGGGTATGGGCGGCGGCCCGAACAGGGGCCTGGCTGAACCCGAAGCGGGTGCGGGCCTATCTGTGGTTGCTGGCGCTGGCCAACGGGCTGTCGCTGGCGTGGTTGCTATTTACGGCGCGCGGCGGGATCGATCCGCAGGGGCGGCTGTTGGGCACCGATTTCGTGAGCTTCTGGGCGGCGGGGCAAGTGATCCACGCCGGGGGCAATCCTTATGATCCGGCGGCTCATGCGGCTGCGCAAGGTGTGGTGTGGCGCAATCAGGCCGGATATACCGCGTTTTATTATCCGCCGCTGTTCCTGTTGTGGTGCTGGCTTCTGGGGCTGGCCGGGTATTTCATCGCGCTGGCCGGATGGTTGACAGTCACGGGAAGTGCCTGGCTGCTGACGGTGAGGGCATGGGCAGGCCGGATCAACTGGCTGGCGCTGGCAGCCTTTCCGCCACTGCTGATTTCCATCACGCATGGGCAAACGTCGCTGCTGCTGTCGGCGTTGCTGGGTGGCGGATTTCTGGCTGCTCTGCGCGGGCATGCGGCACTGGCCGGCGTGCTGTTTGGCCTCGCCGCGTTCAAACCGCAATTCGGGGTGCTGGTGCCGGTCGTATTGCTGGCGACGCGGCAGTGGTGCGTGATTGGCTGGGCCGGGGTCACCGTGGTGGCGAGCATGGCGCTGGCCACCTTTGGTTTCGGGGCTGACGTCTGGCCACATTGGCTTGATTCTGCAGGCCCGGCACAGGCTGCAATGGCAGGCGGAGCCATCGGCTTTGGCAAGATGCAGAGCCTGTTTGCGGCGTTGCGGCTGATCGGCGTGCCGGTGAGCCTTGCCTATGCGGCGCAGGCGGTTCTGGCGATTGCCGTTGCCGGACTGCTGGCGAAGGTGGCGGTTAAGAAGGGGCTTACCCGCCAGGTTGCCGCAGCAACTCTGGCAGGAGCATTGCTGGCGACTCCGTTTGTGCTCGATTACGATTTCGTGGTTCTGGCTTTTCCGTTGATTGTGCTGGCGCAGGGCGTGGCGATGCCGTGGGAGCGCACAATTGCAGCGCTGGCCTTTGCCGCTCCGGCCTTTGCGCGGCCATTGGGCGTGTTGATCGGGGTGCCGATTGCGCCGGTTATAGTGCTGGCGCTTTTCTTAGTGCTGCTGCGTCGTGCCGGAAATCCGCGCGCGAGCCGAACTTGAAACAGAAAAGGCGGCACCGAAGGGCCGCCTTTCTATCCGATGGTGGGCGTAGCAAGGATTGAACTTGCGACCCCTACGATGTCAACATAGTGCTCTACCACTGAGCTATACGCCCGCACCATCGTGCTTTCCCGCAGACAGCGGCTTGCGCTGCGTTGTTGGGAAGCGGCCCATTAGCCTTGGCATGAATCCAAGGCAAGTGGGAATCTGCGCCAAGGGTAATCTGTATCAGGGGCAATCTGGGTCAGGGGCAATCTGGGTCAGGGTTGGCGCGACCCGGCAAAGGGCGTATCTTCGAACACACGCTCCACCTCCATGACCAGATCCTTCAGATGGAACGGTTTGGACAGGACGCGGGCCTGCGGTGCCTCGCGATTGGCCTTGAGCGTTACCGCAGCGAAGCCGGTGATGAACATGACTTTGGTGGTGGGGCTGATCTCGGCACAGCGCTGGGCCAGTTCGATGCCGTCCATTTCGGGCATCACGATATCCGACAGCAGCAGATCGAAATGCTCGCTTTCAAGCAGGGGGATGGCTGCCGTGCCGCGATCAACCGCGACCACGGAAAACCCGGCATTTTCCAATGCTCGGCTGAGATAGGTGCGCATCGCCTCTTCATCTTCGGCGAGCAGGATTCGGATCATGGCCAACCTGTTTTCTTCTGGAGCATCATTCTGGGGCGGGGCGCATTGGGTGCGCTGCGGCCACCATAGGCTGACGAGGTTAACAATCTAGCCATCCCAGCCAGTTGGATTGAACACAGGGGAGGTGAAAAAGATCGGGTAAACAGCTTGCTGTCAGACAGGATTTTGACTTGTCGGCAAATCGGTTGCACGGTCTTGCCATGCAGAATTCGGGTGAGCAAAGCGCTGATTCGGGAACGGTCCATGGTGGATCGATCCCTGGCAACCCTGATGCGCCGGCATTTACGCTGAAATTGCCCGATCCATCGCCGATCCCAGTAGTCATCGCCGTTCCACATGCCGGGCGGGCCTATACCAAATCGCTGCTGGACCGGATGCGGCATCCGGCGTTTGCCACGCCACGGCTGGAAGATCGTTATGCCGATCTGCTGGGCAAGGCGCTGGCACGGGAAACCGGCGCAGCTTTGCTGGTAGCCCATGCGCCCCGGGCCATGCTGGATCTGAACCGGTCCAGCGATGACGTGGACTGGGAGATGGTCGGCGGGCCGCCCGCTGATGCCTCGGCGGCGCCAAGTGGCTTTGGCCGGAGGGCTCGCAGCGGCCTTGGTCTTGTACCGCGCCGGTTGCCAGGGCTTGGCGAGTTGTGGAAGCGGCGGCTGGACCACGGCGAGTTGAACGAGCGCATTGCGACAATTCATCAACCCTATCACCGCGCGCTGACCAGCACGCTTGAGAGGATTCGTGATCGATGGGGCGCAGCGCTGCTGATTGATCTGCATTCCATGCCGCCGCTGGCCGCGCGCTGTCCCGGTGAGCGCGCGCCTGAATTCGTGATCGGGGACCGATTCGGCGCTTCGTGCGACGGCGGAATTATCGCGTCGGCCTTCAGCGTGCTGGCCGAATCCGGCTGCCGGACATCACACAACCGGCCCTATGCCGGGGGCTATGTGCTTGAGCGCCATGCGCGGCGACACGAAGGGTTGCATTGCCTGCAGCTTGAAATTGACCGGACGTGCTATCTTGATCCGCGCATGACCGAACCGGGGCCGGGCTTTGACGCAACGGTCGAACTGCTGATCGGGCTTGTGCGGCGTTTGGCCGTGGATGTGGCTGACCTTGGCCGCACGTCAGACCGGGGCCGCTGGCGCGCAGCGGCAGAATAGCCTGAGTATCCATCACGCCACGTCTCACCCCAAGAAAAAACCACCTGGAGCAAGCTCCAGGTGGCCAAGGTTCAGGGAGGAGGTGCACCGAAGTGCACCAGATCACGGTGGGCCATGAGGGGAGCCGCACCGCAACATCTTCAAGATAGGTGAGCCGCTGGTGCCCTGCAAGGGGTTTCGAGGGATTTTTGCAACACTCCAAGAAAAAACGCGACGAGCCGTGAGGTTCGCCGCGTTTTCTTTTCTGAGTGTTGCGCGTTTGCGAAGGCGCGTGTCAGGCTGCCGGAATGGCAATAGCGGGGATCGGACCCTTGCCCAGCTGAACCTGCGCGCCGAAGATCTGGCTGATCAGTTCAAGCGAGAACAGGTGGGCATAGAGCAGCGGCAGAAGCCCGCTCTGCGCCCAGCCCCGCAGCACGTCGCCACGGACTTCGCGCAGCTTTTCCTGATTGATCATCTGGAAACCGCGATAGATGAACGGCTGTTCGTTGCCTTCCTGCTGGATGGCGACTTCGCCTTCCATCAGCAGATCGTGCTTCTTCAATTCGTCGATGAAGGCCTGCGTGCGCTGGCCGGCCTGTTCGAACTGTTCGCAGAAGTTGAGTGCCGCCTTGGTCGCTTCCGAAGGCTGGCCATCGGTGAAGAGGGGCTGTCCCTCGTCCGATTCGCCTAGCAGCCCGGCTGAAGGATCAAAGCAAAGCGAAAGCTCTTCGCTGCTGGGATTGAGCTTGGCGAGCAGGAATGGATAGCGGCGCACATAGGCCGGGATGTAGATCGGCTGAGTGACCTTGCCGCCTTCGTCAACGAAGACGTTCACGCCTTCGTTAAGGCCCATCAGCGCCAGCGGCACCGGGTTGTCGCCCGAAGCAAAGATGATCGGATAATGACGCGCGGCCTGCGGAAATTCCTCTGCCGTCAGGGGGATAGCGTGCTGACCGATGAGCCACGGCGCGGTATCCGCATTCTTCGCCTTCCACGTCGCATGATCGCGACTGTTGAGCGGCATCAGATCGTTGTAGAACATCGGCAGGTTGGCTTGCGGCGCGCTGGCCATTTTGCATCTCTCCAATAAGCATCAAACAACGCGCGGCAAAAACGGCGCTGGCCGCAACACGCGGGAACGGCGGTTCTTAGGGACTGGCAGAATAGCGCGCAAGCGGTGTCAGACAAGCTTTCCCGGGTTCAGCAGCCCTTGTGGGTCCAGCGCGTGCTTTACCGCGCGCATCACGGCGATTCGCGCCGGATCTTCCAGACGCGCCAATTCGTCGCGCTTCAAACGGCCGATGCCGTGTTCGGCAGAGATCGATCCGCCCCATGCGGTAACAAGGTCGTGGACTTGCGCGCTGATGGCCTTGCCATCGCCAGCTTCCCATTCGCTACGTTCGCGGCCCGGCGGGGCGATGACGTGAAAATGCACGTTGCCATCGCCAAGATGCCCGAAACAGACAGCGCGCGTGCCGGGCCAGTCGGCTTCGAGGCGCGGCACTGCGGCTTCGACAAACGCGGGCATGCGCTCTACGGGCACAGAGATATCGTGCTGCATGGCAGGACCAATGGCGCGTTCGGCAGGCGAGATCGTTTCGCGAATCAGCCAGAGGCGATTGGCCTGATCTTCGCTTGCAGCGATAGTGGCATCTGCGATCAGCCCGCGTTCCAGCGCAGCGCCAAGCAGAGATTCGGCCATTTCGGGTAGGCGAGCCGCAGTCTGGCCGTCGGTTGCGACCAGTTCGATCAGCGCGTGCCATTCATGCGCTTCGGCCAACGGCGCGCGGGCATCGGGCAGATAATCGAGCACCGCCTCAAGGCTGTGTTGCGGCAAGACCTCAAACCCCTCGAGTTGATCGGCCGCCATATCCTGCGCCAGCAGCAGCAGACTGCGCGCTTCATGCAGTGAAGTGATGCCTGCCCACATCACCACGCGCCCGGCGATAGCGGGAACGAGCGCCAAGGTTGCGCCGGTGATAATCCCCAGCGTTCCTTCCGAGCCAATCAGCAACTGCTTGAGATCAAACCCGCGATTGTCCTTTTTCAGTGGGGTGAGCAGATCGAGTACCGACCCATCGGCCATGACCGCCTCTACCCCGAGCACCAGCGCGCGCATCGATCCATGGCGCAACACTTGCGTGCCGCCAGCGTTGGTGGCGATCAGGCCGCCGATGGTGGCCGATCCCTTGCCACCCAGCGAGAGCGGAAAGCGCAGGCCAAGCCCCTCGGCGGCCTCGTGCAGCACCTGCAGGATTACGCCGGCATCGCAGGTTGCGGTGCGGCCAGCGGGGTCTATCGCTCGGATGCGGTTTATCCGGCGGAGCGATAGCAGCAATTCGTGCCCGCTATCGAAAGGCGTTGCGCCGCCCGACATGCCGCTGTTGCCGCCCTGCGGCACGATTGGCACGCCGTGCTGAAGGCACAGTCGGACAAGCCGCGACAGTTCATCAGGGCCGGCGGGCGAGGCCATGGCCAAGGCCCGGCCGGTGTAACGGCCACGCCAGTCGGTCAGCCAGGGCTCAAGTTCGTCAGGCTTTGTTGTCAGCCCTTTTGGCCCGAGCAGGCGGGCCGCTTCCTTCAGGAACGCATCGCTCATGCTGCTTCGGCTATTGCGACAGCCACGCAAGGGCAATTCATTTTTGATTGCTGGCAGGTTAAGCAAAGGTTCAAGCGTGCAGTATAGGGGTGGTTCGCAGGCTGGTGACTGAGTGGGGTCTCATCACGCTTGCAGGGGAACGACGAAAGTTCGCGTAATCTAAATGTCCAGTCTTCTCAATCTTTTGGCCCCGATCGGGATGCTGCTGTCGTTTGGTAACGGCGAGCCGTTGAACGTCCCTGATATGCTGGATGATTGGGCTGGTGCAACCATCCCGATTACTTCGCCGATCTTCGAGGAAATTCCCTCAAGCGCGGGTCTTGCATCGTTTCTCGTGCAAGGGCTGGGCGATCAGACATGGAATCAGGTGCGGATCGAACAACGCATGATCATCCGCATTGCCCCGCGCATGCCCGGTTCGATGCTGACCCCACCGCCCGATCCACGGTTTTCGGTGCCGCAACAGCCTCAGCGTCTGTTTGAGCGCAAGGCCGACAAGTGCCTGCCCATCGCCAATATCGCCGGGGTGCAGATCGAATCGCAGAATCGACTGGTGCTGATTACCCGCAATCGCAAGATGATCGGCGCCAGCCTCGACAAGGCTTGCCATGCGCGCGATTTTTACTCCGGCTTTTATGTCGACCGGAATGAAGACGGTCGGCTTTGTGCCGGGCGCGATACGATCCATTCGCGGGCCGGGGCGAACTGCGCCATCACCAAGATGCGCGAACTCGTCCCCGATGACGATTGACTCATTCGCGACTGTTCGGATTTCTTGACTTTTCGGCCCGTTCCGGCATAGCGCGCGGGCTACGCTGGCATCCTTGCAAAAAAGCAGGCCGTCCAGCAGGCGCCAATATTGCGCCGCCTCTTGTTTTCGGAAAATTGCCTGCATGAAGTTTGCCGACCTCGGCCTCTCGGATGAATTGCTCAAGTCGGTGCTCGATGCCGGCTATGATGAGCCCACCCCGATTCAGGCGCAGGCGATTCCCGCCGTCCTCATGATGAAGGACATTATCGGCATCGCCCAGACCGGCACCGGCAAGACCGCCGGGTTCGTGCTGCCAATGATCGACATTCTGGCCCATGGCCGCCGCCGCGCGCTGATGCCGCGCTCGCTGATTCTCGAACCCACGCGCGAACTGGCCGCGCAGGTTGCCGAAAACTTTGAGAAGTACGGCAAGAACCACGATCTCAAGATGGCGCTGCTGATCGGTGGCGTGCAGATGGGCGATCAGGTGAAAGCGCTGCAGGACGGCGTTGACGTGCTGATCGCCACGCCCGGCCGGTTGATGGACCTTTTCGAACGCGGCAAGATCCTGCTGACGGGCTGCGATCTTCTGGTGATCGACGAGGCTGACCGCATGCTCGACATGGGCTTTATCCCCGATATCGAGAATATCTGCACCAAGCTTCCGGCCCAGCGCCAGACGCTGCTGTTCTCGGCCACGATGCCACCGCCGATCAAGAAGCTGGCCGACAAGTTCCTGTCGAACCCTAAAATGATCGAAGTGGCGCGCCCGGCTTCGACCAACACCAGCATCGCCCAGTTCAAGGTGAAGTGCACCACGCGCCAGAAGCGCGAAGTGCTGCGTCAGCTGCTGCGCACCGACAACGTCACCACCGCGATCGTCTTCGCCAACCGCAAGACGACCGTGCGCGAACTCGCCAAGTCGCTGCAGCGCCACGGCTTTGCCGCCGGAGAAATCCACGGCGACATGGACCAGAGCGCGCGCAACGCCGAGCTGCAGAAGTTCAAGGACGGCGACATCTCGATCCTCTGCGCCTCCGACGTCGCCGCGCGCGGGCTCGACGTGAAGGGCGTGAGCCACGTCTTCAACTTCGATACGCCCTGGCACCCCGACGACTACGTCCACCGCATCGGCCGCACTGGCCGTGGTGGGGCAACAGGACGCGCGTTCACGCTGGTGGCGTCGGAAGATGCCGAGGCGATCGACAATGTCGAGAAGCTGCAGGGGACGAAAATCCCCGAGTTCAAGCTCGAGATTGCCGAGAAGGAAGAGCGCAAGCCCCGCGAAACCGAGCGCCGCGAGGAAGAGCCCAAGCGCGAAAGCCGCCGCGAACGTCCCGCCCGCGAGGAGCGCAAGCCCCGCGCCGAACGCGAACCGCGTGCAGAGGCCCGCCAAGAACGCGCGCCCCGCCGCGAACAGCCTAGCTACCGCGACCACTCCGAACCGCCGTCGAAGCCCGGCGAGTGGAACGGACCGATTCCGGAATTCCTGGCTGTTTCAGCGCTCTGACGCTTTAGCCCTCTCTCCTTCAGGGGAGAGGGTTGGGAGAGGGGGAGGCCAGCGCCCAGCCTCACCTCAAAGCCCCAGCCCCTCTCAACTCCGGCTAGGCGGCAAGCCGCCAAGCCTGCGTATCTCTCCCCTGAAGGGGAGAGAGCGAGGGTATTCGGCGCAGGATTACATCCCATTCATCGTCGGCCCGGACTTGATCCGGGCCTTGGCTTTTCTCTTCAGGCGCTGTGTAGGAAGAAGCGCCAACCCCGTGTCAAGCACGGGGGGTATAGTGATTAGCGCCAGAATGTCATCGGGTGACCACTTTTGGGGGTATCCGCTAGTTTTTTCAAATCGTCCAGCACTCCCACGCAAAGGATCGGTCCAGCCGACGCATCCGTTCGGCACTTTTGCGGTTGGCTTCCGCCATGCGGTCAGTATGCTTAAGTGAAGTAATTACCCACCGCGTCGATGCCGATAACCGCTTCTCCGACGCCGAATTCCACGTTCATGTAGCTTGTCATGAAGAAGCGCCGTGAGACGATCTTCCCACTGCCCAGTGTGAATTACACGGTCAAAATGTGCATCCTGATCGCGTAGGAGGTCGAGCCGCGAGCGTCGCGAGACGTCATTCCAATTCTGGTAGAGTAGATAAACGGCGTTTCCATATCGCAGATTCTCAAACACCACGAGGTCGTCTGCAAACTGCGCACCGAAATAAGAGCCGAAGCCTCCTTGGCCTTGGATGTAATTGGTCGGTTCGAAGCTCTCGAACAGCTTAACCCGCGCCCTGACATGCGCTTCGAAATCCTTGGCATTCCCCGAACGGGCTGATCCGGTGAACTTTGCAACGATTTCCTCGGTGGTTCCCGGCGGGAAGATTTGCCAGTCCAGCGTAATAGTTGCCTTGTAGTCCTCAACTGTCGCATCGCTCGCGTACACACCCGTCACTCCGGTGCTCTCTTGCAAAACGTTAATGGACCACAAGAGCATCAGTTCAAACTCAGGCATATTACGATTTAGTGTTGGGTCTAGAGCGAACTTGACCACGATGTGGTCGCCTCCATGCTCTTCCAAAACTGTCGTATGGATGCTCATTCCCTGCGGTTCGAAGATCTGATGCTGGTAAACGTCTTTAGTCCATGACCGCATCGTCCAGCCATTTCGTGACCCGTCGCCAAAGTTCGGAGACTCGAAAGTCCACGTCTTCTGTACCATTGGCCAATCTGTGCGTTTCCGATCCCAACCGTGCGTGTTGCGCTCAGACCATTTGCCTGCATCAGCAGGAGGTATAACGGGGCCGGATGTGACGAATTTGCCGCCATCAAGACGTAGCCCAATGTGCGAGTATAGGCCGCTCTCAAGATCGCATTTTGCAACCTTTTTCGTGGCGGCAACTGTAATCAGATCGCCATCGATTTTATCCAGTGAGTCACTCACGAATGCTGGAATGGTACGATAACTGCCTTTCCACGGAAAACGCCTTGCCATGTGAATGCCTCCTGTTGCTCAATAGAACAGATGGGGATCAAGCATGCAGTTTCAAGGAACAAGAGAGACGTCATTGCGAGAGGGGATGACATGGCGCCTAACTCCCTATGGATAGCAAATTACCCCATGTTGGTATTGCTTCTCCGCTTGCGATTGCCCCAGCTGGATGTCGCAAGCGAAACCAAATTAGACGCCTTCAACGTCCATCACGAGTCACGCGGTGGCTTTTTTCGTCACGCCGTCGGCAAGTTTTGTTCGCGTGACCACTACGTGCGACAAGGCGTTGATGATGCCGCCCGAATTAGTTGCATCTTTGGTTTCTTCTACCGCAGCTTGAAGAACTTTCAGCTCATCGGAATATTGATCGGTTGCAGCCTTGCCGAATGCGTCCTGCATGGCAAAAGTTTTACCGGCGTGATCAGCCAGAGCGTCGCGAACATTCTGTCGCGCCTCAGACAGGCTTCGCCCTTCAGCAGCAGCGTCGTTGAATGCCGCCACCTTCCTATCCAACTCGGCACCGCTATCGCGAAACGCTGCAACGCGACTCATATTATAAGTTTGAACGGTGGCTTCGCGAGCGTCTTGGCGTGCTACATACCATTGAAAACTAGCAGTAATTGCCCAGAGCAGCAGCCCTCCCGTCACGGACCACTTGCAAAAGGCTTTGATGCCCGCACGTAGGGACGCCACCGAAGGATATGGAACTTTCATCGCAGTCACTTGCGGTGAATAGCATGTTTTTCGGAATTTTTCAACGTAGCGTTGGCCTTTAGTGTTGCCTGCGATTGAGCCTTAACGGCAAGTTTGCAAGCCTGTTCCCAACGATCCTTACCTAACAGCTCTAGATATCGCTTAACGGTTTGATCCACATCACCGAGACATTGATCGTCAGCCTTCCTCACAATTTGCGCCCTCACCGAAGCTTCCTTTGCCTCGGCGTAAGGGACGTTGGACGTAGCCATTGCGAACAACGCAATGGCGGCGAGGGGTTCAATTTTCTGTGAACGCCAGCGAAACCAACCGGGTGATTGTACATAAATGGACAGATCGTTGCGGTCATCCTCGTCGATTTCAGAATCGACGGCCAATTCATAAATGTTTTCGACTGCTAAATCTTCGCCGTTCTCACGTGCTTCTTCAAGAACTTCAATGAGTTCGAACCATAAAGAACTCAGTAGATTGTCTTTTGATGTAAACACATTCTTTGACGTTCTAAATGTCGACACGAAAAGTCCATCATAAACGTAATCGTCGAAAGCCTTATCATAAATTTCCTCATACCGACTACGCCCAAGGTCGAAAAATGCTGCTAGCGAATGCAGCTGGCTAATTAATTCATCACCAAGCCGGCGCTTTTCAATTTCGCCCACCCATTTTAATCGACGGCCATAATACATGTAAGTTTCGTCGTTTCTGTCCTTTGCTTTTACCGTCTTTAGTACACCACGGTTGTCAAGCAACATTCCAATTTTCACGCCCGTCGTATAACCTTTATCGGGCATCACAATGAGGTCGCCCTTCTTGGCTGTGAAGAACAGGCCTTGGAGGAATGTAAGGGTTGCTTTGTCGCCTGCGCTCCGGACAAAACGGTCGGGCCTCGCAGCACCAGCTTCGACACGGCGCTCGATTCGATCGCGTGCGATGTGATCGAGGAGTTCGTCCTCGCCCCATTCGGTTGGATCATCCCCAAGCTCATTGAGGTCTCGAACGTCAATGAGTGCGACGGAAGTAGCCGAAACTACGTCGTGGAATTTGTAGTCCTTGCCGGGAAAGTATTTCCAGACCTTGTGGTCCAGTGGCAGAATGTAAGTTCCAAGCGTAACATTAATGCTCACCAAGCAGCCCCTTGCTATCTTTGCACCGATGTAGGCCGATTTTACAGCAATTGTCTACGATGTTAGGCCGTGTTGACAAAAGGGATTCCCAAAGCCGGTGGTTTCTGATTCAAGACTGCTTTTTGAGGAGCAGTCATGGGTCGCGGAGACTTGTCGGATGCGGAGTGGGAACTGATCGGGCCGCTG
>JBEQBV010000036.1:0-20711 GCA_041639635.1 Novosphingobium sp.
GGCTTCTTGGGCGACATGCAGCCGACAAAACGATAAGTCTCAGGCAATTCTCGGATATGTTCAGCAGGCGTCACGGCCACGTTGAAGCTTGATTGCGCCGCCTGAGCTTGCGCTTGTGCGTACGGACCATCGATCAGCAGCGTCTGCGCCTTGCGGTTCAGCACTGCCCGCGAAACGAACGGCACATCACGAATGCGATAAGTCGCAAGGCCGCAGAATCCGGGCTGTTCTCGCACCGTGCGCATTGCTCTCAGTGGAGCCTTGCCCACACCCCAGTTGATCACGAACGGTTCGGTTGCCGCCACTTGTACCGATGCCACCAGCCACACCAGCGCAACACCGGCCACCCCACCGCGCCTAAGGGTCTTGCCGCGCCACTGGCTCAGGCGGCTTGCCAAATCGACCGAGCCAATCGCTGCCAGCAGGATCAGCAGCAGCACCGTCAGCAGCACAAACCGGTATTCCTTGTGGCCAATCGCAGAATGGATCACGATCACCGCGAGCGCCGTGGCTGCAAGCATTGGATAACGCCGCGCCCCCAGCCACATCGCCGGGAGCAACAGCACCGCGATGTATTGCCACTCCCACACCAAAACGCGCAGATACCAGTCCGCAGTCTCGACGCCATAAGCATGGCTGCGATCGGCTACGACATTGGCGAAGATATTGTTGTAAACCCACAGCAGCGGGGTTTCCCCCATCGCCAGATTGGCCAGCACGTCACACAGCACACCGCCTGCGGCCCCTGCCATCAGCGGAAGCCACGCCCTGCGAAACTCGAACCGCCCAGCCCAAAGAAACGGAATGGCAAGAGCAGGACCCAGCGGAAACCGCATGATAAAACCCAGCCCGATCAGAAATCCGCCCAGCAGCGCTGCATTGCGCTTGCCCGTATCTCGGAACTGCACCAGCAGCGCCAGCCCCGGCAGGATGACCGCGGCAGAAAGGGTATCGCTCGATGTGCGAGAGGCAAAATAGGCAAAGTCGACCCAGATGGCGGCAACAAAGGCCGCCATGATCGCATGATGCCGACTGATCCTCCAGCCAAGCGACCATGCCGCCCACACCGTTCCAAGCGAACCAAATGCCATTGCCATGCGCGGCAGTATCAGATGCAGTTCACCCGCAGGATCAAGTGCGTGCCCAATAGATACTGGCACCAGCATGATCAGCGGGATCAGCCAGCTGCGGATGCCAAGCCGAATGTCCCAGGTGCGGATCCAGTCCCCGGTCACCAGGCCATAGGCAGGCTCGATATACTGCCAGACCTCGTCAGCATGATGATAGACAGTGAAGAATGAAATCGGGATGCGGAACAGCAGGGCCAGCAGCATGATCCACGCCAACGCAGGATCGATCCCGAGGAATCTTTTCACCGTGGCGCTGCCCTTGTCGCCCGTCACGTTCAGTGCGAAAAATACGTCGTGATGTCGAGATCGGCGACCGTAATCCAGCCATTCAAATAATTCGCATAATAGAACGCGAACAGCGCTGCAGACAGGATCGTCGCGCGCTTAATGATCAGGCGTGGGCTGAAATTGCCCGGCGCGCTGTCGGCCTGCCCCGGCACTTTCGGTGCGCCCAGTTCATCATGTGTGCGCACGCCAAAGGGCAACACGAAGAACGCCGACATGACCCAGAACAAGCCATAGATTGCGATGATCGAGGTGATTTTCATGGGGTATGCCTCAATTTTCCCGCAGCATGACCTGCACGACCGGCTTCTTGCCCGACCAGCGCTGCCCGGTGCGCCGCACGGAAAGTCGCACGGCTTCGGCCACAGCCGTCCGGTCACGCTTGCGGTCACCCTTCAGATTGCGCAGCGTTTCGGCCACTTCAACTTTGGCCTCGGCCACGAAGGCTTCCATGTCCTCGTCCAGCGGGATGCCGATGGCGGCAATCTCCACTTCCGATGCCAGCACGCCATCGCGCCGCACCGCCAACGCTGCGGTGATCAGCCCGTTCTGCGAAAGCTTGCGCCTTGCCACCACGCCTTCGCCATCGGCAGGGGCAATGATATCGCCATCCAGCACAAGCCGCCCGGCACGCTCTTCCGAAAGCTTCTTGGGGCCATTGGGCGCAAGGCGGATAAGATCGCCGTTCTTCTGCAGGATGGCCTTGGGAATGCCTTCGTCCAGCCCCAGCTGCGCCTGTTCGGACATATGGCGTATCTCGCCATGCACTGGCACCAGAATTTCCGGTCTGATCCAGTCATAAAGCGCCACCAGTTCCGGCCGCCCCGGGTGGCCTGACACGTGGATCATCGATTGCTTGTCGGTGACCAGCTTCACGCCCTTTTCCACCAGCGCATTCTGGATACGTCCGATGGCCAGTTCGTTGCCCGGAATCTGGCGGCTGGAAAACAGCACGACATCGCCGCGCTCCAGCTTGATCGGATGCTGCTCCCCGGCGATGCGGGCCAATGCCGCGCGCGGCTCGCCCTGACCGCCCGTGGCCAGCACCAGCAGTTCGCCACGCGGAATGTCCATAGCGTCGTCCATATGGACCAGTTCGGGGAAGCCCTTCAGATAGCCGCACGATTTGGCCACGCGGATGATCCGGTCGAGCGAACGCCCCGCCACGCACAGCCGCCGCCCGGTCGCCTCTGCCACCTCGCCCAGCGTCTGCAGCCGCGCCACGTTCGACGCGAAGGTGGTCACCACCACGCGCCGTCCCTTCTGCGCCGCCACAGCTTCCATCAGGCCTGCCCGCACCTCACCTTCAGACCCCGAAGGCTTCGGATTGAAAACATTGGTGGAATCGCACACTAGCGCAAGGATGCCTTCATCACCAATCGCGGTCAGCTCTTCCTCGGTCGCGGGCGTGCCGATGCGCGGCTCGTCGTCCAGCTTCCAGTCGCCTGTGTGGAAAATCTTTCCATGCGGCGTATCGATCAGCAGCGCGTTACCCTCGGCAATCGAGTGCGCCAACGGCACATAGCGAATGCCGAACGGTCCCAGTTCGAACCGGTCGAGATGGTCGATGACGTTAAGCTCAACCTCCTTCTCGATCCCCGCCTCAACCAGCTTTTCATGCACCAGCTTGGCGGTGAACGGCGTTGCATAGAGCGGCACGCCCAGATCCTGCGCGAAATAGGGCACCGCGCCGATATGATCCTCATGCGCATGGGTCAGCACGACGCCCACAAGATCATCTAACCGCTGCTCGATGAAATCGAGATCGGCAAACACAAGATCGATACCCGGATAGAACGGGTCGGCAAAGGTCATGCCAAGATCCACCATCAACCACTTGCCATCACAACAATAGAGGTTGACGTTCATCCCGATCTCGCCCGACCCACCGAGCGCGAGAAACAGTAATTCCTTTTTCGATTTCACGAATTTGCTACTCGCTCTGCCAGGATCGCAAGGCCATCGAGCGTCAGATCGGTGTCCACATGATCAAAAATATCGGTATGTTCGCCAAACAGCACGGCAAGGCCGCCGGTCGCCACCACTTTTGCCGGACGCCCGATTTCCGCCCGCATCCGGGCGATCAGGCCTTCCATCATTGCCACATAGCCCCAGAACACGCCAATGTGCATCTGGTCTTCGGTATTGCGCCCGATCACGCTCTGGCTGCGGGTCGGTGCCTCGATGGCGATGCGCGGCAGTTTGGCCGCGGCATTGACCAGCGCATCGAGCGACAGGTTGATCCCCGGCGCAATGATCCCGCCCTTATAGGCACCGTTGAAATCGATCACGTCAAACGTCGTCGCCGTGCCGAAATCGACCACAATCAGGTCGCCGGGGTACTTGGCGTGCGCCGCCACTGCATTGACCGCACGGTCCGCCCCCAGCGAACGCGGCTCATCCACATCAGCCTCAAAGCCCCATTCGACCGGCGGCTGCCCGGCCACCAGCGGATCGAGGCCGAAGTACTTCTGCGACAGTACAGTCAGGTTATGCAGCGCGCGCGGCACCACGGTGGAGATCAGAATCTGCTTCACTGCCTTCGGATCGAAGCCCTGCAGCTGCATCAGTTGCAGCAGCCACACCGCATATTCATCCGCTGTGCGGCGTGGATCTGTGGCCACGCGCCAGCGCGACTTGATCGACCGCCCTTCGAACAGGGCGAAAACGATGTTGGTATTGCCGACATCAACCGCCAGAAGCATGAGAACCCACCATATCTACGTCGCCCGCGTGGATGGCACGGACTGCGCCATCCGCCAAGCGCAGAAGGGCCACGCCATCATCATCAATGCCTGCAAACGCGCCGATGATCGTGCCCTGCTCCCGATCCTTCACCGAAACCAGTGTCCCTGTGGGCAAGGCCCGCGCTATCCAGTGCTGGCGCAGCAGCGGCCATTCGCCATAGTGCCAGCGATCCACCGCATCGCGAAACCGCGCGGCAAGTTCAGCGGCAAAGACATCGCGCTCCGCCGCAAACCCCAAAGCGTTGAGACTGATCGTTGCCCGGTCGGCAAGCTCTGGTGCCTGCGCAAGGTTCACGCCGATCCCCACGACCACCGCATCGCCTTGCCGTTCAAGCAGGATGCCCGCGAGCTTCGCCTCGCCCACCAGCAGATCATTCGGCCACTTCAGCCGCAAATCCTGCAACTGCGGTGCCAGCGCCATCACGCTTTCGTGCGCAGCCAGCCCCGCCACCAGTGCCAGCGTTTGTGGCAAGGGGTCGTTGGCGCGCAAATGCACCACGGTCGACCCCATGAAGTTGCCAAAGCCGTCGGACCACACACGTCCCGCCCGCCCGCGCCCCGCGCTTTGACGGTCAGCAACCAGCCAGTGGCCCTCGGGCACATGCTCCCCCCCGCCAAGGCGCGCCAGCAGCGCACCATTGGTCGATGGGATTTCCGCCAGCGTTTCGATCAACAGCTCAACCGACCGGGAACAGCGCAGCGGCGGCATAGTCCGCCAAAGTGCCCAGGCACTTGTTGCCAAGATAACCCAGCGGCGAAATCGCCAGCGTGGATAGCACCAGCAGCACCGTATGCGAGGTTTCGCCTGCGCCCTTCACTACATCGGCCGGCTCGTCAAAATACATGACCTTCACGACCTTGAGGTAATAGAACGCACCGATCACCGAAGCCGCGATGCCGATGGCGGCCAGCGCGATCATATCGGCCTGCACGGCTGCCTGAAACACCACGAACTTGCCCCAGAAGCCGAACAGCGGCGGAATGCCGGCAAGGCTGAACATGACCGAAGCCATCGCCAGCGCAATCCACGGACGCGTCTTCGAAAGCCCCGCCAGATCCGAAATCGCCTCAACCTGCTCACCATTTTCATCGCGCAGCAGCAGCACGGCCACAAAGCCCGCCACCGACATCGCCACGTAGATCGCGATATAGACCAGCATCGCCGACGCCCCTGCCCGCGTCGCCGTGGCAAGCCCAATCAGGATGAAGCCGACGTTGTTGATCGACGAATAGGCCATCAGGCGCTTGATGTTGTTCTGGCCAATCGCACCCAGCGCACCGATCACGATCGACAGCAGCGCCATGAAGATCACGACCTGCTGCCACGCCTGCGTCTGGTTGCCAAACGCTTCGAACGCCACGCGCATCAGCAGGCCGAGGGCCGATACTTTCGATGCCGTAGCAAAGAACGTCGTCACCGGCGTCGGCGCACCTTCATAAACGTCTGGCGTCCACATGTGGAACGGCGCAGCGCTGATCTTGAAGGCAAGGCCCGCCAGCATGAAGATCAGGCCAAAGGTTGCTCCCGTAGGCAGTCCGCCCGAAAGCGCCGCATTGATCCCGGCAAAGCTGGTAGTTCCGGTAAAGCCATAGGTCAGGCTCATGCCGAACAGCAGAATGCCTGATGCAAGCGAGCCCAGCACGAAGTACTTGAGGCCCGATTCCGCCGAACGTTCATCGGTGCGCAGCGAAGATGCCAGCACATAGGACGCAAGGCTGTTCAGTTCGAGTCCAATGTACAGCGCCAGCAGATCGCCTGCCGAAACCATCATCCCCATGCCGAGCGAGGCAAACAGCACGAGCAGCGGAAATTCCGCGCGCATCGCCCTAGCCTTGTCGAAAAACGGCTGCGCGATGATCAGGGTCACGCCTGCGCTGGCATATATCAGCAATTTGGCGAACGCCGCAAAGGTATCGGCCCGGTGCTGCCCGCCAAAGGCCGAGACCTCAGCCCCCATCGCCTCTCCCCACAGCGTCGGAGCGGTCAGGAACGCACAAGCCGTCAGCACGGCCACGGCTGCAATCGAGATCAGGCGCGAGGCTTTGTCGCCACCCCATGCCGCCACCATAAGCAGCACGAGGCCCGATACGGACAGCAGAATTTCAGGCGCAGTCAGCGCCAGCGAACGGGCGAAGTCCATCAGTGTGCCTCCCCGTGCGCAACATTGTGTTCAGAAGCGTGAACAGCAGCCATCGGCTTTCCAGCAGTAGGTTGGGCATCGCCCTTGGGCTTGGCCTGTGCAAGGCGCGCGTCAAGCGCGGCAATGTCCTTGCGCATCGGGGCGATGAAGCTTTCGGGATAAACCCCCATCCACAACACCACGGCAGCCAGCGGGATCATCATCGCCCACTCGCGCTTGTCGAGATCGAGCATCGCGGCGGCGTCGGCGTTCTTCTGTTCGCCATAGGCCACGCGGCGGTAGAGGTAGAGCATATAGGCCGCGCCCAGAATGATCCCGGTGGTGCAGACCAGCGCCACCCAGCTCGAAATCTGGTAAATGCCCAGCAGCGAAAGGAATTCGCCGACGAAACCGCTCGTTCCCGGCAGGCCGATGGAGGCCATCGTGAACAGCAGGAAGAACACTGCGTAATACGGCATATTGATCGAAAGGCCGCCGTAGCGCGCAATCTCGCGCGTGTGCAGACGATCATAGATCACGCCCACGCTGAGGAACAGCGCGCCCGCCACCAGACCGTGGCTGAGCATGATCAGCATCGAGCCTTCGAGGCCCTGCTGGTTGAAAGCGAACAGGCCAACCGTAACAATCGCCATGTGCGCTACGGATGAATAGGCGATCAGCTTCTTCATATCGGTCTGCACCAGCGCGATCAGCGAGGTGATCACCACAGCTGCCATCGACATGAAGAACACCAGCGGCGCAAACTGGGCAGACGCTTCCGGGAACATCGGCAGCGAGAAGCGGATGAAGCCATAGCCGCCCATCTTCAGCAGCACGCCTGCCAGGATCACCGAACCGCCGGTAGGGGCCTGAACGTGCGCATCGGGCAGCCAGGTGTGCACCGGCCACATCGGCATCTTCACCGCAAAGCTCGCAAAGAATGCCAGCCACAGCAAGGTCTGCGCCTGTGCCGGGAAGTTGTAGGCCATCAGCGTCGGAATGTCGGTCGTGCCCGCTTCGTTCACCATCCAGAACATCGCGATCAGCATCAATACCGAGCCGAGCAGCGTGTAGAGGAAGAACTTGTAGCTGGCATAGATGCGGTCCGCTCCGCCCCACACGCCGATGATCAGGTACATCGGGATCAGGCCGGCTTCGAACATGATGTAGAACAGGAAGATATCCTGCGCTGCAAACACGCCGATCATCAGCGTTTCCATCGCCAGAAACGCCGCGTAATATTCGCCTTCGCGCTTGTCGATGGACGTCCAGCTGGCCCCGATGCAGATCGGCATCAGGAATACGGTCAGCGCAATCAGCAGCAGCGCAATGCCATCAATGCCCAGCTTCCACGAGAAGCCTGCAAACAGCGCAGCGCTTTCGGTAAACTGCCACTGCGCGCCACCGATGTCGTAATTCGCCCAGAGAATTACCCCGAGAACAAAGTCAATCAGCGTAGCAATGAGCGCAACGCCGCGCGCCTGTTCGCGCGGCATGACAAGACACGCAACAGCGCCAAGCAGCGGCACCAGCAGCATCAGTGAAAGAATGGGGAAACCCGTCATTGTGCGATCACCCAGCTGATCGCGCCGACAAGGCCGACGAGCATGACCAGCGCATAGCTATAAAGATACCCCGACTGGAGCTTGACGGCGGCGCGGCTGCCCAGGGCCACGATCGATGCAGCCCCGTTCGGGCCGAACCGGTCGATCACGCCCTGATCAACCACCTTCCAGAACACGCGACCCAGCCACATTGCCGGAACGATGAACACGAAGTGATAAAGCTCGTCGAAATACCACTTGTTCAGCAGGAACTTGTGCAAGAACCCGAACTGCTCAACGAACGCGGCGGGGAAGCGGGTGTTCTTGATATAGGCGTACCATGCGATAACCAGACCGGTCAGCATCACGCCAAACGGTGCCCACTTCACCTGCCACGGAACTGAATGCATCGCATGGATCGTGTGCTCATCGAACACCAGCGAACCCATCCAGAATGCACCGGTACCTTCGCTGATAAACGAATGGTGGAACACAAACCCTGCCAGCACTGCGCCGACCGACAGCACGCCCAGCGGAATGAGCATGTTCAGCGGGCTTTCGTGCGGGTGATAGCCTGCCGTGCCGTCGCTGTGCTCGTCGTGATGGTGAGCGTGAGCGTGATCGTCGTGCCCATTTGCGTGCCCATGTGCATGATCGTCATGGCCGTGACCGTGCGCATCATGCACCGCGTGCTGGATATGCTCAGACTGCTCCCAGCGCGGCTTGCCGTGGAACGTCAGGAAGATCAGACGCCACGAATAGAAGCTGGTCAAAAGCGCTGCAAAAATGCCCATAAAGAACGCGAACTGGCCGAGTTCCGTGCCCTTGGCATAGGCGGCTTCAAGGATCGCATCCTTCGAATAGAACCCGGCAAAGCCGAACACATCGACGATACCGACACCCGTGATTGCCAGCGTGCCCATCATCATCGCCCAGTAGGTCAGCGGGATGCTCTTCCGCAGGCCGCCATAATACCGCATGTCCTGCTCATGGTGCATCGCGTGGATCACCGATCCTGCGCCAAGGAACAGGAGCGCCTTGAAGAAGGCGTGCGTGAACAGGTGGAACATCGATGCGCCATAAGCGCCAACGCCCGCAGCAAAGAACATGTAGCCCAGCTGCGAACAGGTCGAATAGGCGATCACGCGCTTGATATCGGTCTGCGTCGTGCCAACGGTCGCCGCAAAGATGCAGGTCATCGCGCCCACGAAAGTCACCATCGCCAAAGCGGTCGGGCTGACTTCGAACATCGGCGACAGGCGGCACACCATGAACACACCGGCGGTGACCATCGTCGCTGCATGGATCAGGGCCGAAACCGGGGTCGGGCCTTCCATCGCGTCTGGCAACCAGGTGTGCAGGCCAAGCTGCGCCGATTTGCCCATCGCACCGATGAACAGCAGGATGCACAGCACGGTCATCGTATCGAACCGGCCACCGAGGAAACCGATGGTTGATCCGGCCATGCCAGGCGCGGCTTCAAGGATGGCCGGGATCGACACAGTGCCGAACACCAGAAACGTCCCAAAAATGCCCATCATGAAGCCAAGGTCGCCCACGCGGTTGACCACAAAGGCCTTCATCGCAGCGGCGTTCGCGCTTGGCTTGCGGAACCAGAAGCCGATCAGCAGGTACGAGGCAAGGCCGACGCCTTCCCATCCGAAGAACATCTGCACGAGATTGTCGGCGGTCACCAGCATCAGCATGGCGAAGGTGAACAGCGAAAGGTAGGCGAAGAAACGCGGCTGATCCGGCTCCTCGCTCATGTACCCCCAAGAGTACAGGTGGACGAGCGCCGAGACGCTGGTGATAACCACCAGCATGACCGCTGTCAGCGTGTCAACCCGGAGCGCCCAGTCAAAGTCGAGCGACCCTGACTTTACCCACTGCAGCACCGGCGTGACGCTGGCTTCGGCAGAGCCGCCCATAAAGCCGAGGAAAATCGGCCAGGACAGCGCGCACGAGATGAACAGTGCCCCGGTCGTAATGACCTTGGCGGGCACCGCGCCCATGCGCTTGTTGCCAAGCCCGGCGATGATCGCTGCCAATAGTGGCAGGAAAACGATAATCAGGATGGAAGACATTGCCCCAACTCAGCCCTTCATCCGGTTGACGTCGTCCACGGCAATAGTGCCGCGACCACGGAAATAGATGACCAGAATAGCCAGCCCGATCGCAGCCTCGCCCGCCGCCACGGTCAGCACGAACATCGCAAAGACCTGTCCGACCAGATCATTCAAAAACGCGCTGAACGCGACGAAATTGATGTTCACCGACAGCAGGATCAGCTCGATCGCCATCAGGATGATGATCACGTTCTTGCGGTTGAGGAAAATCCCCAGCACGCCCAGCACGAACAGGATCGAGCTGACGACCAGATAGTGTTCGATGCCGATCATCGTGCGGCCTCCACCTTCAAAACCAAACCCCGCTCAGGCTGAGCCTGTCGAAGCCCGCACGCGACGGTTGCGCATCCATCCTTCGACAAGCTCAGGATGAGCGGCTGTGGTGTGAACCCACTCGTCACAGCTGAACTCCCTTGCCGCTTTCCGGCTGCATGTTGATCGTTGCGTCTTCAGGACGGCGCGCGTTCTGCTTGGCCACCTTCTGCCCGCGCGTGCCGCTGCGCTCACGGTGCGTCAGCACGATGGCGCCGATCATGGCGACCAGCAGGATGATACCCGCCGCTTCGAACAGGAACAGGTAGCGGCTGTAAAGCAGCGCGCCGATGGCCTGAATATTCGACATGTCTGCCGCCTGCGTGGCCGTTCCGCTGGCAACACCCAGCTCAACCCCGCCCGCGCCATGCACGACAAGGCCGACGAACAGTTCGACGAACAGCACCACCGCCAGCGCAATGCCCAGCGGGAAGTTCTTGATGAACCCGGCGCGCAGCTCGGCAAAGTCGATGTCGAGCATCATCACCACGAACAGGAACAGCACCGCAACCGCGCCGACATAGACGATGACCAGCAGCATCGCGATGAACTCTGCCCCCACCAGCACCATCAGGCCGGCAGCGTTGAAGAACGCGAGGATCAGCCAGAGCACCGAATGCACCGGATTGCGCGCAAGGATCGTCACTGCACCGCTGAAGATGCAGAGCGTGGCGAAGAGATAGAAGGCGAATACCTGGATCATTTCAACGCGGCCCCCTAGCGATACGGCGCATCGGCTTCAAGGTTCGCGGCAATCGCCCGCTCCCACTTGTCCCCGTTTCCGAGCAGCTTGGCCTTGTCATAAAGCAGCTCCTCGCGCGTTTCGGTCGCGTATTCGAAGTTCGGTCCCTCGACGATGGCATCGACCGGGCAGGCTTCCTGGCAGAAGCCGCAGAAGATGCACTTGGTCATGTCGATGTCGTAGCGCGTGGTGCGGCGGCTGCCGTCCTCACGTGGTTCGGCCTCGATGGTGATCGCCTGCGCCGGACACACCGCCTCGCACAGCTTGCACGCGATGCAGCGCTCCTCGCCGTTGGGATAACGGCGCAGCGCATGCTCACCACGGAAGCGCGGCGAAAGCGGGTTCTTCTCGAACGGGTAGTTGATCGTCGCCTTGGGCTTGAAGAGATACTTCAAGGTCAACCAATGCGCCTTCAGGAATTCCCAGAGCGTAAAGCTCTTGATGATTTGCGAGACGCTCATGCGAAGTGTCCACTAGCCATAAGGTAGCCGCTGACCAGAACGACGAACAGCAGCGAGGTGGGCAGGAAGATCTTCCAGCCAAGGCGCATCAGTTGGTCATAGCGATAGCGCGGGACGGTCGCCTTTACCCAGCTGAAGATGAAGAAGAAAAACAGGATCTTGAGCAGCAGCCACACGAAGCCCGGCACCAGATAGAGCACCGGAATGTCGAGCGGCGGCAGGTATCCGCCCCAGAACAGCACGGCGTTCAGCGCGCACATCAGCAGCACGTTGGCATATTCGCCCAGCCAGTAGAGCGCGAACGCCATCGAAGAGTATTCGGTCTGATACCCGGC
This sequence comes from Novosphingobium sp., assembly GCA_041639635.1. GTDB lineage: Bacteria > Pseudomonadota > Alphaproteobacteria > Sphingomonadales > Sphingomonadaceae > Novosphingobium. The sequence continues at coordinate 11,803 of JBEQBV010000036.1, forward strand.
AACCAGCTCCGATTCCGCCTCGGTAAGGTCGAACGGTGCGCGTGCGGTTTCAGCCATGCCCGAAATCAGGAACATCACCCACATCGGGAACAGCAGCGGGTTTGCGACGAAGCCGTTGACGATGCCGAACACGTGGCCCTTCTGCGCCTGCACGATGTCGTTCAGGTTGAACGACCCTGCCCACAGCACCACGCAGATCAGGATGAACCCGATCGAGACTTCATAGGAAATCATCTGCGCCGAGGCGCGCATGGCCGAGAAGAACGGGTACTTCGAATTCGACGACCAGCCCGCGATGACCACCCCGTAAACGCCGAGCGACGAAATCGCGAGCACGTAGAGCAGGCCAACATTGATATCGGCCAGAATCGCGCCCGAATTGAACGGGATCACCGCCCAGGCCATCAGCGCGACGGTGAACGTGATGATCGGCGCGATCAGGAACAGGCCCTTGTTCGCGGCGGACGGAATGATGGTTTCCTGCAGGAACACCTTCAGACCATCGGCGAACGACTGCAGCAGGCCCAGCGGCCCGACCACGTTCGGCCCCTTGCGCAGCGCCATCGCCGCCCAGATCTTGCGGTCGGCATAGATGATCATCGCCACGCCCAGCATCAGCGGGAACGCGATCAGCAGAATTCCGCAGACGGTGGCAATACCCCAGGCCATCTCATACGAGAGGCCAAGACCCATGAAGAACTCGGTCATGCACCCTGACCTCCAGTTTCGTCATGCTGAACTTGTTTCAGCATCCATCCCTCAACACGCTCGGATTGAGCGGTGAGGCACCATGGACCCTGAAACAAGTTCAGGGTGACGTGATTTGTTTGGATAGCGGTGCGCAAAGTCATTCCGCGGCCTCCGCGAAGCTCTCACCATGCAGCAGTTCCGCCGAGCAGCGCTGCAGCGTCGGGCTGGAACGGGCGATGGCGTTGGTCAGGTAGCGGTCCTTGATCGGATAGCCCGCGATCACGCCCTCAGCCTTCGCGCCCGAAGGAGCGGCAGGCAGAGCGCCGTAATCGGCCAAACCTTCCACGCCCAGCGCCGGAACCTCGGCCACCATCGCGGCGCGAAGCTGTTCAAAGCTGTCGAAGCCCACCGAGACGCCCAGCGCATCGGCCATGGCGCGCAGGATCGTCCAGTCCTCGCGCGCATCGCCGGGCGCGAACACGGCCTTCTCGGCATACTGCACGCGGCCTTCGGTGTTGACGTAAGTGCCGTCCTTCTCGCTGAACGCGGCGGCTGGCAGGATCACGTCGGCCGCATGCGCCGCCTTGTCACCATGATGGCCGATGTGGACGATCATCGAGCCTGCAAACTTGGTGAAATCCACCTCGTCTGCCCCCAGCGAGATCACCATCTTCGGCTTGGCCGCAACCAGATCGGCAATGCCGCCCGCTTGCGCGTAGCCCAGCATCAGCCCGCCCATGCGGCTCGCCGCCATGTGGATCACGTTGAAGCCGTTCCAGCCCTCACGCACCAGATTGAACTTCCCGGCAAAAGCAAGCCCAGCTTCCAGACCGCCCTTGCCAAGCCCTGCACCGCCAACGATGATCGCCGGACGTTCAGCCTTGCCGAATGCCTCGGTCACAGCTTCGGGCAGATTGCCCAGCACGCCCACATCGTCACCGATGAAGGCCGCCGAATAAGTCGGATCCCACTGCGGACCGACAATGAACACCTTGGCGCCCTTCTTCACCGCCTTGCGCAGGCGGGTGTTGAGCAGCGGCGCTTCGTCGCGGATCATTGACCCCACGATCAGCACCGCGTCCGCATCCTCGATGCCGGATAGCGTCGAGTTGAAATTCACCGCCGCCATGTTCGACGTGTCATAGGCCAAACCGGTCTGGCGGCCTTCGAGCAGCGTCGAACCCAGCGCCCCGGCCAATTTTTTGGCCGCAAACATCGTCTCGCAATCGACCAGATCGCCAGCAACCACGGCCACCGACGCACCGGGATTGATCTTCGCAACGGCTTCAAAAGCCTCGGCCCAGGTGGCCGCAACCAGCTTGCCATCCCGGCGCAGCCACGGCTTGTCCAGACGGCGGCGGGTCAAACCATCGACCATGTAACGCGCACGGTCGGACAGCCATTCCTCATTAACGTCATCATTCACGCGCGGCAAAATGCGCATCACTTCGCGGCCACGGCTGTCGAGCCGGATGTTCGATCCGATGGCGTCCGAAACGTCGATCGACAGCGTCTTCTTCAGTTCCCACGGCCGCGCTTCGAACGCATAGGGACGCGAAGTCAGCGCGCCGACCGGGCAGAGGTCGATCACGTTAGCCGACAATTCGTGCGCCGCAGCCTTTTCGAGATAAGTGGAAATCTGCATCGTCTCGCCGCGATAGAACGCGCCGATTTCGTCCACGCCCGCCACTTCTTCGCTGAACCGCACGCAGCGGGTGCAGTGAATGCAGCGCGTCATCGTCGTCTTGATCAGCGGCCCCATGTACTTCTCGGTCACCGCGCGCTTGCTCTCATCGTAACGCGAAGCACCGCGCCCATAGGCAACCGACTGGTCCTGAAGATCGCACTCGCCGCCCTGATCGCAAATCGGGCAATCGAGCGGGTGGTTGATCAGGAGGAACTCCATCACCCCTTCCCGCGCCTTCTTGACCATCTCGGAATCCGTGCGGATTTCCTGGCCCTCGGTGGCGGGCAGCGCGCAGGAAGCCTGCGGCTTGGGCGGCCCCGGCTTCACTTCGACCAGACACATCCGGCAATTGCCCGCAATGCTCAGCCGCTCATGGTAGCAGAAGCGCGGGATTTCCTTACCCGCCAGCTCGCATGCCTGCAGGACAGTGGCGCCTGCCGGAACTTCGAGCTCTACGCCATCGACTTTGACTTTAGGCATTATTCTGCTGCCTCCCGCACGCTCTCGGCAATCCGGCGCTCGATCTCAGGGCGGAAGTGCTTGATCAGGCCCTGAATCGGCCAGGCCGCCGCGTCGCCCAGCGCGCAAATCGTGTGGCCTTCGACCTGCTTGGTCACGTTGAACAGCATGTCGATTTCGCTGACGTCAGCATCGCCGGTGCGCAGGCGTTCCATCACGCGCCACATCCACCCCGTTCCTTCGCGGCACGGCGTGCACTGGCCGCAGCTTTCGTGCTTGTAGAAGTACGACAGGCGGGCAATCGCGCGGACGATGTCGGTGGACTTGTCCATGACGATGACAGCAGCGGTGCCAAGGCCCGAACCCAGCGCGCGCAGGCCGTCAAAGTCCATCGGCGCGTCCCAGATTTCGGCCGCCGGAACCAGCGGAACCGACGAGCCACCGGGGATCACGGCGAGCAGGTTGTCCTTGCCGCCACGGATGCCCCCGCAGTGCTTCTCGATCAGCTCGCTGAACGGGATGCTCATCTCTTCCTCAACCACGCAGGGCCGGTTCACGTGCCCGCTGATCTGGAAGAGCTTGGTGCCCTTGTTGTTCTCACGCCCAAACGAGGAGAACCACGAAGCGCCGCGCCGCAGGATCGTCGGCGCGACCGCGATCGATTCCACGTTGTTGACCGTGGTTGGGCAGCCATAGAGGCCTGCGCCTGCCGGGAACGGCGGCTTGAGGCGGGGCTGGCCCTTCTTGCCTTCAAGGCTTTCGATCATCGCGGTTTCTTCACCGCAGATGTAAGCGCCCGCGCCGCGATGGACGAAGACGTCGAAATCGTAGCCCGAACCGCAAGCGTTCTTGCCGATCAGGCCAGCGTCATAAGCCTCCTGCACGGCAGCAAACAGCGTCTCGGCCTCGCGGATATATTCGCCGCGAATGTAGATGTAGGCGGCCCGCGCGCGCATCGCATAGCCCGCAACCAACGCGCCTTCGATCAGCTTGTGCGGATCGTGGCGGATGATTTCGCGGTCCTTGCACGAACCCGGCTCGGATTCGTCGGCGTTGATCACCAGGAAGCTCGGGCGTCCGTCCTTGCTTTCCTTGGGCATGAACGACCATTTCATGCCGGTGGGGAAGCCCGCACCGCCACGGCCGCGCAGACCCGAGGCCTTGATTTCCTCGATGATCGCGTCCTGCCCGCGCTCCATAAGGGCCTTGGTATTGTCCCAATCGCCGCGCGCCTGCGCAGCTTTCAGGTTCCAGGGCTGGAAGCCGTAGACGTTGGTGAAGATGCGGTCTTTATCAGCGAGACTCACAGAGCGCTCCTAATGGAAAGTTCGATGAACGCCGCCCAAATCCTCCCCGGAACGGGGAGGTGGCAGTCCGCAGGACTGACGGAGGGGTCGAGAGTTGTCCGGCCATCACATCGTTTACAGAGAGGTTCAGACCCCTCCGTCCGCTACGCGGCCACCTCCCCGTTCCGGGGAGGATTTCGGAAACAGCCATTACCACTCCCCTCGATAATCGTAGTTGGCATCAACCATCGCGGTCAGGTTGCTCAAGGCCCCCGCCGGTTCCACCGTGTGACGGCCCGGCAATTGCGTGCCAGTCTTCGGCTGCTTGCCCGCTGCCAGCTCATCGAGGATGCGTTCCATATCGGCGGCGGTCAGGTCTTCGTAATTGTCGTCGTTGATCTGGACCATTGGAGCAGACGCGCAGTTGCCCATGCATTCGACTTCGGTCAGCGTGAACAGGCCGTCCGGCGTGGTGTGGCCCTTCTTCATGCCCTTGCCCTTGCAGGCAGCCATAATGTCGTCAGACCCGCGCAGCATGCACGGCGTGGTGCCGCAGACCTGCACATGGAAGCGGCCAATCGGCGCGATATTGTACATGGTGTAGAACGTCGCCACTTCGACCACGCGGATCACCGGCATGTCGAGGTACTTGGCCACGTATTCCATCACCGGAATCGGCAGCCAGCCTTGCGTGTTCTCTTCTGCGCCAACCTGACGCTGCGCCAGATCGAGCAGCGGCATGACGGCAGAGCGCTGACGCCCTTCAGGATAGCGACCGACGATGACTTTGGCCTGTTCGGCGTTTTCCGCCGTCCATTCAAAGTTGCCCCAGCGCGCGCGCAGTTCGGGGCTGTCAGGTTCGATGTGACGATCAGCCACGAACGGCTCCCTTTCCAAAATCGTCACCCTGAACTTGTTTCAGGGTCCATTTCGCCGCAAGCGCAGAGCGCGCCTTCGCGCACCATGCGGCGGCCTGGTTGCCTTTCCGGAGAAGACCGTGCGTGTGGCCCAATGGAACCTGAAACAAGTTCAGGGTGACGGAACCGGAGAGGTTGGTGTGTGTGGCGGCGTTCATCGGATGAACTCCACCCGAGAGCACTTGTCGCCCTCGAAAGAATAGACGGCGATCACGTCAAATGGCTCGACCAGCGCCGAGCCATCGGTCGCCGGGCCGCGCGTGACGTGTTCGCGCATCAACACATAGTTGCCGATGGCCTGCGCCTCAATAATCTCGGCATGGTTCTGCGGCCAACGCGCAAACGCAGCGGCGAGGCCAGAGCGTGTGCCCTCCTTGCCCTCACGCACCAAATCCCCACGATAGTTCGCCTCGCAGGCGTCGTCGGTCATGTACGAGACGTAAGTATCCACGTCCTGGGCGTTATAGGCGGCGATCATGGCTTTCGCCGTGTCGAGATTGCTCACCGGTCGCACTCCCCGAACACCACATCGATGGCGCCGATGATGGCGGTGACGTCGGGCAGCATGTGGCCGACGCTCATGAAGTCCATCGCCTGAAGGTGGCTGAACGCAGTCGGGCGGATCTTGCAGCGGTAGGGCTTGTTGGTGCCGTCCGACACCAGATAGACGCCGAATTCGCCCTTGGGGCTTTCGGTCGCCACATAGACTTCGCCCGCCGGAACGTGGAAGCCTTCGGTGTAGAGCTTGAAGTGATGGATCAGCGCTTCCATCGACTGCTTCATCTCGGCGCGCTTGGGCGGCACGACCTTGCGGTCGGTGCTGGCGACGGGGCCTTCGGGCATCTGCGCGATGCACTGCTGGATGATGCGGGCAGACTGGCGCACTTCTTCCACGCGGACCATGAAGCGATCATAGCAATCGCCACTGGTGCCGACAGGAACGGCAAAGTCCATGCGGTCATAAACATCGTAAGGCTGGCTCTTGCGCAGATCCCACGCGATGCCCGACCCGCGGATCATCGGCCCGGAAAAGCCCCAGCGCAGCGCGTCTTCCTTTGACACCACACCGATATCGACATTGCGCTGCTTGAAGATGCGGTTGTCTACCACAAGGCTCATCGCGTCGTTGAACAGCGGGTGCAGGCGCGTGTCGATCCAGTCTGCGATGTCGGCCAGCAGCTTGAGCGGCACGTCCTGATGCACGCCGCCGGGGCGGAACCACGCCGCATGCATGCGCGCGCCCGATGCGCGTTCGAAGAAGTTGAGGCAGTCCTCGCGCACTTCGAACATCCACAGGTTCGGCGTCATCGCGCCGACGTCCATCACATGCGAACCCAAGTTGAGCATGTGATTGCAGATGCGCGTCAGCTCGGCAAAGAGCACGCGCAGATACTGCGCCCGCAGCGGAACCTCGATGTTCAGCAGCTTTTCCACCGCCAGCACATAGGAATGCTCCATCGCCAGCGGCGAGCAGTAGTCCAGCCGGTCAAAATACGGCAGCGCTTGCAGGTAAGTCTTGTGCTCGATCAGCTTTTCGGTGCCGCGATGCAGCAGGCCGACGTGCGGATCGATCCGCTCGATGATTTCGCCGTCCAGCTCCATGACCATGCGCAACACGCCGTGCGCCGCCGGGTGCTGTGGCCCGAAGTTGATCGTGTAGTTGGTGATGACATCATCGCCGGTAGTCGGCGACTGTTCAAGCGAGAGGCTCATGCGCCGTCTCCATCGGTCTTCTTGGCATCCGGGCGGGAATCCGTCGGAGCAGGCGCGGCAGGCGCATCCTTCGCCGAATCCGCAGGCGGCGTAGCCTTGGCAGCCTCGGCATTGGCCTTCGCGCCAGCGCCGGTATCGGCCTTGGTGTCGGTTGTCTTGGGCGTCGCCACTGGAGCGGGCGCAGGCGCAGGTGGCACCACCGCCTTCTCATCACCCGGCAGCACGTAATCCGCGCCTTCCCAGGGACTCATGAAATCGAACTGCCGCAAATCCTGCGCCAGCTGCACCGGTTCATAGACCACGCGCTTGTCTTCTTCCGAATAGCGCAGCTCGACATAGCCCGTCAGCGGGAAGTCCTTGCGGAACGGATGCCCCTGGAACCCGTAGTCGGTCAGAATGCGGCGCAGATCGGGATTGCCCGCAAACAACACGCCAAACATGTCATAGACTTCACGCTCGTACCAACCGGCGTTGGGCCACAGCGTGGTGATGGTCGGCACCGGCTTCACCTCGTCGGTCGATACCTTGACGATCACACGATGGTTCTTCGTCACCGACAGCAGGCAGTAGCACACGTCAAAGCGCTCAGCCCGCTGAGGGTAATCAACGCCTGCAATGTCCATCAACTGCTGGTATTCATGTTCATCGCGCAAAAGGCGGAGCGCATCGGCAACGCTGCCCCGCGCGACGGTCAGCAGGATTTCGCCATGCTCCTCGTCAGCTGAAACCAGCATTGAGCCCAGTGCAGCCGCCAGCGCATCCTTCACGCCCTCGTTCGAAGACCAGCGCGGCGCAGAATGAAGAACCGTCATCGCCTGCCTCTCAACGCTCAATCGTGCCGACACGGCGGATCTTCCGCTGCAACTGCATCACGCCATAGAGCAGCGCCTCGGCGGTCGGTGGGCACCCGGGAACATAGATGTCCACCGGTACAATTCGGTCACACCCGCGCACAACGCTGTAGCTGTAGTGATAATAGCCGCCGCCATTGGCACACGATCCCATCGAGATCACGTACTTGGGGTCAGACATCTGGTCATAGACCTTGCGCAGGGCAGGCGCCATCTTGTTGCACAGCGTGCCAGCCACGATCATCACGTCCGACTGGCGCGGGGAAGCGCGCGGCGCAACGCCAAAGCGCTCCATGTCATAACGCGGCATGTTCACGTGGATCATTTCGACCGCGCAGCAGGCAAGCCCGAAGGTCATCCACCACAGCGAACCGGTGCGCGCCCACTGGAACAGGTCTTCAGTGCTGGTGACGAGGAAACCCTTGTCATTCACCTCGGCATTGAGGCTTTCGAAAAACGCCTGATCAGGAGCGGTGACTGCACCCTGAGGCGCAGTAACGAGCGAGGAAGAAGTGGCCATGTTGCTCATTCCCAGTCCAGCGCGCCCTTTTTCCAGGCGTAGATAAAGCCGATCACCAGTTCAGCGAGGAAGATCATCATCGTGGTCCACCCGGCCCAGCCCGTCTCACCCAGGCTCACCGCCCAGGGAAACAGGAACGCTGCTTCAAGATCGAAGATGATGAACAGGATCGCCACGAGGTAGAACCGCACGTCGAACTGGCTGCGCGGGTCCTCGAACGCGGGGAAGCCGCATTCGTACTCGCTCAGCTTCTCGGCATTCGGGTTGTGCGCGCCCGTCAGGCGAGAGATGCCCATGGGCAGAAACACGAAAGCCGATGATAATGCCAGGGCAATGCCCAGAAAGATCAGGATCGGCAGGTATTGAGACAGATCGACCAAGGGCTGACTCGCTTATCTGCGTTGTTCGCCTGCGCCCTAGTCCTGACAAAGCGTTCGCGCAAGTGGTGTGCGCCGCAGCAGTTCCGGTTTTGACAGCCTTTTTCCCGCTTTCCGAGTCAATGCGTATCCTGAACCAGGCCCTCGTAGTTCGTATGCCTGACCTACAAACCCGCAGTCGCTCCCTACTTGATCTGCATCTTCAGCGTGCGCGCCGTCGCCGCGCCATAAGGCGGCATCAGCCCGGCAATCTTTGCAAGCCCAATCTTGGGCTGGCTATAGACCGCCCGCGCATGGCTGAACGACCGGAACCCTTCGACGCCGTGATAGCTGCCCATGCCCGAAGGCCCGATCCCGCCAAACGGCAGGTCATCGGCCGAGACATGAAAAATTACATCGTTGACCGTCA
>JBEQBV010000037.1:0-19654 GCA_041639635.1 Novosphingobium sp.
GCGCCTGTGCCGACCGAAGGAGAAGGTGCTGGAGATTTTGTAGGGAGCGCGTGGGGCAGAGGCACTGGCTCCCTCAACCTAGTCCAAAACCCTCGTCGCCCCGTGCTCGACACGGGGCTTGGCTACATTCTGACGCTGCCCTCCCGCGCTTCGCTTAGCGGCCCCGTCGATCAGCCCACCAGCCGAGCGCGAAATCGCAAGACAAGCCAAGCCCCGTGTCGAGCACGGGGCGACGGATGGTTTTTGAGTAGATCGGCGGCAGGCTACCTCAAAGCAGCGGTAACAGGTCGTTGCCCAAACCAACGAAACCCGCCGCTGGTTAGGCGGGCAGCAAAGGTCCGCTATCCGCCTACAATTGACAAAAGCTGCCTGTCAGGAAACGCCGCCATTGCGGCCGCAACCCATTGAGAGCAAACATACAGTTATGGATGCCGAACCCTCAGCCACTTCATTCAACGAAGAAGAAGCAAGCGTACATTTCTTCCGTCTCTTGGGAGAGATGCACCATAGCTACACCGCACTTGAGCATGAACTAACGTGTGCGGTGTTCGCGGCTGTCACACGGCTTGAGAAACGCGATGAAGCAGTTATCGCAATGCTCGGCGGCCAAAGAATGTCGCCTCTCAAGGATACCATTAAACGCCTATTGCGGGTCACTGGAGCAGATGCACCGCGGTTAGAATATGTTGATCGCTTGTTCAATCACCTTGGTGAATTGCAGTTTTTTCGAGATCGACTTACGCATTTTCTCACTGTCATATCAGACTATAATCCAGAATGCTGGGTGAATATGAACTTCACCGGCATCAGGGAACGAGAGAAGATGGAGGATATTCACTTCAATCTATTTGCCCTCTATGCTGCCACATGCGACCTGCGCGCCTTGCGCTTTTTGGTTGGCCCAATTTTCAATTACCGAATTGAGGGAGCGGATCAGGAGTTACCGGAGATTCCAACATGGCATTTCAAGCCCTCAATGCTAGTTCGTGATCGACCCGTAAAGCGGGAAAACAAAACTCAGGACTGAAGATCAAAGCCTCTGCAAGAAATGGCAGCTAACCACCCAACTCCAGCCATTCGTCTGACGCGGTTCGTCAACTGATACCAGCCACTCACGCAGCTTGGCAGACGTGCCCGACGCTCAGGAAGTCAGAAAAACAGGAACGGCTTGCCCGCCAGGATCAGCGCGGCGGCGCAGCCCAGCACGATTGTCTTGCGCGCGAGGTTCTGCAGGGAAAGGTCTGCCAGGGGCGCTTGGATGAGGGCGATGGTGCGGGCCATTTGCGTGGCATGCGCGCTGAACTCTTAACTTTGCGTAAAGGCGAACGGCCCTTGCCCCGTTCGGCAGTGGAATAACACGACCGCCATCCTGAACTTGTTTCAGGATCCATTCCGCCAATCAGACCGAGGCTCTCGACTGAGACATGGACCCTGAAACGAGTTCAGGGTGACGGAGAAAGGGAGGCGGGGTGCGTACGCGATAAGCGCCAAAGCGTCACCCCTCCAGCCATTCCAGCAGCGCGGCGAGGCAATCGTGCGCCAGCAGCTTTGAGCGTTCCGGGCTCCAGCCTTGTTCCGGGCAAGGCAGGTCGTCGTTGTCCTTGAAGGGCATTTCCAGCGTCATCGCCACACAGCCGAAGCGCTGCGCCACCTGATTGGTGGACATGGCAAGGTTCGCGCGGCCCGGGGCGGCGGTGGGATAGCCGCGTTTGGTCTGGAAATCGGGGGTGCGGCGTTCGAGGATCCGGCGGTAGCGGGTGTAGCCTTCGCCCAGCGCTTCGGTCCACGAAGGGATGCCTTCGAAGCCGGCGATAAAGACATAGGGAATCGCTTCATCGCCATGCACGTCCATGGCGAAGTGACAGCCGGTTTCGTCCATGGCGTTGCGAATCGCCAGCACTTCGGGCGAGCGCTCGGGCGTGGGTTCGTGCCATTCGCGGTTCAGGTTTACGCCTGCGGCATTGGTGCGCAGGTGGCCGCGGCAGGAACCATCGGGGTTGGCATTGGGCACCACGTGAAAGCGGCACAACTGCAGCAGGCGGCGCGCGTGGGGGTTGGCCGGATCGTTCAGCATTTCCAGCGCGCCTTCCATCCACCATTCGGCCATCGATTCGCCGGGGTGCTGGCGGGCATAGAGCCACACGTGCTTGTCGCCTTCGCCCATTTCCAGGCAATCGATCGGCTGGCCTTCGATGCTGGTGCCAAGGCAGCGGTAGTCCACGCCCGGCTCGGCCGCCACTTGCGCCACCAGATCGTGGTGCCGCTCCATCGAATAGGGCGCGAAATAGGCGAACCAGCAGGTGCCTGCATCCGGCCTGTGGCGGATGGTCAGCGTGCCTTCTGCCTCAGCGGGATCATAGGTAGTATGCGCGCGTCCCCAGAATTCGCGGTCTTCAGAGAAAGCCGCGCGATAGGCTGGCCAGCCGCCGGGGTAGGCGGATTTGGCAAGGCCGGTGATCTTAAGCTCAAGTTCGCGGCCCGCAGCGCCATCGACGCGAAAATGGAACCACTGGAAGAATTCGGAATCGCGGTCCTTGCGGATGGAAAGGGTTGCGCTTGCGCCCGAAACCGAAAGCACTTCGATATTGCCGGAATCGAACGCGGCATTGATGCGGATATCATTCATTTAACGCTGATAGTCTCTCCCGAGGTGCCGGGGAAGCCCGAGAACAGCGCGCGGGCAAGGCGCGGTGCGGCTTCGCCAATGGCGGCTTCCTTCGCCTTGGCACTTTCGCGGTTGTCGGCGCGGCCTTCCCACAGCGATTCGCCGGTTTTCTTGTCGCGGATGCGCACGGACAGGCGGGTTACGACAAAGTCCTTCGGCCCGCCGCCAAGATTGAAGCCAAGGCCCAAGCCCAGCCCGCTACCGAAATTGCCGGTCGATCCGCCCACGCCGACGCTGACCGGGCTGCGTGTGCGTTCACGCTTTTGCACTTCGCGTTCGACCAGCACTTCGGCCACGACATCGGTGGCGCCGGGGGTGGCATAGCCAAAGCCCTGCGCGGCCAGTTCACGCTGCACGGCGGCGAGCCAGGTCTTGTCCTCAAGGCTTTTGGGATCGCTGCCGGGGGCGGCTTCGACCATGGCGGCAACGCCCTTGAGCCGGGCCAGCGTTTCCGGCGTGTGGAAGCGCGTGACCTCAACCGGGGCCGGTTTGGCCAGCGCGGGGGTGATGATCAGGGCCGATAGGGCCAGGGCAGCGGCGAGGCGTTTCATGATGCAGCATCCATCTGTTTGAACCCAAGGTGGGGGCGTTTGGCCTGTGCTGCAATGTCAAACAGCACAGTTAACCCCCGGTCTGCACAACCTGCGCTTCGGCAAAGCGTGCGAACAAGGCCGTGGCGAGCTTCGCGGCAATTGCGCCATTATCCAGCCCATCGTCATCTTCGCGCGTCTGCGCTTCGGCATGGCCTTCCCACAGCACGCGGTCGGTGGCCTTGTCGCGAATGCGCACGTCGAGCCGGGTGGCGACGATGGCCTTGCGCGGTTTGGACAGATCGATGTTCAGTGCCATCGCCTGGTAGCTGCCACGGTTGGAGACGCCCACTTCCATTGCGCCCGACACCGGCTTGCGCTTCTGCTCTTCGGGCACGACGACCGAATGGGTGATGCCGATCTGCGCAATCTGGCCCGTGTCTGCGCCACTGACGGCGGTATCATAGCCCAGCTTGGCCAGTTGATCGACGACGGCGGCTTCATAGACCGGCAGCTTCCATTCCACTTCTGCGCCATTGGCGGCGGCGACCGTGATCGGCCCTTTGCCCAAAAGCGGGGCGGCATCGGCGGATTGGAAGGCGGTAACCTCGACGCCTTTGGATGGCTGCGAGGACGGGCGCTGCGTGCTGCCGAATCGCTGGTCCATCATCCCGCCGCCCCAGCGCCCACCCACAGGTTGGGCGATGGCGGTGGCCGGGAGCGATAGCGCTGCGAGGGCGCAGAAGAGCATTTTGGAGTTCATGTTTGTGCTTCCCACAGAAGGGCTGTCGCTGTCATGAACGCGCTTGGCAGCGAAATCCTGCGCGCAATCAGGGAAATGCAGCCAATCGGCTTGCGTGAGGTTGACTTGGGTGCGCACCGTCTTTAACGGCCACGCTTCAGTTTTCAGCCCGGTCAGCTTCGGGCAAAGGGATTCGACATGAAGATTCGCAACAGCCTGAAGTCGCTCAAGGACCGTCATCGCGATAATCGCGTGATCCGTCGCCGTGGCCGCGTCTATGTGATCAACAAGACCCAGAAGCGCTTCAAGGCGCGTCAGGGCTAATCATTCAGAGTTTCGATGCAGTCTCGCGACGGCGGGGCTGCATCGGAAACGCCGGCAGGCTTCCCCGTGAAGCGCGTTGCCCCCGCCCAACAGCGGGGGCGCTGTCGTTTGTGGGCCTTTGATGTCTGGAGTTGTGGCGGTGATCGAAGCGGTGGTCTGGGACATTGGCCGAGTGCTGGTCGAGTTTGATCTGACCGGGATCTACCGCGAATCGATTCCCGATGTTGAAGAACGCGCGCGCTTCGTGGCTGAAGTGGTTTCAGAGGATTGGCACGCGCAGCATGATGCCGGTGTTTCGTTTGCCGAGATGGTGGCGGCGCGCACAGCGCAGTTCCCCGAACATGCCGCACGAATCGCGCTCTATGCGGATAACTGGCTGGCCAGCCTGCCCGGGCCGGTGGCGGGAACGCACGCGCTGATCGAGCGATTGGCCGCGCGGGGCGTGCCACAATATGCGATCACCAATTTCGGCGTGGATGCGTGGACCTTATTTCGCCCGACCTTTCCGGTGCTCAATCACATGGCTGACATCGTGGTTTCGGGCGTGGAACGGCGGATAAAGCCTGATCCGGCGATCTTCGATCTGGCAGCAGCGCGGTTTGGCCGTGCGCCTGAAACGATGCTGTTCATCGATGACAATGCGGCCAATATTGCTACGGCGCAGGCGCTGGGTTGGCAGGTGCATCACTTTGTGCGCGATCCCGCAGTGCTGGAAGCGCGGTTGCAGGCGCTAGGGTTGCTTTAAGCTGGGAAGCGGATGGGCGAATCGCCGGGCTGCCACGGGGCGAACTTGGGCATGATCGCGATAAACAGAGCGGATTCAGCGTGCCCGGCCAGCCAGCGTTGCAGATGCGGCAGCGGTTGCTGCGCGAACCATGCGGGATCGACGGCGGCGAACTGACGGACGAAGGGCATGATCGCCATATCGGTAAGGCCGCGCACCGGGCCGCACAATTGGCCATTGGCCGCCAGACGTTCATCCAGCGATTGCAGGAATGTGAGGCCGCTTTGCCGATGCGCCAGTGAATCGCTGCTGTGGCGTTCGGGGTATTTGTAGCGGTCGAGGTCGTGCTTGAATGCGCCATCGTTGCGGGCGATCAGGGCGTCGTCGGTGTGCTTCAGCCAGTGTTCGGTGTCGTTCAGGGATAGTGCCCAGCGCATTACGTCGAGGCTTTGGTCGATCACGGTGCCATCGGGCAGGACGAGCACGGGGACCGTGCCTTTGGGTGAGGCTTCGAGCATTTCCGGCGGCTTGGCGGCGAGTTTGACCTCGCGCAGTTCCACTTGTGAGCCGCTGATGGCCAGCGCCAGCCGCGCACGCATGGCGTAGGGGCAGCGACGGAAGCTGTAGAGGATTGGCAGGGTGCTCAGGCGGACAGGCCGATCAACGAAATCTGGCGGCCGTAGCTGGCCTCGGCGCGGTGCGTGGCGCGGCGGAAGGAGTAGAAGCGGGCTTCTTGGGCATAAGTGTCCTCCCCCATCAGACCGACGTGGGTAAGGCCAGCATCGCGCAGGCGGGAGGCGACATAGCCTTCGAGATCGAACCACGCGTGGCCTTCACGCCCTGCGCGGAAAAAGCGCTCGTTTTCTGCGGCCTGTTCCAGAAAGCGGGCTTCGAAGGCGGCGTCCACCTCATAGCTTTTCTGCGCGATGCACGGGCCGACCACGGCGGCGATGTTCACGCGGTTCGCGCCGAGTACTTCCATTGCGGCGATGGTGGCATCGGTTACGCCGGTGAACGCACCTTTCCAGCCCGCGTGAGCCGCGCCGATCACGCCTGCGCTGGCATCAACGAACAGCACCGGCGCGCAATCGGCGGTCAGGATGCCCAGGACCAAGCCGGGGCGGTTGGTGACCAGTGCATCGGCACGGGGGCGGTCTGTATCGGCCCACGGTTCGGTCACGGTGACCACATCGGCCGAATGGATCTGGTAGCAGGTCTGCAAGGTGCCGCCCGGCAGCACGGCCTCCACCGCGCGGCAACGGTTCTCGGCAGTAAGGGCCGGGTCGTCCTCGCTATAGCTGACGTTGAGGCCCGCCAGATCGCCCAAGCTCACGCCGCCACGCCGACCGAGAAAGCCGTGTGCCGCCTCTGCTAGCAGCGGATGGGTCAGCTCTTCGACAGCTCCGCTCTGCACTATGCTCCTCCCACTTCGTCATGCTGAACTTGGTTCAGCATCCATTTGTGGGCCAACCCTGTCCGGGAGTGCGGAGAGATGGACCCTGAAACAAGTTCAGGGTGACGATTGAAGGGAGAGGCGGGCTTGTGGGCCATTACGCCTCCAAGCTCTTCGTCACCTGCTCGCGCACGTCTTTGGACAATGACGGTTCGGCGGCGATGCGTTCCAGTTCGGCGCGCATCAGGGCGGCGCGGGTGTCGTCCACTTTCTTCCAGCGTCCCAGTGGGGGCACAAAGCGGGCGGCGACATTACCGTTGATCGGGTCGAGCTTCAGGATCAGGTCGGCGATCAGGCGATAGCCTTCGCCGCCTTCGCGGTGGAAGCCCTGCGCATTCACCGCATAGGCCATCCACAGCGCGCGGACGCGGTTGGGGTTGGTCAGGGTGAAATCGGGATGCGCGGCCAAGGCCTTCACGTGTTCGGTCACGTTGGGGTTCAGCGATCCTGCCTGAAGCGAAAACCACTTGTCGGTGACCAGCATGTTGCCTTCGAAGCGCGTGTGGAAATCGGCAAGCGCAGCCTCGCGTTCCGAACAATTCAAGCTGCACAGCACCATCAGCGCGCCCTGACGGTCGGTCATGTTGGTGGCGGCGTCATATTGCGCCTTGGCCCGGCGTGCGGCTTCGGCCGGATCGGCGGCGGCCAGATAGACGAGCGCCTGCGTCTTGCACTTGCGCGCGCCACGGGCGGCGGCTTCGAGGCTGTAAGGCACGGCGGAGCAGCGATCGTGCAGGGCAAGCCACTTGTCCTTGAGCGCCGTGCCCAGCCAGCGCTTAAGGCCTTCACGTTCGGCAAAAATGCGTGTGGGATCGGCGCGGGTGAGCTGTTCGGCCAGGTAGGCTTCGCCCGGCAGGATCAGCAATTCGCCGCGCATGAGATCATCCAGCGCGCTGTCATCGAGAATCGCGCCCATGGCCGCGCCGATGGCGGCTTGCGAGGCTTCGCGGCCTTCGAGCGTGCCCGCAACCGCGCCCACCAGATAGCGCACGATCAGCTGCTGCATCGCTTCATAACGGGCGAAGGGATCATCATCATGCCGCGCAAGGAACACGAGATCATCGGCGGTGACGGGCGCGGTCACTTCGACCGGTGCGGAAAAGCCGCGGTTGATCGACAGGACCGGGAGCGAATCAAAGCCTTCGAAAGTGAAGGTCTGCTGTGCCTGCGACAGCACCAGCAGTTCCTCGCCGCGATGCGTGCCGCTGGCGCGGTCAAACAGGGCCGTGCGCAGCGGGATGACCATCGGCTGCTTGACCATCTGGCCCGGCGTGGGGGCCATGCTCTGCGTGCAGGTGAGTGTAAGCGTTGTGCCTTCCAGCGTCATCGTGACGGTGACTTTGGGCGTACCGGCCTGTTCGTACCAGCGGCGGAACTGTGTGAGGTCGAGGCCTGCACCATCTTCGATGGACTTGATGAAATCCTCGCAGGTGGCGGCTTCGCCATCGTGGCGGTCGAAATAGAGCGTGGTGCCTTTGAGGAACCGTTCCATGCCTGCCAGCACGGTCATCATGCGGATGACTTCGGCACCCTTGTTATAGACGGTGGCGGTGTAGAAGTTGCTGATTTCCTGATAGGAATCGGGGCGGATCGGGTGGGCCAGCGGGCCGGAGTCTTCCGGGAACTGGGCCGCGCGCAAGATACGCACATCTTCGATCCGCTTGACCGGGGGCGATCCGCGATCCGCGCTGAACTGCTGATCGCGCAGCACGGTGAAGCCTTCCTTCAGGCTCAACTGGAACCAGTCACGGCAGGTGACGCGGTTGCCTGACCAGTTGTGGAAGTATTCGTGCGCCACCACGCCTTCGATCGCGTCATAATCGCCATCGGTGGCGGTTTCCGGGTCGGCCAGAATATAGCGCGTGTTGAAGACGTTGAGGCCCTTGTTCTCCATCGCGCCTGCGTTGAAATCGCTGACGGCCACGATGTTGAAATCGTCGAGATCGTATTCACGGCCATAGACCTGCTCGTCCCACTGCATCGAGGCGATGAGCGAGCGCATGGCGTGGTCGGTGCGCGATTCGTCGCCGGGGCGGACGTAGATGGCAAGGTTGACCTTGCGGCCGGACATGGTGGTGAAGTGATCGCGATTGGCCACAAGATCGCCCGCTACCAGAGCGAAGAGGTACGAAGGCTTGGGCCAAGGATCGTGCCATTCGGCCCAGTGTGTTCCATCAGGACCATCGCCCGATCCGGTGGGATTGCCATTGGACAGCAGCACCGGGAACTGCGCCTTGTCCCCGCTCATCCGCACCGCATAGACCGAAAGCACATCGGGCCGGTCAGGGAAGAACGTGATGCGGCGGAACCCTTCAGCCTCGCATTGTGTACAGAGCAACCCGTTCGAGGCATACAGGCCGGAAAGCTGGGTATTGGCGGCAGGATCAATCAGCGTTTCGATGCCCACTTCGTGCGAATCGCCGGGCAGGGCGATCACTAGGTCGGGGCCGTCCATATGCCAATCGTTGTGCGACTGCCCGTCGACCGTCACAGACTTTGCGTCCAGCCCATCGCCATTCAACCGCAGTTGCGTGGTGCCGCTGCCTGCGGGATTTTTCGCCACCTTCAGCATGGCCTGAACCCGCGTTGCATTGAGCGAGAGTGCAAAATCCAGCGCGATTTCCGGAACCAACCATTCGGGCGGGCGATAATCGGCGCGGTGGATGGCTAAGGAAGCGGAAACGGGCGTGCCGGAAAGATCGTTCATACCGCCAACTTAGGAAGTGGTGCGCAATGCGGCAATCGCGGTTATAAGGAAAAGCATGGGAAACATGCTGATCTTCGGAATGGGCTATACCGGGCAAGTGGTGGCGCAGCGGTTGCGGGCGCAGGGGTGGACGGTGCATGGCACTGGCAGTGCGGGCGACATCGCATTTGATGACCGGGCCGCCGTGGAAACCGCATTGGCGAAGGCGACACACGTGCTCTCATCCGTGCCGCCTGCGCGCGATGGCACCGATCCAGTGTTGCAGGCCTATGGCGCAGACATTGCCGCCGGGTGGCTGGCGTGGGTGGGGTATCTGTCCTCCACCGGCGTTTATGGCGATGCGGGCGGGGCATGGGTGGATGAAACCGCGAGTGTTGGCGCGGGCAGGCGGTCTGCGCGCACGCAGGCGGACCTTGATTGGCAGGGGCTATCATACCGCACCCGCGTATTCCGCCTGCCGGGCATTTATGGGCCGGGGCGCAGCGCGCTGGATCGGGTGCGGGAAGGCAAGGCGCACCGAATTGCCATAGAAGGTCAGGTGTTCAGCCGCGTGCATGTGGAGGATATTGCCAGCGGTGTGATCGCCGGGTTCGATGGGTCTGCGGGCATCTATAATCTGGCCGATGATCTGCCCTGCAGCCAGAACGAAGTGATCGAGGAGGCTGCGCGTTTGCTGGGCGTGGAGCCACCGCCGATGCAATCGCTGGAAGAGGCGAACCTATCCCCGATGGCGCTGGGTTTCTATGCCGAAAACCGCCGCGTGGCCAATGGCAAGGCCAAGCGGCTGCTGGGTTGGCGACCGGCCTACCCCACTTACCGCGAGGGGCTGCGCGCCTTGAGCGCCAGCACGAGACCGAGCATGGCAAAGCCCGAACCCGCCAGCGCCAGCACTGACCACTGGTAACCCTCGAACAGCGTTGAAAGCAGCATGGCCACGACCGGCACCAGTACCCCGTTATAGGCCCCGCGCCCCGCGCCCAACCGTTGCAGCAAGCGGAAATAGAGCGGGAAAGTAAGGACCGATCCGATCAGGCCGAGGTAGAGCACGCCGAACACGTAGCCGGGTCGGAAATCGAACTGCGGCGGCCCTTCGACCACCCACGCGAACGCTGCATCGAGCAGCGCGCCGAACAGCAGGGCCCATGCCAGCATCGGCACCATCGGAATGCCGCGCGCGAGCGGGCTGGCCTGCAACACGTTGGCCGATGAAGCACTGAGCAGCGCGCCCGCCATCAGGGCAATCCCGGTCAGCACCTGGCCCTCGGGCGGGGCCAGCCGGTATTCGTGCAGCAGCAGCAGCGCGATCCCCATGCACGCCACGGCAGAACCAGCCATGAATCCGCGCGTCACCGGCTGGCGAAAAATCAGCCACGCCAGCAGCGAATTGGGCAGGACCAGCAGGGCGAAAAACACTGCGACGATGCCCGAGGTCACGTGATGTTCTGCGCGATAGACGAACTGGAAATTCATCACGAACTGGAGCAATCCGAGCATCGCGGCGACCTTGAGCGTCCTGCCGGAAACGCGCAGTGATTCGCGCCGGACCAGTGCCAGCACGGCCATCCCCGCTGCTGCCGCAACAAAGCGCCAAGTCACCGACCAGCTGGGCGGCACGGTGCCGATCTGGTCCTTGATCACCAGCCAGGTCGAGCCCCAGATGACTGCCACGAGGAAGAACGGCCCGGCGACGTCCCACTGCCAGAACCGCGCCTGTCCGGGGAGTTCCGGCTCTGCCGGGTCGGTACTGCTCATCGTCGCCTCGTTCACAGCGCGGCCATGGCGCGGGCAAGCGCGGACACGTGCGCAGGATCGCTGTTCCACGCGGTGACGAAGCGGGCTGCTCCGGGAGCACCTGCAGGCGCGGTCCAATCATAGAAATCAAAGCCTTGGGCGCGCAAGGCATCCTGTTCAGCCGGAGACAGGATCATGAACAGCTCGTTCGCGTCCACTGGATGGAACAGCCGGTTACCACAGGCGGCAGCAATCTCCTGCGCGGCAGCATTGGCAGCGCGAGCGTTCTCTAGCCACAGATCGCCCTCGATCATCGCCAGCACCTGCGCGGCAAGGTATCGGCCTTTCGACTGCAGGTGGCCAGCGCGCTTGCGGCGATAGCGGACCACATCGGCCAGTTCCATGTCGAAGAACACCAGCGCTTCGGCGTTCATCCCGCCGTTCTTGACGCAGCCAAAGGTCAGAACATCGACGCCAGCCTGTGCAGTCATCTCAGCCGGATGGCAGCCCAGATGCGCGACGGCATTGGCAAAGCGCGCCCCATCCATGTGCAGGCCAAGGCCGCGACCCTGCGCCAGCGATCCGATGCTGGCGACTTCCTCAGGCGTATAGACGCGCCCGTATTCGGTGGCCTGCGTAATCGAGATGGCGTGCGGCTGCACCTGATGCACATCGTTGCGGATTGGGTCGATTACGGCGGCGATGGTGTCGGGCGTCAACTTGGCACCTTCGCCATCGGCCAGCATCAGCTTGGCCCCGTGGGTGTAGAATCCGGGCGCGCCGCCTTCATCCATCTCGATATGCGCCTCGCGGTGGCAGACAACGCCGCCATGGGGCGGGACCATGGCCGCCAGTGCAAGGCAATTGGCAGCGGTGCCGGTGGCGACCCACAGTGCGGCGCATTCGGTGCCGAACAGCGTGGAAAACGCATCGTCCATGCGGAGCGAAAGGGCATCGCCATCGTACCCGGCATCAGGCGCATCGGCGGCGTGCATCGCTTCCCACAGGCGGGGGTGGACGGCAGCGGCGTTGTCGGAGAAGAACTTCATCGGAAACCGCCATGTGGCTCTGCGCGTTTCCGGTCAAGCAGCACCAAAAGAGTAGGGAACAAAGGATGCCGGATCCAAAGTCAGATATTGCCATTACCCATCAGGATCAGGGCGCGCGCGGAGAATACCGCGCGGCAGTGGCGGGCAGCGAAGCGATTGGCCGCCTGACCTATCAGCGAAATGGCGATGTGGTGGTGGCCGACCACACGCTGGTGCCCACAGAAATCGGTGGGCGCGGCGTGGCGGCAGAACTGGTCAAGGCGCTGATTGCCGATGCGCGCGCGCAGGGCTTCAAGATAGTACCACAGTGCAGTTATGTAGAAGCTGCGTTCCGGCGGCATCCGGAATGGGCGGACTTGCGCGCATGACCTGTCAGGGAAAGGGAAATGGTGCTGCTGGGGAGGATTGAACTCCCGACCTCAGCCTTACCAAGGATGCGCTCTACCACTGAGCTACAGCAGCACACCATTTCCGCTTGGCCACACCTGTTCACCGGCAAACCGGCAGGGTGGGCAGGGGCGGGCTAATGACGGTGGGCGCGGGTAATGTCAAGCGACTGTTCTGGCGGTGCTTGCAGTTCGCTGGCAATCGCGGCAATCAGGCTCGACATGACTGCTGCAAAACCCGCCACAACCCGCGAAGAACGCCTTGCCGCGCGCCTGCGTGAAAATCTGAGGCGCAGAAAAGCGCAGGCCCGCGCTCTTGAGGGTGCGGCGCTCGCCGATACCGAATCGCCCGATTTGCCGGAAAGCGGGCTTCCCAATCCGGCACCCTGACGCTAGGGCCCACGTCCGACATCGTCTCTCATTTACGTCAGCCACAGGAAGCCCCGATGCCCCGCCTGATCCTGATTCGCCACGGCCAGTCGCAATGGAACCTTGAAAACCGCTTCACCGGATGGTGGGATGTGGATGTAACTGAAAAGGGTGCAGCCGAAGCCTTTGCCGCTGGCCAGCTGCTGAAAGACAAGGGCGTGCTGCCGACGCTGGCGTTCACTTCGCTGCAAACCCGCGCAATCAAGACGCTGAACCTGGCGCTTGAAGCGATGGGCCGCCTGTGGGTGCAGGTGGACAAGGACTGGCGCCTGAACGAGCGGCACTATGGCGGGCTGACCGGGCTGGACAAGGCCGAGACGGCGGCCAAGCACGGCGAGGATCAGGTGAAGATCTGGCGCCGCAGCTTTGACGTGCCGCCGCCGCCGCTTGAAGCGGGCAGCGAATTCGATCTGGCGTCGGACCCGCGCTATGCCGGGATTGCGGTGCCCTCTACCGAAAGCCTGAAAGACACGATCGCACGCGTGTTGCCGTGCTGGGAAGAGAAGATCGCATCTGCGCTGCGTGCCGGGGAGACGGTGATCGTTTCAGCCCACGGCAATTCCTTGCGCGCGCTGGTCAAGCATCTGTCGGGCATTTCGGACGAGGACATTACCAGCCTCGAAATCCCCACCGGGCAGCCGATCATCTATGAGCTGGATGACAACCTTGCTGAAGTGGAGCGCTACTACCTCTCGGAGCGCTGAGCGCCCGAGCGGCCAAGGGGGACGGGATGACGGATAAGCCGCAAGTTGCCATCGTCATGGGCAGCCAGTCTGACTGGGAAACCATGAAGAACGCCGCCGCCGTGCTGGACAAGCTGGGCGTAGGCCACGATTGCCGGATCGTTTCGGCCCACCGCACGCCAGACCGGCTTGTGAGCTTTGCCAAGGGCGCGCATCTTGAAGGTTTCAAGGTTGTGATTGCAGGAGCGGGTGGCGCGGCGCATCTGCCGGGCATGGTCGCTTCGATGACGCACCTGCCGGTGCTGGGTGTGCCGGTGGAATCCAAGGCGCTGAAGGGCATGGATTCGTTGCTGTCGATCGTACAGATGCCCGGTGGCATTCCCGTGGCAACGCTGGCCATCGGCGTTCCGGGGGCAACGAATGCGGGGATTCTGGCGGCTTCGATTCTGGCGACATCCGATGATGCACTGGCGCAGCGTCTGATCGCCTTCCGCACCGCGCAGACCGAATCGGTGGCGGAGAAGCCGGTCTGATGCTTCGGGTGCTTCGACAAGCTCAGCATGAGCGGGGTACGGGTTTCGGCGCTCTGCCCCCAAGCCCGCTCGTCCTGAGCCTGTCGAAGGACGCCCGCAAGAGGAGAGGCAAATGATCCCTCCCGGCGAGACAATCGGCATTCTCGGCGGCGGCCAGCTGGGCCGGATGATTGCGCTGGCGGCGGCCAATCTGGGCTATCGCTGCCACGTTTACGCGCCGGAGGCCGATCCGATTGCCGCCGATGTTTGCGCCGCCTTCACGCAAGGCGCGTTCGATGATGAAGCGGCGCTGGCCGCTTTCGCGCAGCAATGCGCAGTGGTTACCTATGAGTTCGAGAATGTCGCCGCCGGGCCGCTTGCGGTGATTGCGCCACATGCCCGCCTGCACCCGCCTGCTCGTGCGCTGGAAGTGGCGCAGGATCGGGTGAACGAGAAGTCCTTCGTCGAGGCGCTGGGCGGACGGCCCGCGCCTTGGGCGCAGGTCGATTCGATGGACGATTTGCGCGCTGCCATCGCGAAGATTGGCACGCCCGGCATCCTCAAGACGCGGCGCGATGGCTATGACGGCAAGGGCCAGTGGCGGATCATGCAGCCT
This sequence comes from Novosphingobium sp., assembly GCA_041639635.1. Taxonomy (GTDB): domain Bacteria; phylum Pseudomonadota; class Alphaproteobacteria; order Sphingomonadales; family Sphingomonadaceae; genus Novosphingobium. The sequence continues at coordinate 14,552 of JBEQBV010000037.1, forward strand.
GCCGATGCCGATGCGATTGCCCTGCCGGATGCACCGCTGATCTACGAAGGCTTCGTGACGTTTCAGGCCGAGTTCTCGGTCATCTTGGTGCGCACAAGTGCCGGTGAAGTGCGGTTCTGGGATTCGGCGGAAAACGTCCATAAGAACGGCATTCTGGATCGCTCCACGGTGCCTGCCGCGCCGGTGGTTCTCGCACAAGTGGAAGAAGCGCGCGCGTTGGCCGCCAAGGTGGCCGGTGCGCTGGACTATGTCGGCGTGCTGACGTTCGAATTCTTTGCCACGGCAGAGGGCCCGGTGTTCAACGAAATGGCCCCGCGCGTCCACAATTCCGGGCACTGGAGCATCGAAGGCGCGCTCACCAGCCAGTTCGAGAACCACGTCCGCGCGATCTGCGGATTGCCGCTGGGCTCCACCGCGCTGGCGGCCAAGGGCGTGGTGATGGACAACCTAATCGGCGATGATGCGCACGATTGGCCCGCGATCCTGTCTGACCCGGCCAACCACCTGCACTTGTATGGCAAGGCGGCGGTGCGACCCGGGCGCAAGATGGGCCACGTGACGCGGCTGGTGCTGTGAGCGGCATTCGGAAAGGTCTGTTCCTGATCTATGCCCGCGCCACCAATGGCGTGATTGGCAAGGACAATGCCCTGCCGTGGCGGCTTCCGGCAGACCTGAGGCGGTTCAAGGCGCTGACCATGGACAAGCCCATGATCATGGGCCGCAAGACCTTTGAAAGCCTGCCCGGCCTGCTGCCCGGCCGCCGCCACATCGTGCTGACGCGCGATGCCGGGTGGAGCGCTGATGGAGCAGAGGTGGCGACCACGGTGGAAGCCGTGCTATCCTTGGCGGGCGAAGGTGAAGTTGCCGTGGTCGGCGGCGCGGAAGTCTACCGCCTGTTCATGCCACTGGCAGAGCGGGTGGAATTGACTGAAGTTCACGGCGATTTTGACGGCGATACCATGATGCCGCCGCTCGGCCCCGAATGGCGGGAGACGGCGCGCGAGGAGCATCCTGCCGATGGCGCGCGCCCGGCGCATGCTTTTGTCACGCTGTACCGGGCTTGACGCCGTGCTCGCCCGCACCGAAATACGGCTTGTGATGGGAGCACAAGCATTCCGGACGGGTGAAGCCCGGTGATCCGCCTGAGCAGTCTTGAACCCGTGCCCGAAGCCATGCGCGGTGGCATTGTGGCGCTGGGCAATTTCGATGGCTTTCATCTGGGGCATCAGGCCGTGGTGGGTGAAGCGATCCGCTGGGCGCGGGCCGAGGGTCGCCCTGCCATTGTCGCCACGTTCGATCCGCATCCCGTGCGCCATTTCAAACCCGATGCAGCGCCGTTTCGGCTGACCACGCTGGATCAGCGGCAGGAGCTTTTCGCCGCGGCAGGGGCGGATGCGATGCTGGTGATCCACTTCGGCGCGGATGTTGCGGGCATGACTGCGCTCGAATGGATCGAGGCCGGGCTGGTCGGCCACCTTGGCGCGGTGGGCGTGGTGACAGGCGAGGACTTCACTTTCGGCAAGGGCCGCAGCGGCAATGCCGATGTGTTGCGCGATGATGGGCCGCGCTTCGGCCTGACCGCGCGCGCCGTGGGGCCGGTGACGCTGGAGGGCGAAGTTGTTTCGTCCAGCCGCATCCGCGATGCGCTGATTTCCGGCGATTGCGAAACCGCCACACGCCTGTTGACGCGGCCCTTTGCGATGCGCGGGACGGTGCAGCATGGCGACAAGGTGGGCCGCACCATCAACTTCCCCACCGCCAATCTCGATATCGGTGCGTACTTGCGCCCGCGCTATGGCATCTATGCGGTGACGGGGCGACTGCCGGATGGGCGCGTGCTGAAAGGCGCGGCGAATCTGGGCATCCGGCCAACGTTCGATCCGCCCAAGGAACTGCTGGAGCCGCACTTCTTCGATTTTTCGGGCGATCTCTATGGGCAGGAAATTGAGGTGGCGTTCCACCACTTCCTGCGGCCAGAAGCGAAGTTTGATGGGCTGGACGCGCTGGTGGCGCAGATGGCGCGCGATTGCGACGAGGCGCGGCGTTTGCTGGCTTAGGCAGCGCATTCTTGCATCGTCACCCTGAACTTGTTTCAGGGTCCATCTCTCCTGACGAGCGGCAGCTTGATCGGCACAATAGATCCTGAAACAAATTCAGGATGACGGCCGTCATGATCCAAGGCATCTGCTCACCAGCGCCACTTCCCCAATCCGCGCAATTGCTCTAGTGCCCGCCGGTCATGACCGAACCGCGAGACTACCGCCCGACCGTCTTCCTGCCGAAGACCGATTTCCCGATGAAAGCCGGGCTCCCCCAGAAGGAGCCGGCGATCCTGCAACGCTGGCAGGATGAGGGCATTTACCAGAAGGTCCGCGAGAGCCGTAAAGGCCGCGAGAAGTTCATCCTGCATGACGGCCCGCCCTATGCCAATGGCGACATGCACATCGGTCATGCGCTGAACCATATCCTCAAGGATATGGTCTGCCGCACCCAGACGCTGCTGGGCAAAGACGCGCCCTATGTGCCCGGCTGGGACTGCCACGGCCTGCCGATCGAATGGAAGGTTGAGGAGGAATACCGCAAGAAAAAGAAGAACAAGGACGAGGTTCCGCCAAAGGAATTCCGCGCCGAATGCCGCGCCTATGCCCAGAAGTGGGTCGACGTGCAGCGCGAGCAATTGAAGCGCCTCGGCATCAATGGCGATTGGGACAACCCCTACCTGACGATGGATTCGCAGGCCGAAGGCACCATCGTGCGCGAACTGCTGAAGTTTGCCGAAAGCGGCCAACTCTATCGCGGGGCCAAGCCGGTGATGTGGTCGCCTGTCGAAAAGACCGCGCTGGCCGAGGCCGAGGTCGAATACGAGGACATCGTTTCGACGCAGATCGACGTGGCGTTCGAGATCGTTGAGTCGCCGATCCCCGAACTGGTCGGCGCTTATGCGGTGATCTGGACGACGACGCCTTGGACGATTCCGGTGAACCAGGCTTTGGCTTATGGGCCGGAGGTTGAGTATGAGAAGGTTCAGTTTTGGGCGTCGCAAGATACCGGCACCTCGACAGATTATTTGAACGACAAAGAATTGTTCTGGTTGGGCAATTCAAACTCTGACGTGTGGTTCATCGTTTCATCGACTTTGAAGTCTGAAATTTCCGCACGCCTAACGAAACTAGTCGAATCCAGATATCCCGGCCTCGGGATCACCATCGGTGCGGTACGTCCAGTTGATGCTTGGAGCGGCAAAGGCTCCGACCTCGCCGGAACCATCTGCCAGCACCCGATGGCCAACCTCTTCCGTCGCCCCGTGCTTGACACGGGGCTTGGCTCTTCTTCCAGCGCCGCGTCCGAAGGGGAAAGCCAAGCCACGGATCAAGTCCGGGGCGACGGGAATGTGGATGTAAACTCGCTCCTTGCGGAGTTCTTCCTGCGACCCCGCCCGATGCTGCCCGGTGATTTCGTCACCACCGACAGCGGCACCGGCCTTGTCCACATGGCGCCCGATCATGGCGAGGACGACTTTGCGCTGTGCAAGGCGCATGGGATTGAGCCGGTGTTCGCGGTGCAGGGAGATGGCAAGTATCGTGAGGACTGGGCATGGCTCGGCGGCCAAGGCTCGGTCATCAACCCCAAGTTCAATGCGCCCGATGGGCCGATCTGCGAGGCCCTGCGCGAGGCCGGCGGGTTGCTGGCGGCGAGTGCCGACTACAAGCATTCCTACCCGCATTCGTGGCGGTCGAAGGCCAAGGTGATCTATCGCTGCACGCCGCAGTGGTTTGTGCCGATGGACAAGCCGATGGGCGATGTGGGTGCGAGCACCCTTCGACAGGCTCAGGGTGAGCGGGGTAATGAGGTTTCTCAAAATCCCGCTCAGGCTGAGCTTGTCGAAGCCCCATCCGGCCAAACCCTGCGAGAAATCGCCCTCAAAGCCATCGCCAACACCCGCTTCGTCCCCGAAAAGGGTCGCAACCGCATCGGCGCTATGGTTGAGGGCCGCCCGGACTGGGTGCTGTCACGCCAGCGCGCGTGGGGTGTGCCGATCACGCTGTTCGTGGATCGCAAGAGCGGCCAGTACCTGAACGATCCCGAAGTCAACGCCCGCATCGTCGCCGCGGTCATGGCGGGTGGCGTGGATGCGTGGGACGAGGAACATGCGCAGGAATATCTCGGCGACAAGTACAAGCTCGACGATTACGAGCGCGTCACCGACATCTTGGACGTGTGGTTCGACAGCGGCTCCACCCACGCCTTCGTGCTGGAATCGGGGCGCTGGCCGGACCTGCAATGGCCTGCGAATCTCTATCTCGAAGGATCTGACCAGCATCGCGGCTGGTTCCAATCCTCGCTGCTCGAATCCTGCGCCACGCGCGGGCGGGCGCCTTATGATGCGGTGCTGACGCACGGGTTTACGATGGACCAGAAGGGCATGAAAATGTCCAAGTCGCTCGGCAACACGATCAGCCCGATCGATCTGATGCGCGATTATGGCGCGGATATCCTGCGGCTCTGGGCGCTGTCGGTCGATTTCACCGAGGACCACCGCATCGGCAAGGAAATCCTTCAGGGCGTTGCCGACCAGTACCGCAAGCTGCGCAACACCTATCGCTACCTGCTGGGCGCGCTGGAAGGCTTCAGCGAGGACGAGCGGCTGCCGGTGGCCGAGATGCCCGAGCTTGAGCAATATATGCTGGGCCTGCTGGGCAAGCTGGATGCAACGCTGCGGCAGGCGGTCGATGACTTCGATTACAACACTTATGTCCGCGCGCTGACCGACTTCTGCAATGAGGACCTGTCGGCGTTCTTCTTCGATATCCGCAAGGACAGTCTGTACTGCGACGCAGTGATGGACCCCAAGCGACGCGCGTACCGCACGGTGCTCGACACGCTGTTCCACGCGCTGGTCCGCTATGGCGCGCCGGTGCTGGTGTTTACGGCGGAGGAAGTATGGGCTTCACGTTATCCCGATGCAGACAGCGTGAATTTGCTGGAATGGCCTAAGGTGCCTGCGGTGGATGTGGACGAAGCCCGCTGGAATGAATTGCGCGCTCTGCGCCAGACGGTGAACGAAGCCATCGAGCCGCTGCGCCGCGAAAAGGTGCTCGGCTC
>JBEQBV010000038.1:0-19565 GCA_041639635.1 Novosphingobium sp.
GAGGGAGCGACGTGTTCCATCACTTCTTCTCCTTCTTCTTGTACATCGCCAGCATGCGCGCCGTCACGGCAAACCCGCCGAAGATGTTGACCGAAGCCAGCACCACCGCACCCAAGCCCAGCCACTTGGCCGACGGGCTACCTGCCGCTGCCGAAGCAACCAGCGCGCCGACCACGATGACCGACGAAATAGCGTTCGTCACCGCCATCAGCGGCGTATGCAGCGCCGGGGTGACCGACCAGACGACGTAGTACCCGACAAAGCAGGCGAGCACGAAAATGCTCAGGATCGATATGAAGTCCATGTGTCCCCCCTCAGGCCAGCAGGCGTTCGTTGACCACCTTGCCGCCCTGCGTCAGGCGGATGGCGTTGCCGATTTCCTCGTCCAGAACAGGCTTACCCTGTTCCTTGTCCCAGAAGGCCGAGAGGAAGTTATAGAGGTTGCGGCTGAACAGGGCCGATGCATCGGCGGGCAAGTGCGCCGGCGTGTTCGAATAGCCGACGATTTTCACGCCATGCTTTTCAACCACCTGATCGGGCACCGAACCTTCGACGTTGCCACCCTGCGCAACGGCCAGATCGAAAATGACCGAACCGGGCTTCATCGTGGCGATCTGTGCGTCCGAAATCAGGCGCGGAGCCGGGCGGCCCGGGATCAGCGCCGTGGTGATCACGATATCCTGCTTGGCAATGTGGCTGGAAACCAGTTCGGCTTGCGCCTTCTGGTACTCCTCGCTCATTTCCGTAGCATAGCCTCCGGCGCCCTCACCCTCGATCCCGGCCACATTTTCCACGAAGATCGGCTTCGCGCCGAGCGACTGAATCTGCTCCTTGGTGGCCGAGCGTACGTCGGTTGCCGAAACCTGCGCGCCCAGACGGCGGGCGGTGGCGATGGCCTGAAGTCCGGCAACACCCACACCCATGACGAAGGCCTTGGCCGCAGACACGGTGCCCGCAGCCGTCATCATCATCGGGAATGCCCGGCCATAGAGATTGCAGGCAACCAGCACGGCCTTGTACCCGGCAAGGTTCGACTGCGAGGACAGGATATCCATGCTCTGCGCGCGGGTGATGCGGGGCATGAACTCCATGGCGAGCGCTTCGTACCCAGCAGCGGCATAGGCATTCACCCGTGTGCGCTTGCCGAACGGATCAAGCCCCGCCACAATCCATGCGCCCGGATTGGCACCTGCAAGCTGTTCCACTTCAGGGCCTTGCACCCCAAGCACGATGTCCGCTCCGGCAACGGCGCTGTCGGAAATCTCGGCCCCGGCGGCGCGATATTCATCGTCCGAAATCGATGCCGTAATTCCGGCACCGCTTTCCACGGCCACTGTTGCGCCCAGCGCGATGAACTTTTTCACGGTTTCCGGTGATGCCGAAACCCGTGTCTCCCCTGTCGCCCGTTCCCGAAGGACGGCGATCTTTATTGCCCCCGCCACCGGGCTTTTACTGGATGACCAGGATGACGACGAACACCAGCGCGCAGATGGCTGGTGTCGACCACTTCACCAGATTGACGAAGCCTTCGTAAGTAGACTTTGCGGCCTTGATGTCATTTGCAGGAGCCATTTTCTTCCCCAAAATTGACGCGCCCATCATGGCGCAACGCTTATGCTCTAGCGACGGGTTGGCTGGCACTCAAGTGCGTAGCGCGCGCTTGATGCCGAATCCGCCGCGTCAGGCTTAATCGCCTCTTTACCCAATCCGGTTAGTGCTTGGCACCTGACGCAAATGCGGGGAGTCTAAAGTACAGGTCATGCAGGAGTCCGAACAGCGCCTTCTCATGTTGATTGATGACGAACCCGCGCAGTGCCGGCTGATCTCGGCGCTGGCTTCGCGCGAGGGTTGGCGCACGATCATCGCACGCGATTCCGAAAGTGCCATCGCCACACTCGGCACGCGGCAGGGGATGCAGCTTGGCGCGATCATCCTGGATCAATGGGTCCCGGGCGATGATGCCTGCGCGCTGATTGCGGAGTTGAAGGCGCGCCGCCCTGCCCTGCCCATACTGATGCTGACGACCAGCAACTCGCCTTTGTTGGCAGTGGAAGCCATGCGGGCCGGGGCCACCGACTATCTGATCAAGCCGGTTGCGCCCGAACGTCTGCTGCAGGCGCTGCGCAGCGCGACGACGCGCGAAAACGATGCGATAGAATTGCAACCCCTGACCGAAAAACTGGGCGCACCGCTCGATTTCGATTCGATGATCGGCGCGGCGCCAGCCTTCCGGGCGGCGCTGGCCGTGGCGGCAAAGGCCGCGCGCACGCATTCCAACGTAATGATCGAAGGCGAAAGCGGCACCGGCAAGGAAATGCTGGTGCGCGCCATGCACGCCGCAAGCCCCCGTGCCAAAGCCGCGCTGCGCACGATCAACGCGGGCGGGATACCCGCCAATCAGATTGAATCCGCCTTGTTCGGGCATGAAAAGGGCGCTTTTGCTGGTGCCTTCGAACGCCACGTCGGCCTGCTTCAGCACGCCGATGGTGGGACGCTGGTAATAGACGAGATCGATCGACTGCCGGAAAATGTGCAGGAGCGGTTGGTGCGGTTTCTCGAACGCGGCGATGTGCAGCCGATTGGCGCACGGCATTCCTTCCGCGTGGACGTGCGGTTGATAACTTGCGCCAATGCCGGAATCCGCGATCTGATGGAAACGGGCGATTTCCGGGCTGATCTTCACGCGCTGCTCACGCAAACGCACGTGTCCCTGCCTGCCTTGCGCGAAAGGCCCGCCGATATCGCGGCGCTGGCGCGACATTTCCTGGCACGTATCGGAGAGCAGCCGGGCCTTCGCCCCCTTGGCATTACCGATGGCGCACTGGCGCTGCTTGGTGCCTATGATTGGCCGGGCAATGTCCGCCAGCTGCAAGCCACGCTGTTTCGCGCGGCAGTGTTTTGCGATGGTGAAGCATTGACGCCGCAGGATTTTCCGAACCTTTCCAATTTGATTGGTGAAGGCCACCGCCGGGTTCCGCACGTCACCGATGGTGCGGGCATCACGCTGTTTGCTCCGGATGGCAATCTGCGGCCACTGGAAGAGATCGAAGCCGACGTGATCCGCCTTGCCATTGGCCATTACCGCGGCCGCATGACCGAAGTGGCGCGGCGGCTGGGGATCGGCCGATCCACGCTTTATCGCAAGCTTTCCGAACTGGGAATCGACAACGCTGCCTGATTGGCGTTAGCCTTGGCGCATGGCTGGGGACTCATGTTTTGCAGGGCGCAAGGCGCTCGTCACAGGCGCGGCATCGGGGATCGGTGCGGCATCGGCACGCTGGCTCGATGCACAAGGCATCGGCGAGCTTTATCTGATCGACATCAACCGGCGCGGGTTGGATCAGCTTGGCCTCGGCTGCAAGATCCACCCGCTGGGTGGAGATGTAACCGATCCCAACATGTGGAAGCTGTTCGAGCGCGAAATGCCACAGATTGACTATGCGGTGCTGAACGCTGGTATTGCCAGCAATGGCGATATCGTGGACCTCGACATAGCCTCATGGCGCAAGACGATGGCGGTCAATCTCGATGGCATGTTCCTTTCGCTGCGCACCGCGATGCGCGCGATGAAGAAGGCCGGGCGCGGTTCGATTGTGATGACGGCTTCAATTTCCGGCGTAAAGGCGGCGGCCGGAACATCTGCCTATTCGGCATCGAAAGCAGCGACGATCCAATTGGCCCGCGTTGCAGCGGCAGAAGCCGCGCAGTTTGGTGTGCGCGTGAACGCTATTGCCCCCGGTGGAGTGGACACCGGCATCTGGGACAAGGCCGAATGGTTCGCCCCGCTGGTGGAGCAGCATGGCGGGCGGGCCGAGGCTCTGGCGGCCATGGCAAAGGATGCAACGCCGCTGGGACGCTTTGCCAGTGCCGATGAAGTGGCGGCCCAGATCGGCTTCCTGCTCTCAGACGCTGCCGCAACGATAACCGGCACCTGCCTTGTCAGCGATGGCGGCGTTTCGCTTTAGGGCAGTTGGCTGAAATCGGTCAGCGCTGCATCGCGCAGGCCGCGCCATACGTGAAAAGCCTGCACGGTTTCGGCCACATCATGCACGCGCACCATCTGGCAGCCTGCGTCCATGGCCTTTAGCGCCAGCATGACAGATCCGGCCATGCGCTGGTGCGCAGCGGCCTCATTGGAAAGCGCGCCGATCATGCGCTTGCGACTGGCGCCGAACAGGATGGGCTGGCCAAGCGCGTGGAATAGAGGCAGCGCGTTGATCAGCGCGAGGTTTTCCGCAAGCGACTTGCCAAAGCCGATGCCGGGATCGAGCAGGATTTTATCGCGCGTGATGCCTGCAGCCAGCGCAGCATCGCGGCGCTCGCGCAGGGCATCGAATACATCAAGCACCACGTCTGCGTATTCCCCATCGGCGTGAAGATCGCCATCGGTGCCCGGCGCATGCATCAGCACTACGGGCGCGCCTGCTTTCGCCACGATTTCTGTAGTGCGCGGATCGTGGCGCATGGCCGAAACATCGTTGACGATGTGTGCGCCTGCAGCCAAGGCAGCTTCGATCACGCTTGAGCGGCGGCTGTCGATGGAGATGGCCGCGCCTGCTGCAGCAAGCTTTTCAATGACCGGGACGACGCGCTTTACCTCATCCCCCTCCCACACGGCAGCCGCGCCAGGGCGGGTGGATTCCCCACCCACATCGATCAGGCCAGCACCGGCTGAAAGCATCGCATGAGCATGGTCCAGCGCGGCTTCGGGCTTGTCGAGGAACTGGCCTCCATCCGAAAAGCTGTCGGGCGTGACATTGAGAATGCCCATGATCTGCGGTTGATCGAGCCGCAACGTGCGCTGCCCGCAGGCGAGCGGCGGGTGGGTGCGACGCAGGTTTTCCCATTGCGTGGTAGCTTCAACCGACAATGCATCGGGCAGCGCGGCGATGGCAGCAGGCATGTCTGCTGCGCCAAGCCGCTGGCGCGCGGTGACCTTTGCGCCATCCCGCACGATCAGCGCAAAGCGGCTGGCATAGGCAAGGCTCCCGCCGAGCCGGATCGCCGCGCCTTCTTCAGATTGCGGGCTTTCGGCCAGGGCGATGGGGCGAATGTAGGCCTTTGGCATCAATCCTCAACAGCCAGCAAATACAACTGCCGCAACGCATCGATAGGCTTGACCTCGCCTTCGTGCTCCACATGCCAGAACGTCCAGCCATTGCACGAAGGCGCGCCCTGCAGCTTTGCGCCGAGACTGTGGATCGAGCCGATCTCGGCATCAGACTGCAGCGAACCATCGGCGCGCACCACGGCGGTGAAGCGACCCTTCTTGGCCGTCAGGCGCATGCCGGGAGTGAGGTAGCCACTCTCCACCAGCGCGCCGAATGCCACCTTGGGGGCAGAGCGCTTGGACTGCATCGTCACCAGCGAGGATTCGTCCAGCGGCAGCGCCAGTTCGATGCGCTCTTGCGCCACTTCGATATAATCATCTTCGCGCTCGCAACCGATCCAGTCCCGGCCAAGGCGCTTGGCCACCGCGCCCGTGGTGCCAGTGCCAAAGAACGGATCGAGCACAACATCGCCCTTGTTGGTCGTGGCCAGCATCACGCGATAGAGCAACGCTTCGGGCTTTTGCGTCGGGTGCGCCTTGGTGCCATTGCGGCGCAGGCGTTCCGGGCCAGAGCAGATCGGCAACACCCAGTCCGACCGCATCTGCAGTTCATCGTTAAGCGTCTTCATCGCGCGATAGTTGAAGGTATACTTCGACTTCTCGCTCTTCGATGCCCAGATCAGCGTTTCGTGCGCGTTGGTAAAGCGTGTGCCCTTGAAATTGGGCATCGGGTTGGCCTTGCGCCAGATAATGTCGTTCAGGATCCAGAAGCCCAAGTCCTGCAGGATCGTGCCGACGCGGAAGATGTTGTGATAGCTGCCGATCACCCAGATCGAACCATCGGGCTTGAGCAGACGGTGCGCCTCGATCAGCCATTCGCGGGTGAACTTGTCATAAGTGGCGAAGCTGGAAAACTTGTCCCAATCGTTGGTTACCGCGTCCACATGGCTGCCATCAGGCCGCGCGAGATCACCGCCAAGCTGCAGGTTATAAGGCGGATCGGCGAAAATCATGTCGATCGAGGCATCGGGCAGCTTGCGCATCTCGGCAATGCAATCGCCCCGCAGGATCCGGTTGCGCGGCAGGGCCATTTCGGCCTTGAGCACCTTTGCCGGTGCGGCGCGCAAAGCCTTTGCGCGCTCCTTGGTTGCAACTGCCATATATTGTCCCTGACCCCTTGTGGATAAGTCCACCGTGTGAGTCAAATCCGGCCGTCCGTCAAGCCGCGACTCGCCGCATTCTGGCGAGTCGCGGGGCCTCAGCGATGAGAACGAAACGAGTCTTTTTCGATATGTAGAGTCCCCGATACCCGCCCGGACTCAACATATGGTGGTGTGGCCAACCGGACTCGCTGGCAAACTTTTTTAAAACAGCAACAGTTGCGCCACCGGGGCAAAGCTGCGCCGATGCAAAGGCGTTGGCCCATGCTCACGCAGCGCGGCCAGATGTTCGGGCGTGCCATACCCGGCATTGCGCTCCCACCCAAAGTGCGGGTGAGCCAGCGCCGCTTCGCGCATGATGCGGTCGCGGTGTTCCTTGGCGATGATCGAGGCGGCCGAAATGCACGGTTCGATGGCATCGCCGCCAACGATAGCACGGGCAGGCCAGCACCATTCGGCACGGCGACCATGCGGCGTAAGGTTGCCATCGATCAGCACTTCACCCACGCCTTCATCATGGGCCAGCTGGGCACACAGGTCTTTCACCGCCAGAGTCATAGCCAGCATCGTTGCGCCAAAGATGTTCAGGCGGTCGATCTCTTCTGGCCCTACCACGCCGACTGCCCAACGGCAGCGGCGCTTGATCACTTCTACCAGTTCCGAACGCCGCTTGGCCGAGAGCTTCTTGGAATCATCGAGCCCTGCCGGACGCGGTTTGCACAGCACCACGGCGGCGGCCACCACCGGGCCAGCCAGCGGCCCCCTGCCCGCCTCGTCCACGCCGATTGTCAGCATGGATGAAAAGGTAGTGGCACCAATTGCGGTTGCGGGCATTGTAGGCGGCATGACGAATCCCATTCTGCGCTCGCTATCGCCGCTCACCCTGCTCCTCGCAAGCTGCGGCACGTCCATTTCTGCCCAAGGCACCGACCCTGCCCAGGCGGGCATCGCCATTACCGATGTTGCCACATTCGATGAACCGTGGGCCATGGCCTTCCTGCCCGGCACCAACAGCGCACTGGTGACCGAGAAGAAAGGCACGCTGAAGCTATGGCGCGAAGGTTCGGATCAGGCGGTGACCGTGGCGGGCACGCCGAAGGTCGCCTATGGCGGTCAAGGCGGGTTTGGCGATGTGATCGCCGCGCCCGATTTTGCGACCAGCGGCATGGTTTACCTCAGTTGGGCCGAAGAGGGCCAGGGCGACACGCGTGGAGCCGTGGTTGGCCGGGCGAAACTGGTGACCGATGGCTCGCCGCGCCTTGAAGGTCTGAGCGTCATCTGGCGGCAGTTCCCCAAAGTCAGCGGCAAGGGGCACTATTCGCACCGCATGGCCTTTTCGCCCGACGGCCAGTACCTCTATGTCACATCGGGTGATCGGCAGAAGTTCACTCCGGCACAGGACCTCACCGGCAACTTGGGCAAAGTGCTGCGGCTAATGCCCGATGGCACCCCGGCCCCCGGCAATCCGATGGCTGAGAAGGGCGGCGTGACCGCGCAGATCTGGTCCTTCGGCCACCGCAACCTGCTGGGCATCGCGTTCTCGCCCGATGGCCGGCTGTGGGATATCGAACATGGCCCGGCTGGCGGGGACGAGATCAATCTGGTGGAGCCGGGCAAGAACTACGGCTGGCCGCTGGTATCAGACGGCGACCACTACGACGGCAAGCCGATCCCCCGCAACAACACCCGCCCCGACCTCGCCCAGCCCGTGATCAGCTGGAACCCGGTGATCGCGCCGGGCAACATGATCTTCTACACCGGAAAAGCCTTCCCCCGATGGCAAGGTCAGGCCCTTATCGCGGGGCTCGCCAGCGCCGCCATCGTGCGCGTCGGGATTGAAGGCACGAAAGCCACCGAACTCGAACGCATAGACCTCGGCAACCGCATCCGCGAAATCGAGCAGGCCCCGGATGGGACGCTCTATGTGCTGGAGGATGGCGAGGGGGCGAAGTTAAGGCACGTGACGCCGAAGGGGTGAATTGGAGCAACGCTGTTTAGCGAATCATACTGGCCCCTTACCGACTTTTGAACCTTTGCTTTCGCCTTCTTGCGGATAACGGATGCATGGGCGATAAAACGTCAGCATGTGGCTGCTGACTCGAATACGTAAATCACGAAAAGTGATACTCGCCATTGCAACTGCATGGTTAGCTTCTTGTGCTTCTGAGCCTCAGGCCGATGAAAACACCGGCAAGAATTATGATTACGTCGTACTCACGATTTCTGACCTTACCGGCGGGGGGGATAAAAGGCGCGGCGTCTTGCCAAGATGCATCCGGCAGGTATTCCATGGCATTGCCATGTCTTCCTGGCGGCGAAAACTTAATGTCAGCCGTGCAGAGTTGCGGCCCGGCAATGGTCACACTGGATACTTCCCAGTTGCATTACGTATCTGTGTCATTTCCGGCAGCATCGCGGGACGGCCCGCGCGATTTCGACGTTGTACGCTGCGTCCAAAGCAAAGTCGGCTATAGATTTTCTGCTTTCAACGCAAAGGAACCGGGAACCGAAGCGGGCCTCGGTGGGGACCAAAAGGCTTTTGCCTCTCTTTACTCCGAGCCAGAGGCTAATCGCTAGCCAAAAGCAGCGGCTACCTCGCCGCTGAAAATGCCACTCTCGCGCTCAAAACCCCCGCGACCACCTTACCGCAAACCCGCCATCATCAGCCGCACCGAAAAAATGCCCCGGCTCCCTACGGAAGAACACGCTGGCCGAGGCATCGCCGCCCCACAGCGCTGTCGCCCACGCCAGTTCCGCATCAAGCTCGCGCCCCTTGGGTGCCAGCGACAGCGGCACGCGGGCGAAGGTGGCGGTCTGCGTCGCATAGTCCCACGCTACCGGCAGGTTCAGGTTCAGCCCGCCTCGCTCCACCCGCAAGGGCTGTGAGACGCGAAAGGCCAGACGGTCACCTTCCGCCAGCACGCCCTCGCGCGAAAGATCGATGCTCCATGATGACGACAGCAGTCGCGAGCCGCTGGTCGCCACTGCCCCGCTGTCGATCCGCGTGATGCCAAGGCTACCCGTTGCCCCCAGCGCCCAGCCCTTCCCAAAGCGCCAGCCAAGCCCCGGCGAAACCGTCGCCGTCGTCGCCCCGCCGCCGCCCAGCGCATCGGCAAACCGCGCGCCCAGCACCGTGCGTTCCTCGCGCATCAGGCCAAGGCCCAAGCGCCAGTCGAACGCTCCGGCCTGCCCGCCATCCAGCGCCATGCCGAGCTGTACCAACCGGTCCTCACGCCGATCCCTCTGCGGGTCGTTGCGCAGCAAAGCGCTGCGCTCTGCCGACACGGTCAGGCCAAGGCCGCCCAAACGATAGCGCACCGCCATGCCGGTTTCGGGCCGCTGGAACAGGCCATCGGCCCTGCCCGCCACCAGAAATTGCGGCTCTTGCCGGTCCTGCAACCGCGCGGTCAGGCTGTCGGCACTCACCTGCCACCCCAGCGCCAGATCGAGCGACCGATCAAGTCGTGTCACCATCGACGAGGCCAGCACGCGCGCCTGTACGGTTTGCACAGGAGCAAAGCGCATAGGCACCGCACCGAAGCGCCGGTCCACAGTCACGGCCAGTGACACGCCGCTGGCCGAAACGCCAACCGGGGTGCCAGCGCCCGTCAGTGCCTCGTGCAAGGGCTGGCGCAGCGCGGCGCGCTGAAAACCGCGCGCCAGATCGACATTGTATGCACGACTATAGCCATCGAGCATGACCGTGCCGAGCGCGGCATTGGTCAAGGCATCGCCCATCGCACCGCTTGATGCGAGCGTGGCAGCATCAAGCACGAACGGCACGCTGGTTCCGGCCACCGAAAGCGACCCCTGCGGCGCAAAGGCACGCGCAATATCAAGAATGCCGCGGCCATAGAGCCCATCGGTGCCGGTTGGACCCGCATCGCGCGCACTGCGCAGCAGCAGATCGACGATCTGCGCCCCGGTCAGGTTCGGAAAGGCCTGTGCCAGAAGGGCAGCGGCTCCGGAAACCTGCGGCGCAGCAAAGCTGGTGCCGCTGACGACCGTAACGAACGTGCCTTGAGCATTCGTCGTTTCGGCAATGGTGCTGCCTTCATACACGCAGCAAACGCCATCGCCCATCGCCATCAGAACCGACGCCGCCGATGCTCCGGCCCGGTTGCTGAAATCGGAAACGACGCCGTTTTCTCCGACAGAGCCGACCAGGATCACATTGCTGCCCCCGGCTTGCAAAACGGACACGGCGAAGGGATCAGGGTTGAGCGGATCGACTCCGGCATCGGTGCTGTTGCCATCGTTGCCCGCCGAAACCACGATGACCGCACCACTGGCGGCCGCGCGGCTGATCGCATTGCGCAGCGTGGCATTGGCGGGATCGCCGCCGAGCGACATGTTGATGACTTTGGCTCCGCCTTGAACCGCAGCATCAATCCCGCTGGCAATGGCGCTATCAGCAAACGAGCATCCATCAGACGCGCTGCACGATCCGGGCGTGTCTGCGCGCAGCATCTGCAAGGTGGCGTTCCACGCAATGCCCATGATGCCCGAACTGTTGCGCGCCGCAGCCGCAACAAGGGCAACCTGCGTGCCATGATCGTCATCGGGATTACTCAACGGTCGAGGGCCGACAACATCGCGCGATGACGCGGCAATCCGCCCGGCAAATTCGGTGTTGGCCGTATCAATCCCGGAATCGATGATCGCGATGGTCGTGCCGCTGCCGCTGGCCCCGGCCTGCCAAGCCGTGATCGCGCCGTGAAGCGCTGGGCCATCGGACCGGCGATATTCAGCCGTATCAAAGCTGATGATGACGGGTGCCGGTGCGGGAGTCGGTGTCGGCGAAGGCGCGGGGGATTGCGCCACGGGCGGCGTCGGTGTGCTGGAAACGCTGCCACCCCCACCACTGCCGCATCCGGCCAAAGCCGAAAGCGAAAGCAGCAGTCCAGTCTGCGCAAGACGAACGGAAGTCTTCATCAACGTTCCCTACCCCGGTGGCCAGTTTGCCATCTTGCTGGTAATTGCAATTGCGTAAACGAACGATGAGACGGCTCTGGAGTGATTACCTGATATGCCCTTTGACCCGGCCTGCATCGATTGCTGGATCTTCGATCTCGACAACACGCTCTATCCCCCGTCTACGCGGCTGTTCGATCAGATCGATCTGCGCATGGGGCAGTTCATTCAGGACCTGCTCGGCTGCGATGCCACCGAGGCGCGGCGCGTGCAGAAGCTCTATTTCCATGATCATGGCACCACGCTTTCGGGCCTGATGCACTATCACGCGACCGAGCCACGCGAATTTCTGGACTATGTGCACGATATCGACATGGCTCCACTGGCAGTAGCGCCGCGTCTGGCCAGCCGACTGGCGGCGCTGCCGGGGCGGAAGATCCTGTTCACCAATGGCGATGATGCCTACGCCATGCGCGTGCTGCAAGGCCTTGGGCTGGAACACAGTTTCGAAGGCATCTGGGATATCCATGCGATGGAATATCGGCCAAAGCCCGAACCATCGGCCTATGCCGGGCTGGTCTCGGCCTTTGGTATTGTGCCTGAAACGGCGGTGTTTGTGGAAGACATGGCGCGCAATCTGGCCCCGGCCAAGGCACTGGGCATGCAAACGGTTTGGCTGGACCTCGCCACCGATTGGGGGGATCGGGCAAAGGACGATGCCGCCATTGACATGATCACCGATGACATTGTGCAATGGCTGGACCAGACACTGGCAAGCCTTGCCGATCGCACCACGCTCGGCTAGTGCGCGCGCAATTTTGTTCCATACCGATCCCGTCCGGAGAAACAGCATGACCGCACAGCTCGAAGCCGCCATCAACGCCGCCTGGGAAGACCGCGCGAACGTTACTCCGGCCAGCGATGCGGTGCGCGAAGTGGTGGAAGCCGCGCTCGAACTGCTCGACAGCGGTCAGGCCCGCGCCGCGCAGAAAGTGGACGGGGAATGGCAGGTCAACCAGTGGCTGAAGAAGGCCGTGCTGCTCTCGTTCCGGCTGAACGACAACGCGGTGATCGAAAGCGGCTCGGGCGGCGCACCTGCTTTCGACAAGGTGCCCTCGAAATTCGCTGGCTGGGACGATGCACGCTTCCGCGACGCCGGTTTCCGCGTCGTCCCAGGCGCCGTGGCACGCAAGGGCGCACACATCGCCAAGGGCGTGGTGTTGATGCCAAGCTTCGTGAACATCGGTGCGTTCGTGGATGAAGGCACGATGGTCGACACCTGGGCCACGGTCGGTTCCTGCGCGCAAATTGGCAAGAATGTGCACATCTCGGGCGGCGCAGGGATCGGCGGCGTGCTCGAACCGCTGCAGGCCGGCCCGGTGATCATCGAGGACGGCGCATTCATCGGCGCGCGTTCAGAAGTAGCCGAAGGTGTGATCGTGGGCGAAGGCGCAGTGCTTTCGATGGGCGTCTACCTTGGCGCATCGACCAAGATCGTTGATCGCGCCACGGGCGAAGTCCACATCGGCCGCGTGCCGCCTTATGCCGTGGTCGTACCGGGTGCGATGCCGGGCAAGCCCCTCCCCGATGGCACCCCCGGTCCGTCGCTCTACTGCGCGGTCATTGTCAAGACGGTGGACGCCCAAACCCGCAGCAAGACCGGCATCAACGAACTGCTGCGCGACTGATTTCAAATGGCTTTTCCCCTTGGTCCGGCCTGATTGTGTGAACAAGGCCGGAACAGGGGGCTTCCCCAAGCGTAGACTCGGCATGTTCCGGGAATGCACAAGGAGAAGCTTCATGGAAAAGCACGGAGAAGAGACGCACATCACCAGCGAGGAAGCGCGCGGAGGAGAAACCTCCAACGTCATGCGCTGGGTACTGGCGGCGGGCTTGTTTTTCGCAATCGGGGCACTGACGATCATCTGGGTCACCGGCGCACTCATCACGCCGCAGTAAAGCGGGACAATGGCGGGTTGGCATGACAATCGGATGGAAGCTGACCCGCGAATGTCGCGCCGCCTTGCTGGATGATCTGCCGCCCACTTACGCCCGCGTGATTGCCGATCATGTGACATTGGCAGTAGATGGCACGGAAGTGCCTCTGCCAGTCGCAAACCCTGTCATCATTGGCCGGTCGGATGATGGCAAGGGCGTTGAGGCAATGGTAGTTGCGCTTGATGGCTCCACTGCCAGACCAGATGGCAAAGTATGGCACGTAACGTGGTCGCTTGCCGATGGCCGCACTGCGCGTGAAAGCAATGATGTGATCGCAGCAAGCGGTTGGACCGAAATTGCCCCGCGCGCCCTTGTTCTGGAACCTGCGGCGTGGTGATTGACACGCTGCTATGCCCCGGCAACATCATATGATGCCCACAGCTCAAGACCTTATCGATCAACTCGCCCTTTCCCCGCATCCCGAAGGCGGCTTCTATCGGGAAACGTGGCGAGCATCGGCGTCTGATGGCGGTCGCCCGTCCAGCACGGCGATCCTGTTCCTGTTGCGCTCCGGTGATCGTTCGCATTGGCATACGGTGGACGCAGACGAAATCTGGATATGGCAGGGAGGTGACCCGGTGTTGCTGGAAATTGCCGAAGATAGCGCGGCATCGCCAACGCAGCGCGTTCTCGGCCCCAACATCGCTGCTGGACAATCGCTGCAGGGCGTGGTGCCACATGGACAATGGCAGGCCGCCAGCGCCATCAACGGGCCGCATGGCTATACGCTTGTCTCGTGCATTGTCGCGCCGGGCTTCGATTTCGCAGGCTTTACCCTGGCACCGCCCGGTTGGAGCCCCGATTCATGAGGCGTGGCATTCTGCGCGTGACCCTCGCCCTGTTCTATTTCGCTGCGGGCATCATCCACATCATAGCCCCCAAACCATTTCTCTCGATCATGCCGCCTTGGGTCCCGGCACCCGAAACGGTGGTACTGCTTACCGGGCTTGCCGAACTCTTCGGCGCTGCCGGGCTGATGCAATGGTTTTCGCTGCCGCTGCGCAAGGCCGCCGGCATCGGGCTCGCGCTCTATGCCGTCTGCGTGTTTCCCGCCAACATCAATCACTTCATCATCGATATGGGCAAGCCCGACGGCGGTTTGGCTCTGGCGTATCACGTGCCGCGCATGTTCGCCCAGCCCCTGTTCGTGTGGCTGGCCCTGTGGTGCGGCGGGGTGACGGACTGGCCAAAGCGCAAGGCTGCAGGGTAAGCACCATGCTGCTGTCAGATCCCCATGTGCTGGCCGCATGCGTGGCCGCGGTCATCCTTGTCGGCATGGCCAAGGGCGGCTTTTCGGGGCTTGGCGCGCTGGGAACGCCGATTGCCGCACTGGCCCTTCCGGCTTCGACCGCCGCCGCAATCCTTCTGCCGATCCTGATCGTGCAGGACGTGGTCAGTGTCTGGTCTTTTCGCCACGCATGGGACCGCTGGATCGTAGCGTGGATGCTACCAGGTGCCGTGATCGGCATCGCGCTGGGTTGGGCCATGGCAACCCTGATCAATGAGCAAGCGCTGATGGGCGTGCTGGGTGCCATCACACTGCTGTTCGGCGTTTATCGCCTGTGGATAGAGCGCGGGGGCCGCGTGGCGGCTGCGTCCACCTCACCGGGATGGGTGGGCGGGCTGTTCGGCATGGCAACCGGCTTCACATCGCAAGTGGCCCATGCTGGTGGGCCGCCATTCCAGATGTGGGTCACGCCGCGCAAATTGCCGCATCTGACCTATGCCGGAACCAACGCGATCCTCTTTGCCGCGATCAACTGGCTAAAAGTGCCAGGCTACATCGCGCTGGGTGCCTTCACGCACGATGTTGTCATAGCCGCCGCGCTGCTCGTACCGCTTGCAATCGGCGCCACGCTGGTCGCCGTGCGACTGGTGAGGGTGTTGAGGCCCGAACGGTTCTACACGATCATCTACGTGCTGATGGTTCTGCTTGGCGCGCGGTTGATGCAGGTTGCGCTCAGTTGACCGGTGCTTCGCACACCATAGTCCAGAATTGAGGGCCACTTTTGGCGGGGTGCCAGGTCCTGATCACGTCAAAGCCCAACGAGCGGTAGAGGCTCACGTTGCTTTCCTTTGCCGTCTCCAGCGTAGCGGGTAAACCCGCCGCAACAGCCTGCGCCAGCCCGGCGCGGATAGCCAGACCGCCCAGCCCCCGCCCCTGCCGGTCCGGGCGAACCGCCGCCATGCGCAGATAGAATTGCTGCTCCCCTGCTGGCAGATGCTTTTCGATCATCCGATCCAGCCGTTCTGCGCGCTGCACCCCCGTTCCCAGCATTGCCAGAAACCGGAACATCATCGGTAAAGTCAGCGCGGTGTGGGCGTGTACGGTGCCGGGCGGACGCCACAGCGTCACCACCTCGCACCCCGGCGTGCCCAGAACCATGCCATGGCGCAAATGATCCTCGAACGACCAGCGCATCAATCCGGGCAAGCGCCGGGCCCGCACCTCAGCGTCGGGGAAAATCCAGGACATGGCCGGATCCTCCGCAAAAGCGGCTGCAAGGGTTACGGTTGCTGCATCAGCATCGCCCGCACCAAGATTGATGATGGTTCTGTCCATACAGGCCTTCCCTTGCGGAACCGTCGTGGCAATCCCGCGATACTTGTGCCACGGTACCATGTGTCTGGAGTGAAGCATGACGAACGACGAAGACTATGTCTATGACGAGGAGAGCGGCGAATGGATGCCAGCTGCCGAGCAAGCAGCGCGGCGGGAAGGCGCCGATAGCGTTGAAGTTCGCGATGCAGTGGGCAATCTGCTGGCCGATGGCGATCAGGTCACACTGATCAAGGACCTCGCGGTCAAAGGTGCAGGGCAAACCCTGAAGCAAGGCACCCTCATCAAGTCCATCCGGCTAACCGGTGATGCGCAAGAGATTGATTGTCGCTACCCCGGAATCAAGGGGCTGGTTCTGCGCGCGGAATTCGTGCGAAAGCGCTAATCTGGCGCGCTAACATAGACAATCTGCGGCGCTGCATCATTGCGGGGGCCATCAATTGACTAGTTTTGGTATCCCGAACTGCTCTACTGCATACGTAACTTTGCACAGGTCCTTGCCTGCCCAATGTCTGCAAGCATCTGATTTCATGCGGTTCACCTTGTGGTTGCAGAATCTGCAATCATAAGGACAGCAAACACAATTGCCGCACCGCACACAATTCGTATGCTGCAATGCAACAGGACAAGGTTGCGAGGCGCAGTCTTTCCTGACCACGCAGGAGACAGTACCATGTTCAAGACCGCAATCGCTCTCGCCGCTGCCGTCCTCGTTTCGGCTCCCGCCATCGCCGCAGAAGGTGAAACTGGTTCGTTCACCTATCAGGGCGTGAAGTACGACTACACCGCCGAACAGCAGGGCGAAGTCAAGGTTCTCAAGGGTTCTGCCTATGCCGGCAAGGTGCCCTTCGAACTGCGCGTCACGAAGCGCACCGTCACGGGCCGCTTCAATGGCCGTCCGGTTACCTTCGATGTCAAGGACGTGAAGCCGATCGCGAGCAAGGCTGCTGCCAACGATTGACTGCCACGCAACACGGGAATGCCTCGCCAGATGGCGAGCATCGCCAAACCCGTGAACCGCGCCAGCATGTTGTTGAAACGGTAATGGAAAAAGGGGCGCTGCCGGTGATGGCAGCGCCCCTTTTTCCGTTTCAGGCCCGACGCCGTTTCAAGCCAAGGTGACGAAAATCTCTGCGATCAGCAACCAGCCTTGCGGGAAGCGCCGCCACTTGGCGGCATAGATTCCCGAAGCGATGATTTGCCCTGAACCTTCAGCTACGCCCTGCCACTGACCCTGCTCCATCGCGATCGGCTCCAGCGGCGATGCGATGACCTCAGTGGTGGTGCGAGTGTAGATCGTGCGCGGTCTGGCCGCAAATTCCCGCTTCCACGCCACAAGTTGCGCCTTGCGCCCGGCAATCACGGCACTGTCAGTGCCGGTTACCAGCATGACATCGGGGGAAAGCAGCGTTCCCAAAACAACAAAGTCCGCCTCTGCCAGCGCGCGATTGAACGCAGCGCGGCGGAGGCGGACTTGAAGTTCAGCTTCTGAAGCGAAAGTCATTCCTGCGCAGTGGCAGGCCGTAGGCCTTTTGAAAAGGCCCGCGCTTTCACTTCAGCAAACTGGATCAGGCCGAAGCGAGATTGACAGCCGAAGCCTTGCCATTGCGGCCGGTTTCGACTTCATAGCTCAGGCGCTGGTCCTTATCGAGCGTCGACATACCGGCAGCTTGAACGGCCGAGATGTGAACGAAGCTGTCCGCACCGCCATTGTCAGGCTGAATGAAGCCGTAGCCCTTGTCGGTGTTGAAGAATTTTACGGTGCCTACTGGCATGGGAGTTCCTTTCAAGAACGATGGTTGCCCGCCTGCAAGAGCGCAGACTGGCCGTGCGTCAAAATCGTCAATTGAAAGGAAATCGTCGTCAAAAGCCGAAGCAGCACCGAGGTGCCAGAGCGGTAGTTGTAGCCGAAGTCCGTCGCAAAATTCGACGTCAGCGGCATCTTGATAGCAGGTCATGTGCGGATTGGCGAACGTAATCGGCAGACTGTGGCGCAAAACGGGCCGAGCCGCTATGGCGCGGCATGACGAACACCGAAACCCCGCCCCTCCCCGCGCCTGTTCTGACCATCCTTGTCGATGGCGATGCCTGCCCGGTGAAAGACGAGATCTACAAGGTCGCATGGCGCCGCAATGTGCCGGTGGTCGTGGTCAGCAATTCCCCGTTCCGTGTGCCGGTTCACCCGCTGGTGCGGCGCGTGGTCGTCAGCGATGGCTTTGATGCTGCTGACGACTGGATTGCCGAGGCTGCAAACGCGAAAGCCGTTGTCATCACCGCCGATATTCTCCTGGCCGACCGGTGTCTCAAAGCGGGCGCGAGCGTGCTGTCACCCACGGGCAAGCCCTTCACCCACGGTTCCATCGGCACGCAAATCGCTACCCGCGCGATCATGGCAGACTTGCGTGCAGGCGGCGATATCATCGGCGGCCCGGCCCCCTTCTCCAAGACGGACCGGTCCCGCTTCCTGTCGGCGCTGGATGAAGTGTTGGGGCGGTTAGCGCGATAGGGTTCGCTATTGGTGCCGCAACGGCCTAGGCCGGGGTTGGGCATCTGCCCGCCGGAGAATGACAATGGCCAAGAGCCAGAAGAAATCAAGCAAGGAAATCCGCAAACCGAAGGCGGAAAAACCCAAGAAGCTCAATGCATCGAACCCAACGCAGAAAGCGGGCGTCGTTGCGGGTCTGGACAATATCCGAAACAGCTGACGCACGCGTCAAATTCGCTGGGACCTGCCCCTCCCACGCGTGGGAGGGGGTTGGCCCGGTTCAGCGACAGCGCACGTTGTTGTTGCGATTGTTGCGGTTGTTGCGATTGCCATTGTCAATCGCAGCCCCTGCCGCCGCACCACCAATAGCCCCGATGATGGCGCCAAGCGGCCTGCTATCGCCCGGTGCGATGATCGCACCGAGTGCCGCTCCGCCAAGACCGCCGACGATCAGGCCGGTCGAACCATCCGAACGGCGGCAGTAATAGCGGTTGTCGCGCCCGCGATAGACGCGGTCATCGTACGAAAGCTGCCGCTCGCGATAGCGGCCATTGTTGCGATAGTAGCGATCAGCTTCGTAACGGTTGCCATAGCGAGGATCGGGGCGATCATAGTCGTAGCGACCATTCTGCTCGTAGTAGTTGTTGTCGTAGTAGCCCCAGCCGTTATCGTTCCCGGCATAGCCAGGTCCATCGGAAAAACCGTTCGTCGTGCAGGCTGTGGTCAGCGTTGCTGCAGCCAGTGCGGTAAGCATCAGTGCCTTTTTCATGGCGCGATATCCTTTTGGAAGGTGACGCCAGAATGAGCGCCTCGATATAGGCGCAATGGTCGGCAAGGCCGGACGTTCCTGCAAAACGCTTTTTGCGCAAGGTGCCTTGCCCGGTTACGGCCACCGCAATAGCATCACGGCCATCATGGGCTTCATATCCTTCCGCTCCCGCCTGCGCGCCTTTCAGACGATGCGCTGCGATCCTCCCGATCCCGGATTCATCGCCGATCTCGAATTTCTGGAGAACCGCGATCTCGATCTGTCGGTCCGCCTTGGCGCAATGCTGGGCTTCAACGCGCTGTTGGTAACCATCGGCACCCATCCGATCTCCGCCAGTCCCGGCGCGCCGCTTTCGCTCGATGCGTCCACCCAGCCTGTTCTTGTGCTGGCAAATCTTGCGGCAATTGTCCCGCTGGTCATTTCGTGCGCGCTGGCCTTACGCGCCATGCTGCTGGGCGAGGAATTTGATGCTGACGGGCTGGAGGGCGATGCTGCACTGCGACAGCGCCTGTTCGCCACCTTCATCCGGTCCATCGATGCGCAGGCCCGCTTGCTCTACCACGCGGTGCGCTGGACCGTGGCGGGCGGCGTCCTCAACCTGCTGCTGTGGGGCGCAATCCTCTACACCA
>JBEQBV010000039.1:0-19377 GCA_041639635.1 Novosphingobium sp.
GCTGCCACGGCCTGCGCGCCTGCCAGATTGAGGTCCGCGCAAAACACCCGCGCGCCTTCCTGCGCAAAGCGGAATGCCGCCGCCCGCCCGATACCCGATGCCGCGCCGGTGATCAGGGCAACTTTGCCAGTGAACCTGTCCGTCATCCTCAAATCCCTTTGTTTTTGGCTCCCCTCCCTTAAGGGAGGGGTTGGGGGTGGGTGCTCAATGCCTCAGTCATCACTGCCCGCGAAGTTCGGTCTTCAACACTTTGCCCGAGGCATTGCGCGGCAGATCATCAACGAACACGAAGCCGCGCGGCACCTTGTAATTGGCCATGTTCTCACGCGACCAGGCGATCAAGTCTGCCTCGGTCGTCTGCGCGCCGGGACGCAGCACCACGAACGCCCGGCCCACTTCGCCAAGCCGCTCATCCGCCACACCCACTACGGCGACCATGCCGATGGCCGGGTGTTCAGCGAGAAGCTTTTCCACTTCCGCCGGATAGACATTGAACCCGCCCGAGATATAGAGGTCCTTCTTGCGGTCCGTGATGCGCAAGTATCCGCGCTCGTCCATCGTGCCGATGTCGCCTGTATGCAGCCAGCCATCGGCATCAATAGCCTCGGCGGTGGCGGCTGGATCATCCAGATAGCCCAGCATCACGCCCTGCCCGCGCACCAGCACTTCGCCGGTCTCTCCGCGCGGCACCTCGGCACCCGTATCATCGGCCACGCGCACTTCATTGCCCGGAAACGCCGCGCCACAGGTGCGCGCGATGGTTTCGGCATCGTCTCCGGGCACGCACGTGGTGATGTTCACGCATTCGGTCATGCCATAGGCAGTGATCAGATCTTTCATGCCCAGATCGTTGCGGATACGCTCTACCAGCGATGGCGGCACCGTGGCCGCCCCGGTCGTGCCCCCGCGCAAGGATGAACAATCCCACTGCCGCTTGTCCAATTCAGCGAGCAGCATCTGGAAGATCGTGGGAGGCCCGGGCATGAAGGTCACCCGCTCACGCTCGATCAGTTCGATGGCCTGCGCCACATCGAACTGCGGCATCGGCACGGCCACGGCCCCTGCCAGAATGCACGCCACCCAGCCCACTTTCAGCCCAAACGAATGGAAGAACGGGTTGGCGATCAAATAGCGGTCGCCTTCGCGCAAGCCCGTGTTTGTGCACCACACCGCCGCTTGCGGCAGAACGCGGCCATAAGTCATCAGCACGCCCTTGGGGCTGCCGGTGGTGCCGCTCGTGAACAGAATGTCCGACACTGTATCGGCACCAATCTGCGCCAGCGCGGCATCGACCGCCGGATCATCGGCGCTCTTGCCTACGGCGGCAAAGGCCGCAAACCCGCTGTCGATCAGCACCGTCTGTTCCAGCGCAGGCAGTGCCTCGCCCGCAATCAGCGCGCGGTAATCGATGCCGAGGAAGCTTTCGACCGTGAACAGCAGTTTCGTGTTGGTCCGCCGCAGGATATCGCCCGCCTCACGCCCTTTCAGCCGGGTGTTGAGCGTGACGACGCTTGCCCCACACGTCATCGCCGCAATCGCCGCCACGATCCATTCGCGCGAATTGGGCGCCCACACGGCCACCCGGTCCCCCGCGCCCACGCCTTGCGCCAGCAGTGCCGAAGCCATGGCACGGCTGTGCTCCCACAGTTCGGCAAAGCTCCACACCCGGCCATTGTCGATTACGGCAGGCGCATCGCCCCACCGCGCCGCAGCAGCCTGCGCGGCGTGGGGGATGGTCAGAGGCAGCGGGTTAAGCGTGGTCATCCATCAGGCCACTTCGAAGAGACCGGCAGCACCCATGCCGCCCGCCACGCACATCGATACGATCACATACTTCACCCCGCGCCGCTTGCCCTCGATCAGTGCATGGCCGACCAAACGCGATCCGGTCATGCCGAAGGGATGGCCGATGGCGATACCGCCACCGTTGACGTTCAGCTTTTCGGGATCAATGCCCAGCTTCTGCTGGCAATAGACGGCTTGGCTGGCAAAAGCCTCGTTGATCTCGAACAGGCCAATGTCCTCGATCTTCAAGCCTGCCCGATCCAGCAGTTTGGGGATCGCGAACACGGGGCCGATGCCCATTTCATCCGCACCGCAACCTGCCACCTGAAACCCGCGATAAATGCCCAGCACCGGGCGTCCTTCGGCCCGCGCGGTATCGAGGTCCATCAGCACTTGCGCCGAAGCGCCATCGGAAAGCTGGCTGGCATTGCCTGCGGTCACGTGTTTGCCTTCGGCAATCACCTGCCCGTTCTTGAACACCGGCTTCAGGCCTGCCAGGGCTTCATAGGTCGTGCCTGCCCGCACGCCCTCGTCCTTGGTGAGCGTGATCTCTTCCTTGCCAGTCTCGTTGCCTTCCTTGTCGAACAAGGCTTTGGTCACCGTAATCGGCACGATCTCGTCATCGAACTTGCCCGCAGCCTGACCCGCCGCTGCGCGCTGTTGCGAAAGCGCGGCGAACTGGTCCTGCTCCTCGCGGCTCACGCCATAGCGTTCGGCCACGATTTCTGCCGTCTCGATCATAGCCATGTAGGCATAGCGATCAGCCGCGTTGATGAACTGTGATCGGTTGCGGAACTGCGGCGCATGCTTGTTGAGTGTGAGCGAAATGCTCTCCATGCCGCCCGCGACAGCCACATCAATCTCGTTGCACATGATCCCTCGCGCGGCGAGCGCAATGGCATTGAGGCCCGATGAACACTTGCGATCCAGCGTAAAGCCGCCGGTGCTGTCAGGCAGGACCGAGCCATGGACCGTCAACCGCCCAAGGTTGTAGCTCTGCGTGTTCCAGTGGTTGCCAACGCCAAGGTAAACGTCGTCCACCCGCGCGGGATCAATGCCCGCCCGCTCCAGCGCGGCATTGACCACATGGGCCGAAAGCACCGGCGCTTCGGTATCGTTGAAGGCACCGCGATAGGCTTTGCCAACGCCGGTGCGGGCGGTAGAAACGATGGCTGCATCGCGCATGGAATATCCTCTCAGGTCGCTTTTTCAGGCAAAGCCGTGCATGTTGGCCGGACCGAAATAGGCCCGCATTTCAATGACCTTGTTGTCATCGTTGAACTTGAACGTATCGATCACGTCCACGTGCATGTCCTTGCCGCCCAGGTTGAGCAGCACAGAAAAGGCAAAGGCCGCATATGGCCCGGCAATCCGCACCGGGCCTTCCAGCTTCAGCTTCGCGCCGGTCTGCATCGATGCGGTGTAGAAGCCCAGAATGGCATCGTGGCCGATGTGTGCGGGGCTGCCGATGGGGTCTTCCACATTGGCATCGGGCGCAAACAGCGCAGCCACCCGCTCAGGTGAATTGGCATCGAACGCGGCGACATATTCGTGTACGGCGGCTTCCATCAATTTCGGATCAGGCATCTCTCTCACTCCGGAAAATAGCGGCTGATGGTATCGAGCACGCAGGCGGGCTTCTCTTGTCCCTCGATCTCGATGGTAACACGCACGACTGACTGGATCGCGCCTTTCACTTCCTCAATCGTGATGATCTCACCCACCCCACGAATGCGGCTGCCGACTTTCACGGGGTTGAGGAACCGCAGCCGGTCCGCGCCAACATTCACCGCATGGGCAAAGCCGCGCACCTCAATCAGCTGTGGCAGGAAGTAATTCACAAGGCTCATCGTCAGATAGCCATGCGCAATCGTCCCGCCAAAAGGACCGGCCTTGGCGCGTTCCACGTCCACGTGAATCCACTGGTGATCGCCGGTGACGTGCGCAAAGCCGTCCACCCGGTCCTGCTCGATGGCGAGCCAGTCGGTCGGCCCCAGCTTCGTGCCTTCCTTGCCGATCAGGTCGGCGGGTTTGTCGAATACCACCGTCATGGCAGCCGCCTCCGATTGCTCACTAGGCTTCCGAATTCGTCACCCCGGACTTGATCCGGGGTCCATCTCTCGCCAGCAACCGACGGCGTGTGAGGAGAAATGGACCCTGAAACAAGTTCAGGGTGACGGTACAAAGTGTTCCGGGAATTGCGCGCCATACTCATGCCTTCTGGCTCGATACCGGCACGATCTCGCCGGTCATGTACGATGACAGGTCGCTGGCCAGGAACAGCATGACATTAGCCACCTCCCACACTTCAGCGGGGCGGCCATAAGCTTCGGTCTTAACCAGTTGTGCCAGCATTTCCTCGGTCGTCACTTTGGCCAGGAACGGGTGCATGGCAAGGCTGGGCGCCACCGCATTGATGCGCACGCCGTGGTCTGCCGCTTCCAGCGCTGTGCAGCGGGTGAAGGCCATCACGCCTGCCTTGGCCGCAGCGTAATGCGCTTGACCCCGCTGCGCACGCCAGCCCAGCACCGACGCATTGTTGACCATCACGCCCGAACGCGCCGCATACATCGATGGCAAAAACGCCCGCGTCATGCGGAACAGGCTGGTCAGCGTCACGTCCAGCACGCGGCTCCACTGATCGTCGGTCATGTCTACGACATTGACCTCACCGCCAAGCCCGGCGTTGTTGATCAGCACATCAACCTTGCCAAACGCTGTCAGCGAAGCATCGCGCAGAGCCTGCACCGCCTCCTCGCTGGTCACATCGCACACGCACGTAACAGGCCGCTCGCAGCCCACTTCCGCCGCAATCCGGTCTGCCGCTTCGCCAAGGCGCCGTTCGTGGAAATCGCTGATCAGCACCCGCGCGCCTTCTTCGGCGGCGCGCTTGGCCACGGCATAGCCGATGCCGGTGCCCGCCGCAGCGGTGACCACCACGGTCTTGCCTTTCAGCATGCCCAGCGGGGTGGGATAGGCGGGGACAGGAACAGTCATGCGTTGCCTCTCGGTTCGCGCGGTAAGCCCAGACCGCGCTCGGCGATCTGGTTGCGCTGGATCTGATTGGTGCCGCCGTAGATAGTGTCGGAGCGGCTGAAGAGGTAGAGATTGGGCAGCGTCGGCCAGCGGTACTCATGGCCCTGCGCCAGTTCACCTTCCTGGCCCAAGACATCCATCGCAAGCTCACCCAAGTCGCGCCGCCAAGTGGCCCACTGGATTTTATACGTCAGCGCCGCGCCGTCGATAGCGGCAAGATCGGTGCCCGAAAGCATCCGCAGCGCGCCATAGCGCATCAGCCGCAGGCCAATTTCAGCCGCTGCAATGCGCTGGCGCACCACCGGATCGGCGGCCTTGCCATTGGCCTTGGCCGCCGCGATCACCGCGTCCAGCTCGTTGCGGAACTGCATCTGCTGGCCCAGCGTGGAAACGCCGCGCTCAAACGCCAGCAGCGCCATCGCCACTTTCCACCCCTCGCCCGCTGCACCCAGCATGGCATCAGCCGGGCAGCGTGCGTCGGTCAGGAATGTCTCGTTGAACTCGGCTTCTCCGTTCATCTGGCGGATCGGGCGCACCTCGATGCCGGGCTGGTCCATGTCCATCAGCAGGAACGACAGGCCCTTTGGCCCCTTCGATCCTTCCTCTGTCCGCGCGACGACGAAGATCATGTCCGAATAGTGCGCAAGGCTGGTCCAGACCTTCTGGCCATTGACCACCCAATCGCCGCCTTCGAGCACCGCCTTGGTCTTCACATTGGCAAGGTCTGACCCTGCCCCCGGTTCTGAATAGCCCTGACACCAGATCTGCTTCCCCGCCGCGATGGCAGGCAGATAGCGGGCCTTCTGCTCTTCAGACCCGAAGGCCAGAATCGTTGGCCCGGCCAGTTCCACGCCGATGTGGTTGATCCGGTTCGGAGCGCCCGCCCGTGCATATTCCTCGGCAAAGATCACCTGCTGCGCCAGCGTGGCATCGCGCCCGCCCCACGCTGCGGGCCAGCCGATGCACGACCAGCGGTGCGCGGCCAGTTGCTGCTCCCATTCCTTGCGGCGCGGAATTGCGTCGCACAAATTGGGAATGCCGCGAATGTCGGCGAAAGGCCCCGTCATCTGCGCCTGCAACCAATCCGCGCATTCGGCGCGGAACGCCTCATCTTCGGCTGAAAAGCCCAGCTTCATGCAGCCTGATCCAGCACCAGCGCAGCAATCTGTTCACGATGCCACTGGCTGTCCCCCAGCATCGAGCTGATCGAACGCGCGCGCTTGAAGAAAAGGTGTGCGTCATGTTCCCACGTAAAGCCGATGCCGCCGTGCAGCTGGATCATGTTGCCCGCGCACATATGGAACGTATCGGCGCAAAACGCCTTGGCCGAATGCAGCGCAATCTGCGCCTCGTCCGATCCTTCATCCACCGCGCAGGCCGCCCAGTACACGGCAGAGCGCGCCTGTTCGATCTCGATCATCATATCGGCCAAGCGGTGCTTGTAGGCCTGAAACGATCCGATCTGCCGCCCAAACTGCACGCGCTCTTTTGAATAGGCCACCGTCCGGTCAAGCGCCGCCTGCGCGCCGCCAAGGGCTTCGGCGGCAAGGCAAATCCAGCCCGTCACGTGCAGGGTATGATTGGCCGCAGCATGATCAGCAAAAGCCTCTGCCGCCGCGCCATCCAGCATGATCGTGGCCAAGGGCCGCGTCTGGTCCATCGTCACGTGCGGTGTTATCGTCACGCCCGGTGCCGATGCTTCCACTACGAAACACTTGTCCCCCGCCGTCAGCACCAGCAGGTCCGCCACCGCACCGTGCGGGGCAAAGCGGAACGTGCCCGAAAGCGTGGCCCCATCCGCCACCGCGTCTGCGCTCCATGCCGAAGTGGCAATCGCCTCACCCGAAACCAGCGCGGGTAGCCAGCGGGCCTTCTGCGCATCGGTGCCACCTGCCACCAGAGCATGGGCCGCGCGCGCATTGCCCAGCAACGGCAGCGCTGCCACTTGCGCGCCTGCCGCCTCGGCGATCAGCGCAAATTCGACCATGCCAAGGCCGACCCCGCCCTGCTCTTCGGGCACGCCGATCCCGGCAAGGCCCAGTTCGGTGCAGAAGCTGCTCCACAACTCACGGTCGATGCCGTCCGCCGCCATGGCCTTGCGCGTCCGCTCGCTCGTCGCGTTCTCGGCAAAGAAGCCGCGTGCCGTTTCCGCGATCATCGCCTGTTCTTCGGTGAATGCGAATTCCATCAGACTTGTCCTTGAATATGAATTGCTTACGCGGTGCCCCAGACCTTGCGCGGCGGCACGCGGTCGGCCAGCAACTGGTCCACCGCATCGCCCACTTGCGCCGGGTCCCAGCGCGCTGGCTGGTCGACGAACGGGCCTTCGCGCCAACCGTCCTCCAGCATGATCTTGCCGCCTTCCAATTCGAACACGCAGCCGGTGACATGGGCCGAAGCCGCGCTGCCCAGCCACACCACGGTGGGCGCTACATTGGCCGGGTCCATCACATCGAACCCGTCCTCAACCGCTTTCATCTTTTCGGCAAAAGCACCCTCGGTCATCCGCGTGCGCGCCGATGGAGCGAGCGCATTGGCGGTGATGCCATAGCGCCCCAGTTCCGCGGCCTGCACCAGCGTCAGCGCGGCAATGCCGCCCTTGGCGGTGGAATAGGCCGCCTGCGCGATAGAGCCTTGCAGCCCCGCACCGCTTGACGTGTTGATGATCCGCGCATCGGGATCGCGGCCTTCCTTCTGCTTGGTTCGCCAGTAATTCACCGCATGGCGCGCAAGGCAGAAGTGCCCGCGCAGATGCACGTGCATCGTCGCGTCCCACTCCTCCAGCGTAGCCGAAACGAACATTCGGTCCCGCACGATCCCGGCGTTGTTCACCACCACATGCAGGTCGCCAAACGCCTCAAGCGCGGCATCGACAATGCGCCCCGCTGCGTCCCAATCGGTGATGTCTTCATAATTGGCGATGGCCTTGCCGCCCGCCGCCTTGATCTCTTCCACTACCGCATCCGCCGCGCTGGTATCGCGGCCTTCACCGCCCAGCGACGTGCCGATATCGTTGACCACCACGTTCGCACCTTCTGCGCCAAACGCCAGCGCATAGGCCCGGCCAAGGCCCCCTGCGGCGCCAGTGATGATGACCGTGCGGTTTTCGCAAATGCCCATGGGTTGTTTGCCTTCAGATCAGGGATTGCAGAGTGTGGGCGGAACTGTCGCCCACCAGATCGGTCTGGAGATATTCGCGCTCGGTAAAATGCCAGCCCTCGGCATCACGGGCGAAAGCATCGCGGTAGCGCCCGCTTGCCACAATCTGCAGCGGATAGCCGGGTGCGGCCTGGATGACCGTCCACTGCGATTGGCAGGTTGCGCTTTGGCCATCATCGGCCACGGCAATGATCGGATTGGTGGTGATATGGCGCGTCAGCGGCTTGCCCTCATAGGTTTTAACCCATGTCCGCCACATTTCCAGAATGCCTTCACGCCCGGTGATGCGGTGCCCGCTGGTCAGCACGCTGCCCTTGTCAAACAACGCCGCCGCGCCATCAAAGTCACCGTCGTCAAACCGCATGGCATAGGTGTAAAGCAGGTTGGGGATGGCAATGGCCGGGCCGAGGGCGCTAGTATCGTTCATCGCCTCACAGCCTCTCGATGATGGTGACGTTGGCTTGCCCGCCACCTTCGCACATCGTCTGCAGGCCATAACGCCCGCCGGTGCGCTCCAGTGCGTTCAGCAGCGTCGTCATCAGCTTGGCCCCGGTCGATCCGATCGGATGGCCCAGCGCAATCGCCCCGCCCTGAACGTTCACCTTCTCGTGCGGGATATCCAGCTCCTTCATCCACGCCATCGGCACGGACGCAAAGGCCTCGTTGCATTCGAACAGGTCGATATCGGAAAGCTTCATGCCCGATTTCTGCATGGCATAGCGCGTTGCGGGGATCGGCCCGGTCAGCATCCACACCGGATTGTCGGCGCGGACCGACATGTGATGAATGCGCGCGCGCGGCTTCAGGTTGTGCTCCTTGAGCGCCCGCTCGCTGACGATCAGCAGCGCTGCAGCGCAGTCGGAATTCTGACTGGCGTTGCCCGCAGTTACCCGCCCGCCCTCGCGCACAGAGTTCAGCGAGGCGAGTCCCTCCAGCGTCGTGCCAGGACGGATCGTCTCGTCGCGGTCCAGCCCTTCCAGCGGCACGATCTCGTTCTTGAACCACCCCTGCTCGGTGGCATGCTGCGCGCGGCGGTGGCTCTCAAGCGCGAAGGCGTCCATTTCCTCGCGGGTGATGTTCCACTTCTCGGCAATCATCTCGGCCGAGCGTATCTGGTTGACCTCCTCGTCGCCATAGCGGGCATCCCAGCCCTTGGCGCCAAGGAACGGGCTTTCAAAACCATAAGCCGCGCCTGCGATCATCGCTGCCATAATGGGAATGCGGTTCATCGCCTGGCTGCCGCCTGCCACGACAATGTCCTGCGTCCCGCTCATCACGCCCTGCGCGGCAAAGTGCACCGCCTGCTGCGCGCTGCCGCACTGCCGGTCAATCGTCACCCCCGGCACGTCCTCGGCAAGGCCCGCAACCAGCCATGCGGTACGACCGATGTCGCCCGCTTGCCCGCCGATGGTCTCGGTGCAACCCCACACCACGTCCTCGACCAGCGCCGGATCGAAATCGTGCCGCGCCATCAGTTCACGGATCGGATGCGCGGCAAGGTCTGCCGGGTGAAGGTGCGCAAGGCTGCCCTTCTTGCGCCCGACAGGCGCGCGCACAGCATCGACGATATAGGCTTCAGGCATGTTCTGTCTCACTCTTGGCACTTTGGCGTGCAAAGGTCTGGTCGGCGCCAAGTGGCTGGGTGAAGATGCGCGTGGCAATGCGGCTGCGATGGAACGCGGGCGTGCCCCACGCCGCCTTCAGCGCCAGCGCGCGCTTGAGGAACAGGTGGACGTCCACCTCCCACGAATAGCCCATAGCGCCATGGACCTGGATAGAAGCCCGCGCAGCCTTCTCGGCAGCTTCCAGCGCCACGATCTTGGCCTCGGACACGCGCGCCCGTGAATGCACATCGCTATGGCCGATCTCGGCAGCTGCGGCGAGCACCACGGGCCGGGCAAACTCAATCGCAGTTTGCGCACTGGCAAGGTGATGCTTCACCGCCTGATAGGACCCAATCGGCTTGCCGAACTGCATGCGGTCCTTGGAATAGGCGACGGCGAGATCGACCGCCCGCTGCGCCAGTCCCAGCCCTTGCGCCGCTGCAAACAGCGAGGCCCGATCGAGCGCCAGTGTCCAGTCTGCAGGACCCAAATCCTCCGCCTTGCTTTCATCCCATGCAATGCGGAACAGGCGGCGGAATGGATCGATGGTCTCGGCAGGCGTCAGCGTCACCTGATCCGGCTTCACCAGAAACGCCTTGCCGTCCTTCTCGATCAGGATGGCCGCAGCAATATCAGCATTGGCAACCACCGGATTGATCGCCGGAGCCACCGCGATGATCGCAGCGGGATCAGCCAGCGCCGGATGCTCGGGCGCAAGGCTGGCCAGCAGCGGTGCGCCAACGCCAGCGCTCTCCGCCAGCGGTTCGGGCAGCGCGACATAGCCCGCCTCAATCGCGATCAGCGCGAGGTCCAGCTCGCTCAGCCCCATGCCGCCCGCCGCTTCGGGCAGGAGCAGCAGCGTGAAGCCGTTCTCGACGATCTGTGCCCAGCGCGCGGCATCAAACGCCGCGCCCTGTTCCATCAGCTTGTGCCAGTGATCGGGCGTGCAGGTATCACCCAGCAGCGTGCGGGCCGTATCGGCGAACATCTGCTGTTCATCGGAAAGGGTAAAGTCCATGGGGTCCTCCCTCCCGATCAGCGCGGCAGGCCGAGCATGCGCTCGGCAATGATGTTGCGCTGGATTTCATTGGACCCGGCATAGATCGGCCCGGCCAGCGAGAAGATGTAGTCGTCCAGCCACTCATGCTCGCCAGTTGGCGGCAGTAATTCGGCCTCCGCGCCAAGGATCGCCAACGCGGTCTCGTGCAGATGAATGTCCATCTCCGACCAGAAGATCTTGTTGGTAGAAGCCTCAGGCCCGATCTTCGCCCCCGCCATCAGCCGCGATGCGGTCTGATAGATGTTCAGCGCATAGGCCTCGGCGTTCATGTGCGCGCGCACAACGTCTGCCTCAAGCGCCGGATCGCATGTGTCCTTGCGGCTCTGCCACAGTGCGGCAAGCGCGGCAGCGGCTTCCTGAAACCGCGCCG
Organism: Novosphingobium sp.; assembly: GCA_041639635.1. Classification (GTDB taxonomy): domain Bacteria; phylum Pseudomonadota; class Alphaproteobacteria; order Sphingomonadales; family Sphingomonadaceae; genus Novosphingobium. The sequence continues at coordinate 11,015 of JBEQBV010000039.1, forward strand.
GGCTGCGCAGCATCAAGCCGCGTTCGAACCCGGCGGTCGCCATGCAGATATGCCAGCCCTGCCCTTCATCGCCAAGGCGGTTGAAGGCAGGCACGCGCACGTTATCGAGGAAGATTTCGGCAAAGCCGACGTGCCCGTTGATCTTGCGGATGGGATTGCGGGTCACACCTTCCTGATCGAGCCGGAAGAAGATCAGGCTCATGCCCTTGTGCCGTTCGCTACCGGGCTCGCGGAACAGGCCGAAGGCCCAATCGGCAAAGGCCGCGCGGCTCGACCAGATCTTGTGCCCGTTGAGCACGTATTCATCGCCTTCGAGGACTGCCGTGGCGCGCACACCCGCCAAGTCAGACCCGGCCTGCGGTTCAGACCACGCCTGCGCCCAGATCTCCTCGCCGCTCGCCATCGGCGGCAGGAATCGCTGCTTCTGTTCGTGCGTGCCGAATTCCATCAGCGTGGGGCCAAGCAGGAAAATACCATTCTGGTTGACCCGGCCCGGAGCACCTGCGCGGTAGTATTCTTCTTCAAAAATCAGCCACTGGATCAAGTCCAGCCCGCGCCCGCCATATTCTTTGGGCCAGGTCACCATGCCCCAATCGCCGCTCTTCAGCGTCGCTTCCCACTGGCGATGCGCCTCAAAGCCTTCGCGCGTGGCATCGTAATGTTCCAGCGGCTCTTTCGGCACATGCGCTTCCAACCACGCGCGGACTTCGGCGCGGAAAGCCTGCTGTTCGGGAGTGTACGTCAGGTTCATGGTCAAAACTTCGCTGCCTTGCCAGTCTCGACGAAGGCATCGCGCGCGCGCTGGCTGTCTTCGTGCATGTACATTTCCAACGTGAAGCCCTGCTCCCAACGATACCCGCGATCCACGTCGCGCGGCTCCAGCCCGTTCAGCGCCTCCTTGGCGATGACCAGCGCCTTGCGGCTCTTGGATGCGATGATGCTGCAGAAGGCGTGAGCCTCAGCCACCAGATCGGCGCGCGGCACCACTTTCTCCACCGCGCCAAGGCGATAAGCCTCCTGCGCCGGGATATTGCCGCCGGTAAAGAACGCCGCACGCACCTTGTGAAGCGGCAGCATGCGCGACATGTGGCTCGCCCCACCCATCGCCCCGCGGTCGACCTCGGGCAGCGAAAAGAACGCATCGTCCGCCGCAATGATCACGTCGCTCGCCCCGCAAATGCCGATGCCGCCGCCGATCACAAACTTGTGCGCGGCAACCACAACAGGGATCTCGGCTTCGTGAATTGCCTTGAACGTCAGGTAGTTACCGCGATTGAGCACGGTGATGCGCTCAGGATGCGCCTGCATTTCCTTGATATCAACGCCGCCACAGAACCCACGTGACTCCTCAGCCGCGCGGATCAGCACCACGTTCGCTTCCGGGTCTGCCGCCGCCTTCTTGACGATACCGGGCAGCGACATCCACGTTTCGCTGTCGAAAGCATTGACCGGCGGCACGTCGAACACGATCTCGGCGATGCGGTCCTTGACGGTAAGCGTGATCGGCATAGTTCTTCCCCTCAGGCCGCGCTGGCCGCAACGGCATTTGCACCCAGATCGACCTTGGGCACGCCAAGCGCTGTCAGGCGCTGCTCGGCTTCGGCCATGATGCGTGTCACAAGTTCCTCACAGGTCGGAATTTCGGAAATCCGCCCACCGACGACGCCGGTCGCCATCACGCCGTTCTCGATGTCGCCATCGACCACCGCCTTCTGGATCAGCATGGGCATGGTCGCGGCCATCATGGCCTGCTTCAACGGCACATCTCCATGCCCGGTCATACCCTTGGCCGCCTTGATGAAGTGCAGCCACGATGCACCCGTCTGGCGCTTCATCGCCGCGCCCGCCTCAAAAGCGCGCAGCCACATGCCCAATGAGCCGGATTTCTCGATCCGGTCCATCAGCCGCGTGCGCACCATGCGCTGCGGAATGCCGTCGAGCTTGGTGGTCACGATGATCTGGTCGGTTCCGGCCTTCAGGTAGGCCGCCTTGGCGCTGTCTGGCACCGGGCTTTCCTTGGTCAGCAGGAAGCGCGTGCCCATGGCAATACCCACCGCACCATAGGCCAATGCCGCCACCAGTCCGCGCCCATCGGCAAAGCCGCCGCTTGCGATCACCGGCACCTTCACCGTATCAAGCACTTGCGGCAGCAGGATCGTGGTCGGCACCGAACCGGTGTGCCCGCCGCCCTCGCCGCCCTGAACGCTGATCATGTCGACGCCCAGCTCTTCCATCTTCTTCGCATGCTTCACCGCGCCCACGGTCGGGATGCACAGGATGCCAGCATCCTTGAAGCGCCCGATCATCTTGGCGTTCGGACCGCGCCCGAAGCTGACGGCGCGCACCTGCTCGGCATTGGCGAGGATCAGCTCGACGATCTGTTCGGCCCCCGGCTGAAACGAATGGAAGTTTACTCCGAACGGCTTGTCGGTGCCACGGCGCACGGCAAGGATCTTCTCCCGGCATTCATCGGGCGTCATCACCGCCGCGCCCAGGAAGCCAAAGGCCCCGGCATTGCAGCTGCCGATGACAAGGCTCGGCTCAGCCACCCACCCCATTGCGGTCTGGATGATCGGAGCCGTGCAGCCAAGGCGCTCGGTCAGGACAGTGTGAAGCACGCTTGCCATCAGCCTTCGCCCGCGTCCTTCTTATTGGCGGCAGCGGCGGAAGTCCCGCTCACCCCCGCAATCGAATTGCCGGTCACGATATCGTTCTGCGCATGGGCAAAGTGGTGCATGTGATAGACCGCATCCATCGCCGCCCGCTTGCCGCGCAGTTCCTCCACGTGGTTCACCGCCTGCTTGGTCAGCCAGTTGCCCAGCCGGTTCTGCTTGGCCAGCTTCGCCGCCCACACTGTTGTCGCCTCACGCAACTGATCGCGCGGCACCACCTTGTTGACCATGCCGAAGTCATAGGCGCGCTGTGCGGGCATGCGCTCACCCAGCAGCAGAAATTCCTTGGCCACGCGCGGTGGCAGTTCATAGGCGTGCGCAAAGTACTCCACGCCCGGAATGCCCATCAGCGGGTTGACCGGGTCCTGAAAGAACGCATCTTCGGAAGCCACGATCAGATCGCACACCCACGCCAGCATCAGCCCGCCCGCCACGCAGGCGCCCTGCACCATGGCGATGGTCGGCTTGGAAATGTCTCGCCAGCGGCGGCACATGCCCAGATACTGCTCCTGCTCGCGCGTATAGAGCAGCTCGGCACCCGGCTTGTTGGTGTGCGGCGGGAACATCAGCCGCTTGTCGAACTCGTGATGCAGATCGCGCCCCGGCGTGCCGATGTCGTGGCCTGCCGAGAAGTGCTTGCCCTCACCCGCCAGCACGATGGCTCGGACATTATCGTCCTGCACTGCGCGGTTGAAGGCATCGTCGAGCGCGTATGTCATCTGCCCGTTCTGGGCATTGTTGAACTGCGGCCGGTTCATCGTGATCCAGGCCACGCTGTCGATCACTTCGTAACGAACGGGTTCTTCCGTCTCGTAGACGATGTCGACTTTCTTCGGCTCGACGAGGTCGGTCATGCTGTCATCTCCCTCAGGCGGCGGCGCGAACGGCGGGCGGATTGTCCTTGAGCACGCTGGCACGGATGTTGTGCGGGTCAAGGCTGGCGATCACCGCCAGTTCTTCTGCCGTCGGCAAGCGCGTCGTCTCCATGTTCTCGGCGCGGGCCAACTCGAAGCCGGTAGCCGCCTGCACCTCCTCAAACGTCACGCCCGGATGCAGCGAGATGACGCGGATCTGATTTTCCGGCCCGCCGAAGTCCATCACGCACAGGTTCGTCACGATCCGGCGCAAGTTCACGCCCGAGAAATTGCCACCCGCCACGCGCTTGGCCGGATTGTAGCCCACGCCCGAGATCATATCGACCTGCGGCACGAAAACGCGCGGTCCATGCACCGGGAAGAAGAACGAGTTGGGGTGGTAGATCGTGTTACCCGGAAACCCGCGCACGCCCAGCATCTGGGTCTTGGGCTTGTCGTAAGTCCCGCCCATGTAAGACAGGTTTATCTGGCCGAAGCGGTCCAGCTGCGTCGGCGTGACCATCGCGTGCCTGCGGCCAGACCATACCGCGCTGTCAAAAAAGCGCGAGAATGGCAGATGCCCCGCAGGCTTGCGGTCATCATACTTGCGCGGCCCCAGCGGCACCGGCTGTTCTACCAGATAGGCCTCGCCATCGGTCATCATCAGTTCAGGCGTATGAGTCAGCTTGGCAAGGCCAGCCGCCACGCGCGGCACAGGGCCCACGCCGGTCGCCACGATTTCGCCATTGCCCCGGAACGCTTCCGAACAGGCGACAATGCACAGGTCTACAAGAGTGATGTCGCTCATCAGAAAATCGGCAGCGAAAGAGCCGCTACCGCCTCCTTTCCGCCAATGGATTCAAGATATTCGGCTTCCGATGCGCCCACAAAGCGGCTTGCCACTTGCGCCCAGTCGCCGGGATCGCGCGCGCTGTCGGCATAGGCCTTGAACGCCTTCATGTCCCAGCCATAATGCGGAGGCATCGAGCTTGGGTGCGCACCACAGGGCATTTCCACGACGCCTGAAACGAAGCACCGCTCGAACAGGTTGTCCTGCGCGCCTTCGGGGTAATGGTCCTCCATCCGGTCGACCAGTTCCTCGCACGAAACGTAGGTCTTTGCCGCCGCCTTGGCGAACCATTCGTCGTAATAGGTATCCGGCCCAAACACCTGCACATTGCCGCGCCAGTCGCTGCGGTTCACGTGGATCAGCGCCGCGTCCAACTTCAGCGCAGGCATCGCGATCAGCGTTTCGGCATCGTCATAAGGCGATTGCACCGTCTTCAATCCGCCCAGTTCGGCCAGATCGGTGCCCAGTCCCACGCGCGTGGGCAGGAATGGCAGGCCAAAAGCCGCTGCTTTCAGTCCCCACTGGAACATGCCCTCGTCCAGCTCCAGCACTTCCAGCGCCCCGCTTTCACGGCTCTTTCGGAACCACGGCTCCAGCGGAATGGCATCAAGGCTCACGAACGCAAACACCAGCTTGCGCACTTTGCCCGCAGCACACAACATCCCCACATCCGCCCCGCCATAGGCGACCACGGTAAGATCCTTGAGGTCCGAACGCAGAATCTCGCGCACCAGCGCCATCGGCTTGCGCCGCGGTCCCCAGCCACCGATCCCCAGCGTCATCCCATCGGACAATTGCGCCACGATCTCCGCCGCGCTCATTCGTTTGTCGAGGCTCACGCCTGTGCTCCCTGTGATTCTGCGCCTGATTGTTCTTCAAGCGCCTTTTGCCACGCCCAAACATGGCCCCATTCGCTGGGCACCAGATGCGCGGTCGGCGTCCAGCTTTTGGGGTCGATCACCAGCGGATCGGCCCCGATTTCAATGTCAAAGCCCGATGGCGTCTGCATGTAGAAGCCAAACGTCTGGTCGTTCACGTGCCGCCCGATCGTCGCGCTTTCGGGCACCTTGTTCAGCCGCATCCGGTCATAGCATTTGCCTACATCGCTCTGCGTCTTCATCTCCAGCATCAGATGGACGCAGCCCGAAGGCGGCACCGGCATTTCGCCAATCGCCACTGAATGATGCCGGCCATTATCAGCGTGCATGAAGGCAAAGCCCATGCCCGGATCATTGGGATCGTCGGTAAAATGAAAGCGCGGAATGTCGGTGTCTGCAAAGCCGATCGCCTTGTAGAAGGCGTGCGCCTCGTCAAAGTTGGGCGTGCCAAACACCGCATGGCCCATGCCCATGTTACCGGTCACGAACCCGCTGACACCCACTTCCGAAACGAACGCCACATCATCGCGCGTATCGCCGCAGAAGAACTCCAGCCCGTTGCCCGAAGGATCGCTGGTGCTGAAAAACGCCTCAACTCCGCGCGCTGCCGCACCTGCCGCATCGCCATTGCTCACCGGGCGGCCCAGCCCCACGATGGTTTCGCGCAAAGCCGCCAGCGCGCCTGCATCGCCCACGTCATAGCCGGCCGCCAGCAGCCGGTCGGCCTCACCCTGTTCCACCCAGAAGCGGAACGGACGATCATCAATGCGATAGGTGGCCACGCCCGCAGCAGGGCTTGCCCCGCGCATCACGCCCACCACTTGCGTCATGAAGTGGTCCCAGGCCTGCGCCTTGGCGGTTTGAATTCTGACATAGCCCAGTGACTTGATGCCCATGGCCGTCAACTCCCTTTCACGAGGTCGAGGAAGTAGGGCCGCTCGCCCCCTCCATCGACATTGATGCGTGCGCCGCTGACCCACGATGCCAGGCTGGAACTCAGCCACAGCACTGCGCCCGCCACGTCCATGCCGGTGCCCATGCGTTGCAGCGGCAGCGATTTGGCCACCGCGTCCTGCGCGGCGGCATCGCCATACGTCTCTTCCGCCGTCTCGGTCTGCATCAGCCCGACGATGATGGCGTTCACGCGCACCCCATCAGGCCCCCATTCCTGCGCAAGGCTCTGCGTCAGGCTCAGCAATCCGGCCTTGGCCGCGCCATAGGCCGCCGTGCCCGGCGATGGGCGGATGCCCGATACGCTGGCGATGTTGATGATGCTGCCCCCGCGTGCCCCGGAATTGGCTTCCTGCATGTGGGCATAGGCATATTGCGACATGTACATCGCCGAATGCAGGTTCAGCTTTACGATGGCGTCGAAAAAGCGTGGGCTGGCCGTGGCCGGGGCCTGTGGCGAACCGCCCGCATTGTTGACGAGGATATCCAGCCGCCCATGCTGCGCCGCCACCGCCTCTACCAGCCCTTGGGCCTGATCGGGATCGCGAATGTCAGCCGCGCGAAAAGTAATGCCTTCGGGCAGATCATTCGGCGCAGTGCGCCCACACACCGTCACCGCCGCGCCCGCTGCGTGCAAAGCCTGCGCAATCTGCCGTCCAAGCCCGCGCGTTCCGCCGGTGACGATGGCGACCTTGCCGGTCAGATCGATGTGGTCCGTGCCCTGCACCGGGGCTGTTCTCCCATGTTCTGCCAATGCGCGCGGAAAAGCCGCTGCACCAGATTCGAAATCGCCAATATCGAAAGGCTATAGGCTTTTCAATTGACGATTTGCGTATCCAATGCAATCTTAAATTACGAATGCAGTGCAGAAATGCACGAAATTGAGTCGAGCAGGCCAACAGGCTCGACCTTGGGAGTGGAAGACGCTGATGACCGCATATTCGCCGCACAAATCGCTTCCGATCGCGCAAGTGCCGCGGTGGGATTTTGAAACTGACATCGCCATCATCGGCTTTGGCGCCACCGGCGCCTGCGCCGCGATCGAGGCTCGCAACGCGGGCGCGCGCGTCATGCTGTTTGAACGCAGTTCTGGCAGCGGCGGAGCATCGGCGCTCTCAGGCGGCGAAATCTACATTGGCGGCGGAACCGATGCCCAGATCGCCGCAGGCTTTGCAGACACGGTCGAAGACTTCACCACTTACCTCAAGCTTGCCGGAGGCCCGTGCGTGGACGAGGCAAAGTGCGAACTCTATGGCCGCGAAGCCCTGTCCCACTACCAGTGGCTCAAGGATCAGGGCGTGCCCTATCGCGGCAACTATCTGCCCGGCAAAGTGATCGAGCCGACCGACGATTCCACGCTGATCTGGTCCGGCAGCGAAGCCGCCGCCCCGTTCTACAAACACGCCAAGCCCGCCCCGCGCGGCCACGTGATCCAGCATATGGGCTGGGGCGGTGGCCGTCCGCTGGTCGATATTCTGGAAGCCCGCGCCCGCGATCTCGGCACACAAATTCATGTCGATGCCCGCGCCGTGGCACTGATCACCGATGGGGATCGCATAGCAGGTGCGGTTGTGCGCATCGACAATCAGGACCGCTTCGTGCGCGCGCACAAAGGCGTCGTGCTCGCCACTGGCGGCTTCGTGTTCAACGAGGCCATGCGCCGCAAATATGCGCCTGAAAGCTTCCGCGTAAACAGCCCCATTGGCGACAAGGACGATGGCATCGGCATTGAACTGGGCGCATCGGTGGGCGGCGATCCCATTCATATGGACCAATTCTTCACCACCTGTCCGTGGACCATCCCGGCGGAGCAAGCCCACGGCGTATTCGTAAACGTTCAGGGCCAGCGCTTCATCAATGAAGATTGCTATCACGGTCGCGTCAGCCGTTGCGCGGTCGATCAGCCCGGCGGCAAAGTCTACCTGCTGCTCGATAGCGCCCACTTCACCCAACCGCTCGACCTTGCCGGGATCACCATCGCCGGAACCGGAGAAACGTGGGAGGAAGTCGAGGCCGAACTCGAAATGCCCGCAGGCACGCTTTCGACCACGATGTACTTCTATAACAGCTACGCCCGCGAAGGCCGCGATCCGCTGTTCGACAAGCAGGTGCCGATCCTGAAACCGCTGGATCAATCGCCGTTCGTGGCCCTCGAACT